>JBEKVD010000023.1:0-62020 GCA_049514315.1 Candidatus Limnocylindrales bacterium | reverse complement strand
ACCCTGCATCGAATTGGGCCGCCGGCGCAGCCTCCCATCTGACCTTGTCCTTCGGAACTTGAGAAGGCCATAGAGAGATGAGCGCTGCTCGATCCCGTCCACCATCCGAGGGTCCGTGAGGCTGGCCTGGACCGCCATCAGATGCGAGGAACCCAGCTTGACCGCGGGCTCCCTTTCATAGAGCTGGATCGTGTCGGGATGGTCGTGGCGAGGAGATTCGAACCCGCCGTCCCTGTATGCCGGATCGTCGCGCCAAGGTAGAGGACTGGCGGGCCGGAGTGCCGGCCGCCGGAGCCCCCGGCAAATGGGTAAAGTCACGCCGTTCCTCACCCGCCGTCGACTTGGACGTCCGTCCGTTGACGTTGCATCGAGAGTGCGAGGAGGCCGAGGTGGGCCTCAGGACACGGGACCTCGACATCCAAAGAGCGCTCGGCCGCGGAAACAAGACTCTGGACAGTCCAGAGGAACTCTCCTTGTCGCCAGATACTGCCTCTGAGGGGACGGTCGGACGGAGGTTGAGCTACAAAGGGGTACGAATTGGGGTACGGAGCAAAAGGAAAGACCCCCGGCTAGGCGTCCGGGGGTCTTTTCACGCTCAGTTCATGGTCGGGGCGGAGCGATTCGAACGCTCGGCCTCCTGAACCCCATTCAGGTGCGCTACCAGGCTGCGCCACGCCCCGACGAGCGACAGGATAGCAGACCCGTACAGCGCCCCCCTGCGTGAACTCTCGTGAACCCCGGCGCCTCGACGGGCCGTGTCACCCGATCGCTGGGTCGCCGCGCGCCCCATCGTCCGCCGGCCCGCCGTCCCGCCGGCCCGCCGTCCCGGTCGAGCTCAGCCCTGGGGGTTTCGCCGGCCGCCCGTGCTTCGCTTGGAGTTGCTCGTACCCTTTCGCACGCTCCGGCCGGTCGCGGCCGTGCGCGACGCATCCCGCGTGGAGCCTCCTGTCCGCGGCCTCGACGAACCGCTTCCAGCCCTGCCGGGGCCATCGGGATGGGACTCCCGGCCGCTCGCCCGCTCGCGGAAGACGAGCCGGACCGGCGTCCCGTCGAAGCCGAACTCGGACCGAAGCTGGTTCTCCAGGAAGCGTCGATAGCTGAAGTGGACCTGGGCGGCGTGGCGGGCGAAGAAGACGAAGGTCGGCGGTGCTACCGCGACCTGGGTCGCGTAGAAGATCTTGGGCGGGCCGAGCTTGCCGGCCGGGGGCGGCTGGCGCATCGATGCCGCGCGGATGACGCGATTGAGCTCCGGGGTCGGGATCCGCTTGCGACGCTCGCCCCAGACATCGACTGCCAGCTCGAGGACTCGCCCCACGCGTTGGCCGGTCAGGGCGCTGATCGAGACGAACGGCGCGAAGTCGAGGAACGGCACCTCGCCGCGCATGGAGGAGACGTACTCGTCGAAGGTGCGTCCCGTCTTCTCCGCCACGAGGTCCCACTTGTTCAGGGCGATGACCAGGCCGCGGCCCTCCTCCGCGACGAACCCGGCGACATGGGCATCCTGGGCGGTCAGGCCTTCGAAGGCATCGACGACCAGGACGGCGACGTCGGCCCGCTCGACGGCTTTGAGAGCGCGCAGCGTCGAATAGCGCTCGGCGGCCATGCCGCCGGCCACCTTCCCGGGCCTCTTGATGCCGGCCGTGTCGATCAGGACGACGTCGCTGTGGCCCCACTGGAGGTGGGTGTCTATCGCGTCTCGCGTGGTGCCGGGTATCTCGCTGACGATGGCGCGATCCTCGCCCAGCAACGCGTTCAACAGGCTCGACTTGCCGACGTTCGGCCGCCCGACCAGGGCGATCGAGACGGGCCGCTCGTCCTCCTCGAACTCCAGCGGCAGGTCCGACCCGCCTTCTGCCGCCAGCTCGATCGCTTCCTCATCTCCTTCGAGGACGCGCGACAGGCGGCCGGCGGCCATGTCGCGGGCCCACTCGTCGGCCTCCGCCAGGCGCCGCTTGCGCTCAATCTCCTGGTCGCTCTCGGGCGGCAGCGACCATACGATCGCGTCGAGCAGATCCGCCACGCCGCGGCCGTGTGCGGCGCTGATCGGATGGGTCTCCTCCCAGCCCAGGGAGTAGAACTCGGCCGCTTCCAGCTCGCGCTTGTCGTTGTCGGACTTGTTGGCGGCCACCAGGACCGGCGCCTTCGCCATCCGAAGGAGATCGGCCGCTTCGAGGTCCGCCGGCGTGGGGCCCGTGATCGTGTCCACGACCAGGACGATGACGTCGGCCTCGCCGATGGCCAGTCGCGCCTGCTCCTGGACCTTCGCCTCGATCGGGTCACCCGGACGAATCTCGAGGCCGCCGGTGTCGACCACGATGAAGCGGCGGCCGTTCCATTCGGCGTCGCCGTAGATGCGGTCGCGGGTCGTCCGGGCGCGGTCCTCGACGATCGCCGTCCGGTGGCCGACGATCCGGTTGAACAGCGTGCTCTTACCGACGTTGGGGCGGCCGACAACGGCCACGATGGGAAGTGGGTTCACCCGTGGATTATGGCCGATCGCGCCGCCGCGCCCGAGTTGGAGAGGAATCGGGGCCCCGGCCAGGCCCGGTGTGGGCTTCGCTGCTCACCCGTTGAGCACATCCGACATTCGCCTCGCGGGGGAAGCCATCGGGACGTCGATCTTGCTCGGATCGGCCACCACTCTCGACACCTGCCAGTCCCCGACGGCCATAACCGGTCGAGATTGCTCACCGGGGGAGCGCATCCGGCACCTCAGCGATGGCGCCCGCCGCACCATGGGCAGTTGTGCTCACCAGATGAGCAGCGGCCCCGGTTGCAGGGTCATGTCGCGCCATCTGTGCCTGGATCTGGGCAAGACCGACACCATGCCTGCCCGCCGGCCCGCCGACCCGCCGACCCGCCGGCCCGCCGGACCGCCGCCCCGGCCGCACCTGTTGACAGCGCCGACTCCGTCTCGACGCGCCGCAGCGCCCGAGTTGGAGGGGAATCGGGGCCACGGCCACGGCGCAGGCAATGTCGCGCCGCGCCGGCGGTCTGGGCCGCGGGCCAGTTCGAAGGTCTTTCAGATGCCACGCCGGCGGTCCGGGCCGCGGGCCGGGTCGAAGGTCTTTCAGGCGTCACGCCGGCGGTCCGGGCCGCGGGCCTAGCCTAGACGGCCACTATCTCGGGCAGAGACGTGGTGCGCCCGGCCGGTGTCGCGGCCACCGCAAGGGCAGCCGTCGCCAGGTCTGCGGCGCCGGCAGCGGCTTCGGGCGTGCCGGCCAGGGTCAGGATCCTCTCGGCGACGCAGCGCAGGTCCTCGATTGGCGTGGACGTCCCACCGGTCACCCCGACAACCGCCGCGTCGCCGAAGACGCCCGGATCGGTGAGGTCGTTCTCGCCCTCGATCTGGATCGCCCGCGTGCCGACGATGCCGCACAGGCGGGTCAGCTCCTTGGTGTTGGCGCTCGATCGTCCGCCAACCACGACCATCAAGTCGACCTCCCGGGCCGTCTCGACGGTGTCGTCCTGCCGCCGGATCGTGACAGGGCAGACGGTGTTGACGATCTTGAGCTCGTGGCATCGGCCGACCATGAATGCCGCGAGCTTCTCGAACTTCCAGGGCGGCTGGGTGCTCTGGCTCAGCAGGGCCATCTTCTTGCGCCGGGGAATGGCCTCCCAGTCCTCCTCTTCGTCTACGACGATCGAGTCCGGGGCGAAGCCGAGGAGGCCCACGACCTCCGGGTGGTGAGGCGTGCCGAGCAGGACGATCGTGTAGCCCTCCTCGATGAGCCGCTTGATCTCGCGCTGCTCCTGTATCACCCAGGTGCAGGTGCCGTCGATGACTTCGAGCCCACGCGCCTCAGCCCGCGCCAGCACGTCCGGGCGCACGCCATGGGCGCGTATGACCACGGCCGCCCCCCCGTCGACCTGGTCGAGCGACTCGACGGTGTGGATGCCCTGGGCCTGGAGCGCCGCGATCACGCCCTCGTTGTGGACGACCTGGCCCAGCGTGTGCGTGGGCTTGCCGGCCGCGGCGGCTTCCTTCGCCTTGTCGATCGCCTCGCGCACCCCGTAACAGAATCCGGTCCGGCGCGCGATTCGGACCTCTCGAACGTTACCCATTGCGCTTCAGTATCCCACCGGAAGCCATTACGAACGACTGGCCGCCTCCGCCGTCTCAGCGTAGGCACCCCTCTGTTCGGGCGGCAGCAGCTCGGCGACGTGCCGCATCAGCTCGGCGGTGGCGAGCCGCAGCGACTCGTGGCGGTCGCCGCCCCTGGGAATCGACAGCGTGAACGTCTCCCCCACCCTGACGGCCATCCGCCGGCCGAACCGGGGCAGGAGTCTGCCCCTGGGCCAGAAGCGGTGCGAGCCGGCGATCGCGATCGGCAGGATGGGGGCCCCGCTTCGAACGGCGAGAACGGTCGCCCCCTCCTTGGCCTCCTGGAGGGCGCCGTCCGGTGATCGGGTGCCCTCCGGGAAGACCGCGAGCACGCGTCCCTCGTCGAGGACCGCCCGGGCCAGCCTGAAGGCCTCCAGGTCGCCTGCGCCGCGACGGATGCCGAATACTCCGTTCTGGCGCATCGCCCAGCCGAAGAACGGCCAGCGCAGCGCCTCTTCCTTGCCCAGCCAGCCCATCGGCCGGCCCATCGCCGGGACGACATAGGCCATCAGCAGCATCCCGTCCGCATTGGAGGCGTGGTTGCAGACAACCAGGGCCGGGCCGGATGCGGGGAGATTCTCCAGCCCTTCGACCGTGACCCGCGCCGTGCAGGCGGCCAGGAGGCGCAGGGACGCGCCGGTAAATCGCGGGAAGAAAGGGAGCTTCCTACCGGCCACGGCCCGCTCTCTCGGCGGCACGGATCGCTCTGAACACGGCCCCGACCGTCTCCTCGAAGGTGTTGCCGTCGGTCCCGAGGATGAGGGCGTCGGGAGCGGCCCGCAGCGGCGCCGTCTTGCGGTTCGAGTCGATCGAATCCCGCCGCCGCAGCTCCTCGAGGATCCGAGCCACCGCGGTTGGGTCGGTGGTCCTCCGCTGAACGGCTCGCCGGCGCGCCCGCTCCTCGGCCGATGCGTCCAGGTAGATCTTCACATCCGCGTCGGGAAGGATGACCGTCCCTATGTCGCGGCCGGCCATGATGATCCCTCCCTCGCCGACCAGGTCCCGCTGCCTCGGCACGAGCGCCGTTCGCAACTCCGGCACTTTCGAGTAGTCCGACACGGCCCGGTCGACTGCCGCCCCGCGGACCGCGGCGGTGACGTCTCGGCCGCCGGCCTCCACGCGTCGCAGGCGGCGGCGCGAGTCGGCGACGAGCGTGACCTCCTCGACCAGCCGGACGACGCCCGCCACGTCGGCCGTGGAAACGCCGCGCGCCAGGGCCAGCCAGGTCACGGCGCGATATAGCAGCCCTGTGTCGCAGAAGCGGTAGCGCAGACGCCTGGCAGCCTCGGCTCCGACCGTGCTCTTGCCGCTGGAACTTGGCCCATCGATGGCGACCACGAGCCGGCCGGATCGGGCTCGCAGCGGCTGGGGTCCCTCGACTTCGGTCACGTCTGGCAGGATACCGCCCCGGACGGCTGCGATGGCCGTCTGCACGGCGATGGCCGGTCAGCGGCGACCCGGGCTGCGAGGCTCCTGCTCATCGGGCGAGAGGTTCCTCGCCGGATCCGTCTTCTCGGGCCGGCTGGCCTTCTCCGCTCGGGCGCAGGAGGCCAGCAGCGCCACCTCGTCGTGGGTCAGGCGCCGGGCCTCGCCTGCCTTGAGGTCGGTCAACCTGAGCGTGCCGACTCTCACTCGAACGAGCCGCCGGACAGGCATCCCAACGGCATCGAACATGCGCCTGATCTGGCGCTTCCAGCCCTGGGCCAGCACCGCCCGGTACCAGCGCAGCTCCTGGTGCGGCGGGTCGAGCAGGGCGGTGATGTCGCGCACCTGCGCCGGCGTGGCATCGTCCAGGTGGTCGATGCGGGCCAGGCCCTCCTCGATCTCGATGCCGCCGCGCAGAGCGGCCTTCTGCAGCTTCGTGACCGAGCGGTCCACCCCAACGAGGTATTCACGCTCGACGCCGTATCGCGGGTGGAGCATCAGGTCGGCCCACGCGCCGTCGTCGGTGAAGAGGAGCAGGCCCTCTGACTCCTCGTCGAGGCGGCCGACCGGGTAGAGGCGGGTGCCACGTCGAGCTTCGGGCGGCAGGAGCTCCATGACCGTTCGATCGGCGTGGCGGTCGCGGACCGTCGAGACGACCCCCGCCGGCTTGTTGAGGGCCCAGTAGGACCTGGGACCGACCGAAGCGGGTAGCAAGTTACCGTCTACGGCAATCTGCTGACGCTCGCGGTCGACCTGCTCGCCGATCCTGGCCGCACGGCCGTCAACGGTCACCCTTCCCGCGCGAACCAGGTCCTCGGCTCCGCGCCTCGAGGCGAGTCCGGCCGTGGCGATGACCTTCTGGATCCTCTCCCCGGCCACTCAACGAGCCTCTGGTCCGGGCCCCTCGGACGAGCCGGTCGCCCGGCCTTTCGCGCGACCGGCCGGGTGGCCGCTTGCGCCCGGAATCCCGGCCGGATCGTCGGCCGGATCGTCGCCCGGATCGTCGGCTGGACCGTCGCCCGGAATCCCGGCCGGATCGTCGGCCGGATCGTCGGCTGGACCGTCGCCCGGAATCCCGGCCGGATCGTCGGCTGGACCGTCGGCCTCAGAGAAGAGCCGCCCGGCAACCTCCGGCTCGAGAGGAGGCAGCTGCTCCAGGCTGGTGAGACCGAACCTCTCGAGGAAGTCGAAGCCCGTCCCGAAGAGGGTCGGCCGGCCCGGCGATTCCGCTCGCCCCAGCTCTACGATCAGGCGGCGATGGAGCAGGCTGCGAATGGTGTAGTCGGAGTCGACTCCCCGGATCCGCTCGATCGTGGCGCGAGTGCAGGGCTGTCGGTAGGCCACGATGGCCAGCGTCTCCAGGGACGGCATCGACAGCCGCGGCGCATCCGCGCCGACGTACCGGGCGATGAGTCGCCCGGCGTCCGGGGCCGTGACCAGCTCGACGCGCTCCCCGGACTCTACGAGCCTGATGCCGCGCTCCGCCAGCCCAACCTGGAGGTCGCCAATCCGGGCATCGACCGTCTCGCGGTCCACGCCCGCCAGCCCCGCGATCTCGGCCCGCGCCAGCGGCCGTTCGGCCACGAACAGGAGCGCTTCGAGCTGGGCCTCCGTCAGCTCTCCCGGCCGCTCTGGAGGCAGGGCGCGGTCGGGGTCGGCGACGGCGCCGCCCGGACCTGCCGCCGTGCCCGGGGCGCCGTGGAAGCCCCAGGCGGTGCCCGGGTCCGCACGGCCGGCCTCACCCGGCAGGGACACGCCGGCGGAGCTTCCGTCTGTCTCCCGGTTCACGCAAAGGGCTCCACGCTGTCGTTCATCTCCGCCTCGCCGGGGCCGGTTTCGGCTGCGCGGCGGGCAACGATCGGCCCCCACGGCTCAGCCTGCTCGAGCATGATCTCGCGCCGCCTGGACAACTCCAGCATCGCCAGGAAGGTCACGGCCACGACGACGCGATCGCGCACCCCGCCGAGCAGCTCCTGCAGGACGATCGCCTCTGAGCCGAGGAGGGCCTCCCGGATGACCGCCATCCGCTCGGCCAGCGTGATCATACGAGAGACGACCCCGGCCGGGGCGGGCCCTGCCGGAACCACCGTCGCCAGTCGCGCCAGGGCGCCTGCCAGGAGGCCGGGCGGCAGGGGCGGCCGCTCCGGCGGCCTCGCGCCGGCACGACCCGCGCCGGCTGCCGCTTCGGCATCTCGCCGGAAGAGGCGGCGAACGTCCAGCATCTCCCCCAGTGCGGCGCCGGCGTCGCGGAAGCGGCGGTACTCGAAAAGCCTTGCCCGCAACTCGGCCTCGGGATCCGGCTCCGTGTCGAGCGGCGTGGCCGGCGTCAGCGGCGGCCGCGGCAGGATGGCCCGGCTCTTGATGAGGATCAGCTCGGCGGCCACGGCGACGAACGAAGACAGGTTGCCAAGCCGATCCCCCTCCAGCGCAGCGAGGGCATCGAGATACGCCTCGGCCAAGGCGCCGAGCGGCACGGTGAGGACGTCGAGCTGGCGCGCCTCGATCACCGCCAGCAGGAGCGCCAGCGGTCCGTCGAAGGCCTCCATGCGAACGTGGGTGACGCTCTCAGCCGGCCCGGCGGCGAATTCCACCTCCGGCGCGGGCCCGGGCCGCGCGATTGGTGCCACGCGGCTTCTCGTCGCCGACCTTTCCTGCCCGGGGAGAGTCGCGCTCATCAGCCTGCCTCGTCGGCAGCGAGCAGGAGCCGACCGGCGTCGTCCGTGGGCGCCTCCTGGTCGCGGATGAGCTCGATCGTCCTGTTGCTGCAACCGGCCGCAGCGGCCAGCTCCGCGGAACGAGCCGAATGGTCGCGCAACCTGGCCAGGCCCGTTCGGAAGGTTGGCAGGTGGCTTGTTGCCCGCCAGATCCACGCCCCGTAGCGCCCCCCGAGCGACCAGGCCACCCGATGCACGAGCCGAACCCGGGGGCCCTTGCCGCAATCGTGGAGCAGGCCGGCCACGAGAAGATCCGGGTCGGCTGCGCCGGCGGCTCGCAGGTACGCCACCACATCCAGGCCGTGGCGACGGTCCGCCGCGGGCATCGAGTCGAAAAGGGCCAGGTGCGGCGCCTGCAACCAGCCGTCCAGGTTCGCCCGCTCCTCCGGCGCCACGGCGGCTCGGAAGTACCTCCGCGTCCGGCGGATCCTGGTCGACCACCAACCCCCGGCCAACGTCCTCAACTGACCAGTATCGGGACGCCGGCGAGGAAGTTGACGATCGGCACCAGCACCGGAACGACTATCTGCCCGGCAAAGATCACCACGAGGACCAGCAGGATCAGCCCGTACTGGTTCATGAAGTTGCGCAGGTCGTGGGCCGTCCGCGGATCCAGGAAATCGAACAGGACGTGCGAGCCGTCGAGCGGCTGGATGGGGATGAGGTTGAACAGCATCAGGACCACGTTCAACTCGATCCCCATTAAGAAGACAAGCTCGACCATGTTCGCGACCGACGTGTTGTCCGGGTACGCCCCGCTCGCCCACAGCACCCGGAAGCCGACGGCGCAGACCGCGGCGAGGGCCAGGTTCGAGAGCGGACCGGCCGCGGCGACCATCGAGTCGGCATGGCGGCCGCGCAGGTTGTAAGGATTCACGGGCGTCGGCTTGGCCCAGCCGAAGCCGATCGGCGAGCCGCCAACGGCGTTCAGCATGACGCTGACTATCAGGAGAGTCCCACCGACCGGGTCGAAATGCCTGAAGGGATCGAGGCTGACGCGCCCGAACAACTTTGCCGTGCCGTCGCCCAGCTTCCAGGCCACGAAGGCGTGGGCGCACTCGTGGACCGGCCCGCTGATGAGCAGGAACATGCCGATCCAGATGACCGCTTCAGCGACTCTCACCGAGTTCAAACGTCTCCTCGATTCAATGGCACGTCAGCAATGCGGACGACGCAACCGGGGCGACGTCCTGCCGCAGGATCTGCCGACTAGATGCGGCCGAGCAGCTCGGCCTTCTTCTGCTCGTACTCGGCCTGGGTGATGGCGCCCTTGTCGCGAAGCTCGGCCAGCTTGGAGAGCGTGGCCGCGACGTCATCCGCGCTCGAGGCCCGGGCAGCGGCGACGGGGGCCGGTGCCGGAGCCGAAGCGGCGCGGCCCCGATAGCCGTCTTCCAGCTGGTTCTTGGCGTTGAGCATCGACTTCTTGAAGTCCACGACGTGGGACAGCATCTCGTAGCGGTCGATGGCCTCTTCGTTCGCGGTCAGGATCTCGAGGTCGCCGTAGTGGAGCATGCGCGCGAGGAGGCCCTGCTTCAGGACGGCGTCGTTGATCTTGTCGAGCGAGCTGTCGCCGCTCTTCTTATCCAGGAGACCCTCGACCTTCAGGACGCGCCGTGTCGTGATGAGGTACTCCTCGGACCGCCAAGTGAGATAGATGATGCCAAGCCAGACCAGCCCGACGAGCAGAACGATCAGCCAGAGGGCCGTCCAGACGGTCGATACGGTGCCCGACGGATTGGCTTGACGCTGGAGGAAGAACAGCACGAGGCCGACCAGTACGAGCACGATCGGCCTGAGGCCGTCCGATACCGGCGCGAGCCAGTGCTGTCGAGCCCTGTAGAGGATCTGCTCGTCCCTGGCCAGCAACGAGTCCGCGTAGCTCATCTCCATCTCCTTCGCCGCCCGTCCACCGCGGGCGTTCCTTCTCCGCTCAAGCCCGTGGGTGTGCACGAGCATATACGTCTTTGATCCTCTCGCCAGTCAGATGCGTGTACAGCTGTGTGGTGTTGATGCTCGCATGCCCGAGCAACTCCTGGACGATGCGCAGGTCCGCTCCGCCCTCGAGCAGGTGCGTCGCGAACGAGTGGCGCAGCGTGTGAGGGCTGATCCCGGCCCGAAACCCGGCGGACCGGGCCGCGGCAACCATCATCTCCCAGGCCCGGCGCCGGTCCAGCCGGTCACCTCGCACCGACAGGAAGAGCGGGCCGCCATGCCGACTCTCTCCGTGCCAGCGGGCCAGCCAGCCCGGCCGAGCCTCGATCACGTAGCGGAGCAGCCAGGCGATCGCCACCTCCCCGACCGGCACCTGCCGCTCCCGATCGCCCTTGCCGACGACCCGGACGAGCCCCGAGTCGAGGTCGATGTCGTCGCGATCCAGGCCGACGGCCTCCGAGATGCGCAAACCCGAGGCGTACAGGAGCTCCAGCAGAGCCCGGTCGCGAATTCCGACCGGCGAGTCGCCGCCACGCGTCTGCAGCAGCTGATCCACCTCGTCGACGGTCAGCACCTCCGGGAGCAGCCGAACCTGACGCGGCAGGTCGAACCGCCCGGCCAGGTCCGCCTCGATGATGCCCTCCGCGTAGCAGAAGCGGTAGAACCCGCGCAGCGATGCGGCGCGCCGCCGAAGCGTGGTCGGGCGCAACGCCGACCGGCGGCCGCGACCGGGCCCGCCGAGCACGCTCAGATAGTGGACCGGGATCTCGGCTGAGCTATCCCAGGACTCGGACGCGCCGCGACTCGCCGCGAAATCGAGGAGGTCGGCCCGGTAGGCGCTCAGCGTGGCCTCCGCGAGGCCCCGCTCCACGCGCAGGTATGTCAGGAACGATTCGATCGCGACTCCGAGCCGATCCGGCGCGTCTGCCGGACCACCCACCTCTCCCGCCCGACCATTCTTCGTACCGGCCGAGCGATCCGCCTCGAAGCCACCCACCTCATCCGCCCCCCGACGCCCGCCGCCACGTATCCGCCCTCTCCAGCAGCTCCTGGGCGCTCGCTCTCGCCGCGGCGCCACCCTCCGCGCCGGCCAGCATCTGGGCCAGCTCGTCCACGCGCTCGGTTCCCTCGACACGCCGCACCTCGGTCACGGTGCGGCCGTCGCGCTGCCGCTTCTCGATCCGGAATTGCGCATCGGCGTACGCGGCAATCTGCCCGAGGTGCGTCACGCACAGCACCTGGTGCGTCCGGGCGAGCTCCCAGAGCGAGCGCCCCACCGGCTCCGCGCCGCGACCGCCGATGCCGGTGTCGATCTCGTCGAACACGAGCGTGGGCGTGCGGTCCGCGGCGGCCAGGACCTGCTTTATGGCCAGGGCCACGCGCGAGAGCTCGCCGCCCGAAGCGATGCGCGCCAGCGGCCGGGCCGGCTCCCCCGGGTTGGGCGCGATCAGGAAGGCCACGTCATCCAGGCCGCTGGCGTCGAACGCCACGCGCTCGCCGTCGAGTTCGACCGACGGCTCGACGCCGCCGGCGCTCCGGCGCGTCACCGTCACGCTGAACGCCGTGTGACGGAAACCCAACCCGACCAGGGCGGTCTCCACCGCCGCCGCGAGCCGCCCCCCAGCCGCGGCCCGGCCGCGGGAGAGTTCCGCCCCCACTCGGGCCACATCCGCCAGCAGGCGCTCCGCCTCGGCCTGCCGCGTCTCCCGCGACGCATCGAGGGCCCGCAGCCGGCCGGCCTCTGCTCCGGCCTGCTCGCCGTAGGCAATCACGACCGCCTCGTTCTCGCCGTACTTGCGCTCGAGCGAATAGATCAGCGACAGCCTCTCCTCCATGGCCGCGAGGGCGCCGAGGTCGTGTTCCACGCTCTCGGCCAGGTCACGCGCCTCGGCCGCTGCATCCTCGAGTTCCGCGGCCAGGCCCATGAGCCGCTCGGCCACCGGACCGTAGCGGTCGTCCAGCCGGGCCAGCTCTCGCGCCCGTTGAGCGGCGAGAGCCGTCTCTTCACGAGCGCTGGTCCCCTCCCCTGCCAGGGCCTCGTACATCTCGACGCTGCCGCGGGCGATGGCCTCGGCGTGCTGGGCAGCGGTCAGCTTCGCCCCGATCTCGGCCGCCTCGCCGGGGCGAAGCCGCGCTCCGGCAATCTCGCCGGCCTGATGATCGTGCAGCTCGAGGCGCCTGGCCAGCTCGCGCGGATCGAGGGCCAGCTCGGCCAGTGCCGCCTGGTTGGCCCGCCAGGCCGCCACGGCCGAGGCCATGGCCGAGCGCTCGCGCTCCAGCCGGCCGAAGGCATCCAGCAGCTCGCGCTGCCAGCGCTCGTCCAGCAGGCGCTGCTGGTCGTGCTGGCCGTGGATCTCGACCAGGCGCCCGGCGACGTCGGCGAGCCGCGCCGCAGTTACGGCGTCGTCGTCCATTCGAGCAGTCGATCGACCAGCCGTGGACACTTCGCGCACGCAGATCAGCGGCTCCGGCAGCCGGTCGAACAGTGCCTCGACACGGGCCGTCTCGGACCCGTGACGGACGAGCGACGTGTCGGCCCGAGCGCCGACCGCCAGTCCCAGCGCATCGATCAGCAGGCTCTTTCCGGCTCCGGTCTCGCCGGTCAGGACGTTGAGGCCGGGCTCGAATGCTATGCGCAGCCTTTCGATCAGGGCGAGGTCGCGAACGCTCAGCTCCGCGAGCCTGCCGGCTGCCATGGGCGCCGCTTCCGGCTCGGTCTCGGGCGCGGCCGCCCGACCGGGGGACCCGGCTCCGGGCTCGGTCTCGGGCGCGGCCGCCGCCCGCCCGGGGGACCCGGCTTCGGCCGCCCGGGTCATGAGGGCAGCAGCTCGGACTTCTGGCGAAGCAGGTCCCAGAAGGGCAGGGCGCCGGGTGGCTCGATGAGCCGGATCGGCCGGCTCATCTCGCACACGGAGACGACATCCCCGATCGCAAGCCGTCGATCCTCGCGCCCGTCCACGCTCATGAGCACGTCGTACGCATCCACGACGCGGCAACGGACGGTATTGCGAGGGCTGACTACGACCGACCGGATGGCCGTCAGATAGCCGGCGATCGGCGTGACGACCAGGTTCCTGCTCGTCGGATCGACGATCGGCCCGCCTGCGGAGAAGGAGTACCCGGTGGAGCCGGTCGGGCTCGCGACGATGAGACCGTCGGCCGTGAACGTGGCCAGGTGCGACGGCCCGATCTCGACCTCGATCCTGCAGACCCGCGCCATGGAGCCCCTGGCCACGGCGATCTCGTTCAGGGCGAAGAACGTCTCGCTGGCCTCGTCACGGCCACCCGGGTGAATCGTGGCCTGGAGAGCCATGCGATTCTCCAGACGGAAGTCACCCGCGACCAGCTGCGCCAGCACCGCCTCCAGGTCCCGCGCCTCGATCTTGGACAGGAAGCCGATCTTGCCGAGGTTGACGCCGAGCAGCGGCACGTCCACCTCGGCCACCGCGCGCGCCGCTCGCAGGAACGTGCCGTCACCGCCCAGGACGACGAGCGCGCCGGTATCGGGAAGCCGGTCGACCAGAGCCTGCCGCTCCCCGGCAGGCGCCTCCCAGTGGGAGATTCCACGCACCTGGCACCAGCCCTCGGCTCGCTCACGCAGGACCAGCGCCGCCTCTTTTGTCGGGTTGTAGGCGAACCCGATGCGCTCGAGCTTCATGCCCCGGCCAGCTCCCTGAACCTGCTCGCCCATTCCTCCGGCAATCCCGCCGGCTCAACATCCCGGGCAACGAACCCCGCCGGCACTTCGAGTTCCAGGAAGAACTCGCGGTTGCCGGCCGGCCCCAACAGCGGCGACGCGACGGCGCCACGCAGCTTCAGCCCGATGCCGAGAGAGTAGCGGGCGACCGCCTCGAGAGTCTGCCGGTGAACCTGCGGATCCCGGACGACGCCGTCGCGGACCTGCGCCCGCCCGGCCTCGAATTGCGGCTTGACGAGGGCAACGATCCGGCCGCCGGGCGGGCCGAAGCAGGTAGCCACCGGGCGAAGGATCCGGTCGAGTGAGATGAACGACACGTCGACGACGGCGAGGTCTACGGCCGTCGGCAGCGCGCCCGGGCCGAGCGCACGGGCGTTGGTGCGCTCCATGGACACGACCCTGGGATCGTGCCTGAGAGCCTCGGCCAGCTGACCGTGGCCCACGTCGACCGCATACACCCGTGCCGCACCCCGTTGCAGCAGCAGATCGGAGAATCCGCCCGTGGACGACCCCACGTCCAGGCAGACCAGCCCGACCGGCTCCACGCCGAATGCGTCCAGCGCGGCCCGGAGCTTCAAGCCACCGCGGGAAACGAACGGTGGCGGAGCCTCCACCTCGATTGGGACGGTGGTTTCGACGAGGTCGCCGGACTTGCGGTCCGTGCGGGCCGACGCGCCCTCGCCGACGCGCACGTGGCCGGCCATGAGCAGCGCCTGGGCGCGCGTTCGAGTCTCGGCCAGGCCCCGCTCGACGAGCAGCTGGTCGAGGCGGCGTCGGATTGGCCGGTCCGTGGTTGAACTCATGCCATCAATCGTGGCACACCGGGCTCATCCCGTGCTGCGCCTCGCCGAAGACCGGGCAGCGCCTACGAGGAACGTGACTTCGATCGGCCCCCGGCCGACTCCGCAACGGCCGGGTCACGGGCGGGAACCGCCCGCAGCCGGCCCAGGGCCTCGCGGATCTGCTCCGCGATGCCGATGGAATCGAGCTTCAGGAGCCGGCGGAGGTCATCGACCGAGCCGTGCTCGATGAAACGCCCGGCCGGAATGCCGACGATCCGCACGGCGACCTCGCGGTAGGCAGGGTCGGCCAGACGCGCCTCCTCGATGAGATCGAGCACCCCCGACCCGAACCCGCCGGTCACGACGCTCTCCTCGAGAGTGACCACGAGAGTCTTGCCGCGGGCCGCGTCGAGGATCAACTGGCGGTCGAGTGGCTTGGCGAAGCGGGCGTTGATCAGCCCGACCGACCAGCCTTCCGCCTGTAGGAGGTCCGCGGCCGCCCGGCCTCGCTCGACGATGGGCCCGAAGCCCACGATCAGGATCTGCCGCCCTTCTCGGAGAACCTCGCCGATCCCAATGGGCAGGACCGCCGGCTCACGAACCGGGACGCCGAACCCGGGGTCGCGCGGGTAATGAAGGGCAAACGGGTGATCCTGGGCAAACGCCGTCACCACGAGCGATCGAAGCTCCTGCTCATCCTTGGGGCTGGCGATGACCATGCCGGGGAGCTGGCGCTGGGTCGGGATCGTGAACATTCCCTGGTGGCTGGTGCCGTCCTCGCCGACGAGTCCGGCCCGGTCCACCGCGATCACGACCGGCAGGTCGTTCTGGCAGACGTCGTGGACCTCCTGGTCGAAGGCGCGCTGAAGGAACGTGGAGTACAGGGCCACGACCGGGCGGCCGCCGGCCAGGGCAATCCCCGCCGAAAGGGCCACGGCATGCTGCTCGGCAATCCCGACGTCTATGAACCGGTCCGGGAACTCGGCCTGGAACAGGTGAAGGCCGGTGCCGGTGGGCATGCCGGCGGTGACGGCCACGATCCGGCGATCGTTGCGAGCCAGGTCGACGAGCTCGAGGGCGAAGTGGTGGGTGTAGTTGGGCGGCCGTTGCGAAGCGGCCGCGCGCGCCGCCTCGGATGGCGTCCCCATGTCCGCCGATCCGGCCGAGGCGTTGCCGTTGCCGGATGGCTCCACGGGCGCCTCGTCGAGGCGACCCGGCTCCGGCATGGCGCTTTCCTTGCGTGCGAGCGCCGGGCCGGTCAGCACGGCATGGGCCGCACCGGCCCCGTAGTCGGGCGTTGGCCGCGCACCTGCGAGGTCGGGCATGGGCGGAAGAGCGGCGCCGTGGAAGCCGACCTGGTCGCGCTCGGCGGGTCGGTAGCCGCGGCCTTTGCGCGTGCGAACATGCACCAGCACGGGACCGGGCACTTCGAGCGCGGCCCGGAAGATGTGCTCGAGCCCCTGCCTGTTGTGGCCGGGGATCACGCCCAGGTAGGTGATGCCCAGGTCCTCGAAGAGCTGACCGGGCTGGGCGAAGCTCACGACCATGCGCCGGATGCGGCGCGACAGCGACAGGGCCGGCCGGCCGACGACCGGCAGCGATTCGACGATTCGGTCGTATGCGGTCTTGCTCTGCCGCCAGGCGGTCGACAGCTTGAGGGTCGAGAAGTACTGGCTGAAGGCGCCCACGGTCGGGCTGATCGACATGGCGTTGTCGTTCAGGATGATCAGCAGCTGAGTCTGGCGGTGACCGATGTCGTTGAGAGCTTCCAGGGACAGACCGCTGATCAGCGCCGCGTCCCCTACGACGACCGCGATGCGCTCCATCGAATGGCGCAGGTCGCGGACTGTGGCCAGGCCCTGCGCGATCGACAGGCCGGTGCCGGCGTGGCCGCCATCGAAGACGTCGTGCTCAGACTCCTCGCGCCGCGGAAACCCGCCGATGCCGCCCAGCTGACGCAACGTCCCGAAGCGCGCATAGCGCCCGGTCAGGAGCTTGTGGGCGTATGCCTGATGGCCGGTGTCCCACACGACCTTGTCGCGCGGCGACTCCAGCACTCGGTGAAGCGCCAGCGTCAGCTCGACGACTCCGAGCGAAGAACCGAGGTGACCCCCGGTCCGGGCGACGGTCGAGATGATGTACTCACGCATCTCCTGGACCAGCGCGTCGAGCTGGTCGTCGGTCAGACCGCGCAGATCGCTTGGGCCCCGCAGCGTCGGCAAGATTGCCAAGTTCAATGGCTCCCGGCGGATCAAGTGTCGCCGCCCTGCTGTTCGAATCTTCTCTGTGGAAGGGCCGGCCCGGTCCGGAGCCCGCCCGTCTGCCGGGCAGTCTACCTCGCCCGCCGCGGAGCGCCCGGATGCGCCCGGCCGGCTTCGTGTGATGGGCCGCAGATGCGCTATTCCTCGACGGCCGCATCCGCCGCGCGAATCTCGGCGGCTTCCAGGGCCCCCGACGAACGCTCCAGCAGCTTCTGGACTCGCAGCTCGGCGTCGCCGAGCAACCTCGCGCAGCGCTCATGGAGGGCCACCCCGCGCTCGTAAAGAGCGATGGAACGCTCGAGCGCGGCTCCTCCCTGCTCGAGCTCGGCGACGGTCCGCTGCAGCTCCAGGAGCGCCTCGTCGAACGAGAGCGCGGAGACGTCGGTCGCAGCCTCGTGTTCCGGCTGGTCACTCACCGCGGTCCTCCTCCAGGCCATCAACGTGGATTGAGATCGGATTCTCAGGGGCGTTCGCCGGCAGCGGCGCGGCACCGTATATGGACGCCCCGCGACCCGCGTCCTCGGCCGCCGAGGCTCGGGCTTCGAGCGCCCGGTCCAGGCGCCGTCCTACGAGCATACCAACGCGGACCGAAACCACGAACGCGACCACGGCCAGGGCCACGAACGCGAGAGCTGCGACGAGTTCCGCCATCACGGCCGCGGACCACCGTCGCCGGCCGCTTCCACGCGGGCTGCCAGCTCACCCCGAGCGACCGTGATGGCCAGCAGCTCCCCTGGCGGTGCTTCGCCGGGGTCTCGGATCACGGCTCCATCGGCCCGCCGAACTATCGCGTAGCCGCGGTCGAGCGTCGCCTGCGGCCCGAGCGCAACCAGGGCCGCGCCACTCCTTTCGAGGGCCACTCGGGCAGCCGCGAGGCGGGCATCCACGATCGGGCCGAGGCGTGCGGAAAGCCCCGCCTCTGCGACGCGGCGCCGGGCCAGCCCCTCCTGCACGGAGCGAGTGGCGCGATCGAGGATGTAGCCGGCCCGCTCGCGAGCCCCGGCCAGCTGGGACGCGGGCCGCAGACGGTCCAGTGCCCGGCCTTCGGCGGCAACCTCGTTCCGGGCGGCCAGCAGACCGGCGGCAGCTCGCGCGCGCCCGCGCTGGGCCAGCTCGGCGATGCCGGCGGCCACTTCGGCTCGATCGGGCACGACCAGCTCCGCCGCCGCCGAGGGAGTGGGAGCCCTGACGTCCGCGGCAAAATCGGCGAGTGTCACGTCCACCTCGTGACCGACTCCGCAAACGACCGGAACGGGATGAGCGGCAACCGCCCTCACCACCCGCTCGTCGTTGAACGGCCACAGGTCCTCCAGCGACCCGCCGCCGCGAGCCAGGATGACCACCGCCGGAGCGTCTTCGGGCCGGCCCTCGGCCCGACATTGCTCCCCCCATCGCGCCAGGCGATCGAGGGCGGCTGCGACGCTGGCGGCCGCTCCGTCGCCCTGCACCTGGCACGGGGCCAGAACCAGCCGCGCCAGCGGCCAGCGCCTGCCGACGATCTGACAGATGTCCCGCCAGACCGCCCCGGTCGCGCTGGTGGCGACCCCGATCACCGCCGGCCGGTGTGGCAGCGTCCGCTTGCGAGCAGTCTCGAACAGGCCTTCAGCCGCCAGGCGAGCCTTCAGCGCTTCGAACCGGAGGGCCAGATCGCCGAAGCCGGCAGGCTGGATCGCAGACACGTAGAGCTGGAAGACGCCCTGGGCCTCGAATATGTCGACGCGGCCGTGCACGACCACGCGCAGTCCCGTCCGGGCTTCGAAGGGTGAGGCCAGGCGGTCGTCGCGAAAGAAGACGCAGGCCAGCTGGCTGCGCTCGTCCTTCAGCGTGAAGTAGCAGTGGCCGGCCGACGAGACCGTGACCCGCCCGACCTCGCCTTCGACCCAGACGTCGCGCAGCGCAGGGTCGGCGCGCACGGCATCCCGGACGGCGCGGGTGACCTCGCTCACGCCGAGGATCCTCAGGGCGAACCCGGGCCCCGGCACTCCCGGCCACCGCGAGGGGCTCGAAGGTGGTGCCGGCGAGGGCGACGGTGGTGCCGGCGAGGGCGACGGTGGTGCCGTTGAGGGATCCGACAGTGGCTCCGAGAGAGGAGCGGCGGACGGTTCAGTCGAATACGGCTCGAACGCTTCCCGGCGCGGCGTGGCGCCTGGATCGGCGTCGTCCACTGAGTCCGGGGCGGGCAGAGCCCGGGCGGGCGGCCCGGCAGGCTGGCCGCGGCGCCGACCGGTCTCTTCGGGCAGATCCCCCCACAGGGAATCGCTCTCGGGCGGCCCAGTTCGACTCAACGCCCGGTCCTCCTCGGCTCGACCGATGTCCTCACCAACGGACGCGGATCAGAGCCGGGTCTGGTATTCCCCCGTCCTGGTGTCCACTCGGATGAGGTCGCCTTCGTTCACGAAGATCGGAACCTGGATGGTGAGCCCCGTTTCCATGGTGGCCGGCTTCCGCGCGCCGCTCTGGGTGTCACCGGCGTAGCCAGGCTCGGTCTCGACCACCTTCAAATCGACCGTGACCGGCAGCTCGACGCCGATGGTTTCGCCCTCGTAGCTGGTCCTGTCGAGCAGCATGCTCTCCTTGAGGTAGTTAACGGCGTCGTCGAGCTGCTCCGCCGTCAGGCTGAACTGCTCGTAACTCTCGGTCTCCATGAAGTAGTAGTCGCTGCCGTCCCTGTACAGGAACTGGATCTGGCGGTGGTCCAGCTGCGCACGCGGCCACCTGTCACCGGCCTGGAAGGACCGCTCGACCGTCTGCCCGCGCTTGATGTTGCGGAGCTTGATGCGGACCTGGGCCGAGCCTCGCCCGATCTTCAAGTGGTGGTAGTCCAGGATCTGCCACAGGTCGCCATCGAGCTCGATGACGACACCCTTGTGCAGGTCGCTTGTCGAAATCATGGTGCCGAACGGCTCCTCAGGATGATGGCGGAACGCTCGAGGCCGTCCCCGCCGAGGCCCGATTGTAGCGGAGGCGGACGCAACGCCGTCTCCACGTCCTCCCAGTGTAGCCCGCGTCGACGCTCACTCGCCCGCGACTGCTCAGACGCCCACGACCAGCACGTCTCTCGTGAACCCGGTCAGCCGCGCCAGCTGGCTGCTGCTTCGATCGAAGAGAACCAGATCCTCGATGCGGACACCGGTTTCGCCGTCGAGGTAGATCCCGGGTTCCACGCTGAAGACCGTCGGGCTGGGCAGCGGCTCGTCGGATGCCGCCCTGCTGAGCATGGGCTCCTCGTGAGTGGCCAGGCCGATGCCGTGGCCTGTGCCGTGGCCGAAGTGGTCGGCATGGCCGGCGGCCTCGATCACCCGACGAGCAGCGGCATCCACCTCCCGGCCGCTTGGCGACGGGCCGCCGCCGCGGAGGGCGGCACCCAGCAGCTCCATCGACGCGGACTGCGCCGCGGCCACCGTCTCGTAGATGGCCAGGTCGCCGCGGCCCGGCTCCCCGACGAACAGGGTCCGTGTCATGTCGCTGCGATACCCGTCGACGGCCGCGCCGAAGTCCAGGAGCAGAACCTGCCCTATGCTGACCTCGCGGCTCGACGGCGAGCCATGAGGCATGGCCGCGTTGGGTCCGGCCAGGCACGCGATCCCGAACGCCAGCGCGTCGGCTCCGCCGGTGCGCATCTCCCATTCGAGGGCCAGCGCCAGTTCCCGCTCCGTCCGGCCCGGTCTGATACGTCGAAGAATCGCGGCCAGGGACCGATCCGCAACCGCGCATGCGGACTTGATGCGCTCGACTTCGGCCGGCTCCTTGACCGCCCGCTGGGCCTCGACCCAGCCGGCGGCCTCGAGCAACTCCACCTCCGGAGCCGCGGCCTGGATTTGCTGCCAGAGCTCGTGGCTGACCACGGCCGACTCCACGGCAACGCGCCGGGCCCCGACGCTTTCGACCAGCGACCGCCAGATCGCAGCCAGGTCGTAGGTCGTGGCCTCGATCCGCGCAGCGGGCGCCTGCGCCGCCGCCTGGAGCCGGTATCGGCTGTCGGCCAGGACGACGACCTCATCGGCCGACACGAGGAACCGGCCGGAGTGGCCGGCGACTCGGTCCTCGCCGTCGTCAAGGACAAACCCGGTCAGGTACCGCATGTGCTCGGGCCGGATGCCGAAGTAGGCGTCCACGCCGGCAGCTGCCATCCGCGCGCGCAATCGATCGAGGCGCTGGGGCCTGGCCAGGATGTCGGCCGCGGCCCATCGAGCTCGGGCGGCGGCGCCCAGCGGCGCGGGGAAGTCGGCCGGATGAGGCAGCGCTCGTATCGGATTCGTCATTGCTTCATGGTAGCGGTGGCGCCCCACGTTTCCAGTCCAGAATGGCCGGCGCGTCGAAGTTGGACGATCGAAGGCGGCCCGGCCACCCCCGCTGACCGTTCGGGCTAGTTCGTGTAGCCGTACTTCTTGAGGTTCGCATCCTGCTCCGCCTGCGTCTTTGCGAAGGCGTGGCTGCCGCTGCCGTCGTTCTTGGCCAGGAAGTACAGGTAGCCGTCGGCGGTGTCCGGCGTCATCGCTGCGGCCAGCGAGGGGCCGCCGGGCGAGCAGATCGGCGTCGGTGGCAGGCCGGCATGGTGGTACGTGTTGTAGGCCGCGAGGTTCCCCGGGAATACGACCTGGCCGTATGGAACCGTCGTCTTGATCGAGTTCCAGAACGTGTAGTCGACCCAGGACGCGATTGGGTGCGACTGAAGCCAGACGGAGTCGTTGGCGTAGTTCAGAGTCGGGTCGGCGTCGAGAAGACCCGTCGGCCACAGCTTTGGATTGAGACGGTTCACGTACACGCCGGCGATCAGGGCCCGCTCCGAATCCAGCTTGGCCTCGGTCTCGACGAGCGACGCCAGCTGGACCTTCTGGTAGATCTGGTCGGGCGGTAACTGCAGCATGGCCGGCGGCGCGTGACTGGCGAACGCGTCGAGGAGCATTTCGATCAGCTGGATCGGCGTCGTGTCCGGTGCGACGTTGTAGGTGGCCGGGAACAGGAACCCCTCGAGCGAAGCGCCGGCCGGAAGCTTGAGCCACGGGTATTGCGCGAGGAGGTCGTCCGGAGGATGTGTCGCCAGGTCGTAGAACTGGGCCGCGTTCATCGTCAGCGGGGCCGTCGGGTCGACCGGATTGGCCTCCAGGTACTCGAGCTCGGCCACCATCTGCTCGATTCGCAGCCCCTCGCGGAAAGTGATCCGCACGGTCGGGGGAGCCACGGGTGCGGAGGTCAGGTTCACGATGATCTGGTCGATGGTCATCGCCCTGGTGAGGACGTGGCGCCCGAGCTGGAAATTCTGGGTAGCGTTCTTCTCGATGGCCTCAAAGACGAACGCCCGCGCGTCACGGATCAGGCCGGCCTCGACGAGTTGATCGCCGATCTGCGCCGGCGTGGCGCCCGCGTCGATGACGACGACGACGGCCTTCGAATCCGTGGCGTCGATGGGCTGGCTGAGGCTCGTCCCGAGACCGCCTCGGACGATCTGAGACACGAATGGGAGCTGCAGGGCCGTGGAGTTCTCGGCCGCCCAGTCGACGATTGCGTTCACGATGAATGGTCGGGCCACGAAGTACAGGCCGCCGACGACGAGACTGCCGACGATCGCCGCGAACAGGCCGAATCGGAGGAGATCGCCCCGTCCGCCCGACCGGCTCTTGCGGTAGTCCCGCTTCGTGTCGAGGACCGCGGGTCGGCGCCCGGCCTCCATCTCCTCGGGGTCCGGCGGGATGTAGTCATCCCAACCCGAGTCCCTGGCCGGGGGGGTTGCCCCGTCCTGGCGCGGGCCGCCGGTTCGGCCGGCCCTCGGCGTGCCCCCGCCTCTCAGCGTCATCGAGGTCTCGGCTCCACGTTCTCGCTCGCCGTCGCGTCCAATTCGTCCTGCAGGATGAGGGCCGCAGCCTCCCTGTCGACGCGGGCTCGGTAGGCGTCACGCTGAGCGGCGCCCGGCGGGCCACCCGATCGACCTCGGCCCGGAGGCCCAACCCGGCGTTCGGCCCGCTCGCTGGTCAATCGCTCGTCTCGAAAGCGCAGCCCCAGCCCGGTTGCTTCAGCCACCGCCTCAGCCCACGCCTTCGTCCGCATCGCCTGCGGGCCCTCGCCCCCATCCATGTCGAGAGGCAATCCTACGACGATCAGCTCGGCTCCCTGTTCTGCAGCCAGCCGCGCGATCGCGGCCGCATCTTCGGCGACGTCCTTGCCACGGCTCAGCGTGGAAAAGGGCGCGGCGGTTCGCGTTTCCAGGTCGCCGAGGGCGATGCCGATGCGGCGTTCCCCAAGATCGATCCCGATGACGCGTCCCGATGCCCGCTCGACCGGTTCCGGGGGCACGGTCACGCGCTCGGTGACGGGACGGGCGTCGGGACGGCCGAGGGTGCGCCGGAAGGCGCCGTCGAGGGCGATGCAGATGATCCGGCCGACGGCGATTCGGTGACGCCGGTCGTCGGCGAAGCGGGCACCGGGCCGGATGGCGACGGCACGGCCGACGACGGAGCCACAGGAGTGGCGGGCGGCAGGGTGGCGGTCGGCACGACAGGACCTTCGGTCGGACTGGAGCCGGCGCTCGGCGAGGCACCGGTGCTCGGCTGCGCGGACGGGATGACGATCAGAATATCGATCCGGAAGTCGAAGCTAGGCATCGTCGATGCCCACCCGGGCGAGACCGCAATGTCGACCTGGCCGTACTGCGACAGCAGCGATCGGGCATCCGCGACCGACTTGCCCAGGACGAGGCCACGAAGCTGATTGACGTCGACGATCGGGACCTGCTCAGCCCGAACGGTCACGGGCACCACAACCGCGGGCCGCCCTCCGATCGACACGCCGACGCTGGTAGTGATCGAGTTCTCCACGAGCGTGTAACCGGTCCGGACCGTCGCCTGGATGCGCCGCCCGGCCAGGCTTCGGACGGTCGCCATGTCGGTCAGCGTCGCCGTGCCGTCGGCCTGGCAGTCGAGCTGGAACGACGCCACGTCCTGGTTGAGAAGCCCGGCGGCATCGGGGCTGCAGGTGGCAACTCCCAGCCGTGCCGAGGCGGTGAACAGCGTGTACCCGGAGGGAACCGCCCCGGGGGCCACCAGGGCGTCTTTGAAGTCAGTGGTCATCTGGGCCAGGATGCTCGCCTCCGCCCCGTCTATGTCCGACTGCTGGACCTGCGGCGTGACCGAGTGCGTGCCGCCGGTGGTGGGGTTCTTGTTGGTCACCGGGTGGACGCCGACCAGGGCAGAAGCCAGCGAGGGTGGAACGTTGATGATCGTCCCGGCCGCCACGTTGCCTGACAGGCCCTTGTCGACCGCGGTCACGGCCACCTCCCTGGTGCCCGGCGTGATCCTCTGGCCGGAGACGGTCGCAGTGGGCACGGTGACGGTCGAGGCGGTGACGAACGCTATTCCGCTCGCGGTCGTGACCTGGGTTCCCGCCAGGATGGGCACGGCCAGGTACGTGTTGTTGCTCGAGAACGTCACCGTGCCCGTGGCCGCCGTCTCGACCACGTTTTGCCCGGTGGCGTTGAACGTGCCCGAAGCCTCGACCGGGAAGGACTTGCTCAGGCCCGGCACGGTGCCAGTCTGATCGTCGGCAGCGGAGACGCTCGGATCGACCGTGATGTTGAGGGTCATCGGCCCCAGGGGCTCCCCGTGCAGGGTCACGGTCACGGTGGCGCTCGGGTACAGGAAGAAGCCCCCGGCGGCTACCAGGATCACCACCAGGACGGCAACCACGAGCGCCGATGAACGAGAGATCAACCCTTGGCCCCTCCGCGGTCCGCTCACCGATTGACCCGCCGGCACCCGCGTGACGCCGCCCCGGCCGGCCTGACCCGCCCCCACCGTCGACCCGGCAGTCAGAGCCGGCCCGTCGAGCGCGTCCGTGACTTCGACCGAAGACCGGCCCGCTACTCCGCGTGAGAGGGCAGCTTCGGCCCTCTCGTAGTCGCCGACGGACGTGTAGACGGGCAGGTCCGCCGACCTGGCGACCGACTGGACGGACGGATCGGCAGCGATGATCGCGAGCCGCTTGTTGCGACGCCTGGCCTCACCCGCCAGCAACCGGAAATTGATCCTGGAAGTCGCCACGCGCGCGCCCCCGGATGATCTCGTCGTCGATTTCCAGGTAGTAGATCGCCATCGGCTACATCTTCATCGCTCGCAGGACGCGCCGCAAAGCGACGTCCAACGGATCTTCGTTGACCTGGAGCTCGATCGCCTGGTAGGCCAGGCCGAGCGGCGTCACGTCCTGCTGATCGACCAGCAGGTGCGTGCCGTCTTTGATGCGTTCGACCTGACCCGGAGCCATCACGACCACGTCAGGCGGCCGGCTGAATGGCAAACGCTTCCAGAACGCCTCGCCGCACAGGATCGGCTCGATCTCCGGGAGATGCGAACCGCCGCCGCACATGTAGACGCGCCCCGGCAGAAGATCGCCTGCGGCCAGCTCTTCGAGCACGAGCTCCACTCCGGCGGCCCAGATGGCTACGTCATCGGCGACGATCTTCGCCAGCTCGTCGCGATGCTCGGTCAGCAGGCCCCGGGCGTAGTCGATCTTCATCTCCTCGGCGCGCGGAAACGGCAGGTCTAGGCGGTCGGCGATGGACTTGGTGAACGCCCGGCCGCCGAGCGCGAACATGCGGGTCCCCTCGATGCCACCGTGACGGACCAGGGCCACGTCGGTGGTCCCGCCGCCGATGTCGATGAACAGGGCGCCCGATTGCTGGACCTGCTCGCTGGCAAGGACCCGGGCGACGGCATACGGCTCGGCCACGATTTCGAGAAGCTCCAGTTGGAGCTGCTGGGCTACGCTCTGCAGGGCGCCCAGGTGCACGAGCGGGGCAAATGCGTTGAAGACGCTGATCTTCACGTGGCGTCCCTGGAACCCGACCGGGTTCGTGACCGGGTAGCCGTCGATCTGGGCGCCGGTCACGGCGGCGTGCACCAGCCGAACGTCGACCTGCGGCAGGCCAGTCTCCCAGGTGATCGCCCGCTCGGCTTCGCGCAGGGCTTCGCGCTGGACGCCCTGGATGAGCTGCTGCAGCTCGGTGTCCGTGATCGCGACGTCGGCCCGCTTGCGGGCTTGCTGATGGGTCGTGGTGAAGCCTTTGACGAGCTCTCCGGCGATGCCGATGACGCACTGCGTCGGCCGGAAACCGGCCATCTCCTCGGCCTCTTGAAGCGCGACCGAGCAGTTGTCCACGACGGCGTTGATGTCGGTGACCGTGCCGGACTGCATGTGCGCGAGGCCCTGGCGCTTGCGGCCGACGCCACGCACGGTGCCCAGGCCGGCGTCGTCGATCTCGAAGACGAGGGCCTTGACGAACTCGGTACCGATGTCCAGCGCGGTGCAGGCGGCGAGGGCCGAGTCCTGCTCGCGGCCCCAGATCCTGCGCCAGAACGCCACGGCGGCTCCCCTATCTGTGGGCTATGTTTCCTGCCGGCTAAGTGTATCCGCGATGGCGGCCATGGCCGAACCCAGACCGGCCCGTCGGGTTCCCATTCCCTGTGCCATCTCCGGACGCCCGCCGCCGCGGCCCTCCAGCGACTTCATGGCGACTTTGACGAGCCCGCCCGCCGAAATGCCACGCTCGACCAGGTCGGGGCTGACGGTGACGAAGATCTGCGGTGAGTCGGCGTCCAGGGCGACGGCGATCACGCCCGATCCAAGGGCTGCCCGAATCTCCTTCACGTAGCCCTTCCACTGCTCAGGCGTTTCGAACGCGCCGGCATAGGCGACGAGCCTCACGCCGGGCGCAACCTCCTCCGCCCGCTCGACCAGGTCCGCAGCCTTCGGGATGCCGCCGCCGCCGGCACGCACCCGGCGGCGCGCCTCACGCAACTCCTCCTGAAGGGCAGCCGCGCGTTCCGGAGCCGCCTCGACCGAGGTGGCGCCGAGGGAACCGGCAAGGCGATCGAGAAGGGCGAGGCGCTCTCGGACGAGCGCGTCCGCACCGTCGCCGGTGACCGCCTCGATGCGGCGCATGCCGACGCCGATGCTGCGGTCGGCGGTGATCACGAAGCCGCCGATCTGGCCGGACGCCGAGCAGTGCGTACCGCCGCACAGCTCGAGCGAGTAACCCTCGACTCGGACCGTCCGGACACGTTCGCCGTACTTCTCGTCGAAGAACGCGTCTGCACCGGCAGCCATGGCCTCGGCCATCGGCTGGACGACGGTCGTGACCGGATGGTTCTCGCGCACGATCCTGCGAACCTCGTCCTCGATGGCACGTTTCTCTTCGAGCGTCAGGGCACGTTCCAGCGGGTAGTCGAAGCGAAGGTATTCCGGCGCCACGAGCGAGCCGGCCTGATGGGCCTCGGCTCCCATCACGTTGCGAAGGGCCCGATGCAGCAGGTGCGTCGCGGTGTGGTTTCGCATGATCCGGGCCCGGCGCTCCGCGTCGACCCGGGCCGTGACCGTCTGCCCGACCTTGAGCCTTCCGTGAAGCTCGCCGCGATGGACGAGGAGCCCGGCGATGGGCTTCTGCGTGTCCCCGACGCTGAAGAGCGCGCTCCCGCCACCGGCCTCGGTCAGGTCGCCGCGATCGCCGACCTGACCGCCGCCCTCGCCGTAGAAGGGAGTGGCATCGAGGATCACCTCTGCCTCGCCGCGGCCGGTCAGCTCGCCGTACTCGACCCCGTCGCGCAGGATCGCGACGACCCGACCCTCGGCCTCCGTGGCTTCGTAGCCGAGGAACCTGGTCTCGCCGACTCGCCGCAGAATGGCCTGGTAGAGATCGCCCAGCTCGGCATGGCGGGCCAGGTCGGCCCTGGTGCCTCTGCGGCTCCGTTCCTTCTGCTCGGCCATGGCGGCGGCGAACCCCTCACGGTCGACGCGAACCCCGTGCTCCGCGGCCATGTCCACGGTCAGATCGACGGGGAACCCGTACGTGTCGTGGAGCCGGAACGCCGTCTCACCTGGCAGGACGGGGGCGTCGTCCGGCAGGCTTCCGGGCCGGCGGCCGACGACTCGATCGCTGGTCGTCAGGTTCATCAGGGCCGCCTCGAGCTGGCTCGTGCCGGCCTCCAGCGTCCTTGCGAATTGCGTCTCCTCCCGGCGGACGATCCTGAGGATTCTGTCGCGTTGCTCGGCCAGGTACGGGTAAGCGTCCATCATCACGTCGATGACGACGCCGGTGGTCACGTCCATGAAAGGCTCGCGCCGGCCGAGCAGTCGACCGTGCCGCACGGCGCGACGCAAGATGCGCCGGAGAACGTATCCGCGGCCCTCGTTGGACGGGGCCACACCGTCTGCCACCAGGAACGTCACCGCCCGCGAGTGGTCGGCGATGACCTGGTAGCTGAACCGCTCCGCCTCGAACGCCTCGGGATCGTGGCCGAGCAGGTCCCTCATGGCACCGTGGATCGGCGTGAAGAGGTCCGTGTCGTAGTTCGTTGCCACCCCCTGGATGACGCTGGTCAGACGCTCCAGTCCCAGCCCGGTGTCCACGGACTTCATCGGCAGCGGCACGCGCGTGCCGTCGGCTCGCTGCTCGAATTCCATGAAGACGAGATTCCAGACCTCGAGCCAGCGGGGGCAGTGCTCGGAGTGGTCGGGCACGCAGTGCAGCCCCTCGCTGAACTCAGCGCCCCGATCGAAATGGATCTCAGAACATCGGCCGCAGGGTCCTGTCTCGGCCATCCTCCAGAAGTTGGCGTCGTCCCCCGCTTCGACGTTGCCCCAGCGCGCGATTCTCTCGGGCGGCAGCCCTATCTCGTCGTGCCAGACGTCGTACGCCTCGTCATCGTCGCTGTAGACGGTGGCGGCCAGCCGGTCGCCGGGAATCCCGAATTCCTTCGTCAGGAGCTCCCAGGCCCAGTGGATCGCCTCGCGCTTGAAGTAGTCGCCGAAGCTCCAGTTGCCGAGCATCTCGAAGAAGGTGTGGTGGCGCGGCGTGCGGCCGACCTCCTCGAAATCGTTGTGCTTGCCGGCGACTCGGAGACAGCGTTGGTAGTCGGTCGCCCTGACGTAGCTGCGCTTCTCCCGCCCTGTCAGGACATCCTTGAACTGGACCATTCCCGAGTTCGTGAACAGCAGCGTCTGATCACCGGCCGGCACGAGCGAGGCACTGGCCACCTCGGTGTGGCCGCGCCGGGCAAAGAAGTCCACGAATCGCCGGCGAACCTCGGCCGCGGTGAGATAGGGAATCGGTTGATCCTGCATCGGCGCTAACGGTACCAAACCGGGCCGGAGGGCCGCAGCCCTCGGCGCGGAGGCGGCGCCGGTTCGAGGGCCGGCACTCGGGCGCGGGCCAGGTGCGGGGTCGGCTCTCGCCCTCAGAGGACTGTCCCGGCCTTCGGTGGGCAGTTCAAGCGGGCGGTCGAGTGCGCCACGCGCGACCCGGTGGCCGAACCGAGTGGCGACACCGGACTTGGGTAACTTTCAGCTTATCCTCAGGTCTAGAGGCCAGCATTCGGGCCTGGTTGGACCGTCTGGAGCATCGATTCGCGAACTGCCGATGGCGTGAGGTTTGCATTCGCCGCCCACGGCCGCGAACTCGAGCCAGAGGAGCCTGCCGATTGCTGGCAGCCGCGAACACGCTGCCGGATGGGCATGGTGCCCTTCCTTGCACCCGGTCGGGCAAGCCCGGAGCGCCAGGCCGAAGTGATCACGACCCGGGGTCGTCGAGCGGCCGGAGATCCGCTACTGGAGCTTTCACGACTTGGACACAACCGAACAGCCACGCCTAGCGCCACCTCTGCTCCAGGGCCGTCTCGCGTCGCCACTGCCGGAGGCCGCCTGGTACGCTCTGCCGGCGTTCGGCCAGCTCGTGCGGCTTTCGGCTGCGCTCGCGGTCTTCGTCGCGGTGTTCGGACTGACGGGGCGGTCCGAGCATCCCCTGACCGCTATGGGGCCCGGACCTTTCGTCACGTTCGTGTCCCTCGCGGTGCCCGGCGCGGCCGCGCTCGTGGCGGCGTTCGCGCTCTACCGCCCCTGGCGGGCGCTGCTCCTCGTGCTGGCCCTTGCGCCCCTCTGGAACTCCGCCTACGTATCTCTCCAGATTGGTCCGGTCCAGGTCATTCTCCAGACCGTCTTCGTCTTCACCCTGGCTATCGGCACCCTCACAACCCGGCCGAACACGGGAGCCTTCCCCTGGTCGGCTTCGGATCTCGTGGCAGCCGGCCGATCGAGAGGCTTTGCCGCTTTTCGTTTCGCCGAGGTCGCAGTCGCCGGCTTGATCGGGCTGGCGGTCGTCTCCACGATGGCCTCGTCCAACGTCACCTTGAGCGCCACCGTCCTTCTGCACGGCATCCTGGAGCCGATCGCCCTGGCGGCCATCCTCGTGGCCCTGCGCCCATCCCGGCGGGACCTGGTCATGGTCGGGCTGGCCCTCGGCATTTCGATGGGCCTCGGCACGGCGTTCAACCTCGCCCAAACGCTCCCCATTTTCACGTCGCTCGCGTCGGTCGATGCGCACCGTCTGACTTTCGCCCGTGCCTCCTTCTACAACGTGGGGCTGTTCGCGGCGATCGTGGCCATGACCATCCCGCTCATCGTCGCCGTCCTCGCCTCGCGGCGGTCGCTGTCCCTGCCGAGATGGGCGACCGTCTTGATGATCGTCACCCTGGCCGCCGGTCTCCTCGGCCTGTTCTTCTCGCTCTCGAAGAGCGCCTGGATCGCCGCCGGCGTCGGCACTGTCCTGGTCCTGCTTCTCATGGTGCAGAGCTGGCGCCGTCGGCTCACGCTGGTGCTCGCCGCCACGGCCCTGTCGACCCTGTTCATCCCGTGGCCGGCGCTCTTCCTGCAGGTTGTCCCGAGCGCCAACAGCGGATACCGAACGGTCATGGTTGCCCTGGTTGGAGAGAGCAGATTCGATTCCTGGAACCCGGCCACGATCGCCGGCCGCGGCTCGCTGGTCGAGCGCTTCTACGCCGTCGACGCGGGCGTGAAGATGGCCGTCGCGAACCCCATCCTCGGCGTGGGCCTGGACCAGTTCGGGCCCAACTACAACGGGAGCACGAAGTACCGGCCGGCCCAGGCGCTCGACACGCTCGATCACGCCCACTCCCTCTTCCCGGAGATCGCCGCCGAACTGGGAATCCCGGCCCTGGCGCTCGTCCTGGTGATCTACGGGGCGACCCTCTGGGCCCTCTGGCGCGCCCACCGCAATGCCCGCGATCAGCTCACCAGGTTCCTGGCCGCCGGCCTGATGGCCGCCATCGTGGCCTGGCTGGTGGTCGCGTCGGCGTTCGGCTGTGATTTCTACCGGCCCAGCGTCGACCTCTCGTCCGACGTCGTGGTTTCGTGTGTCCTGGTCGGCGCGGCTATCGCGCTGGCCCGGACCGTCCGCGCCGAGAAGCCCCCGCAGCCTTCGAGTCCGAGCCGCGCCGCCCTGAGCTAGGTCCGGCGCCTCCGGTTCCAGATGCCCGACCCGGCAATCGCGGCTCCGACCAGGGCGCCGAGGGCCAGGCCACGAGCGAAGGCAAGCAACCTCAGGTCGGGCGCACCGGAGCCCGCCCGGGTCGCGACTGAGCGGCGCAGAAGAAGGCCGATCACGGACGCCGATCCGTCGAGTTCGCCGGGCCCAGGACCGAAAGCACCTCCACGAACAGGATTCCCGCCCAGGCGACGACCGATGCTGCGATCACGTGGAAGTCTCCGATCCGAAAGGGGTCGATGCCCAGCCGCCCGCCGATCGCATCGCCCGCCCACGCCCCGAGGGCCGCGGCGGTCAGGACGATCAGAATCCCGGCGCCGCCGCGGCCGCGGATGAACATGAACAAGGCGGTGTGAAAACCGCCGACGAGGAGAGCAAGAACCGGGGCGGGGCCGATAGCCACCCGGCGAGTATAGGGAGCCGGCTCAGTCCCCGGAATCCTCCGATCGGACGATCCGGCCGCCTCCCAGCACGACTTCGCCCCGGTAGAAGACGGCAGCCTGGCCCGGAGCCGCCGCCCACACCGACTCTTCGGTCTCTACTTCCCACCGGCCGGGGCGCAGCGGGCTGACCGTGGCGGCGACGACTCGGCCCCGGTGCCTGATCTGAACCTCGGCTCGGAAGGCGCCCGTGGAACCCGCTGGCTCCTTGCCCGCGACGAAGCTCACCTCCTCGACTTCGAAGCGTCGAGTCTCCAGGTCCCCCCGCCGGCCGAGCGTGATCACGTTTGCGGCCGAGTCGATCTTCCACACGTAGCGCGGCTCGCCCACCGCCACGCCCGTGCCCCGGCGCTGCCCCACCGTGTATGCAGCCGCGCCGAAGTGCTCGCCCACCTGCCGGCCATCGAAGTCGAGCGCGGGGCCGGGTTCGGCTCGCCACCCGGCGCGCTCCCGGAGCAGGTCCCGGTAGTCGCCCCGCGGCACGAAGCAGATCTCCTGGCTGTCTCGCTTGTCGGCCGTCGCCAGTCCCATCGCCCGGGCCGCCTCCCGGACCTGGGGCTTGGTCATGTCCCCGAGCGGGAAGCGAACGTGGGCCAGCTCGTCCTGGCCCAGGCCGTAGAGGAAGTAGCTCTGGTCCTTGTCGCGGTCGCGGCCGCGAAGGAGCCCGTACAGGGAGCGCCCGGAAGCGGCTTGCTCATCGGCCGCGCATGGCTCCGAGCCGTCCCCGGGGGCAGCAACCCGGGCGTAGTGGCCGGTGGCCACCGCCTCGCACTCGTAGACCAGCCGGGCCCGACCGAGCAGAGCCCCGAACTTGACGACAGTGTTGCAGTCGACGCAGGGACTGGGCGTGCGACCCTCCAGGTATGCCTTCAGGAACGGCTGCAGCACGCCCTCGTCGAACTCGCGCTCCAGGTTCAGAACGTAGAACGGTATGTCGAGCTGCGATGCTACGCGCCGCGCGTCCTCGGCCGCATCCAGGGAGCAGCAGCTCCGCCCGAACTCGCTGTAGCTGTCGGCGACGTCGCTGAGGCGCATCCAGACGCCGATCGCCTGGTAGCCCGCAGCCTTCACGAGGGCAGCTGCGACCGACGAGTCCACGCCGCCCGACATGGCCACGAGAACGCGAATCCCGGTCCGATTTCGTTGCGTCACCCGGCCGACGCCTCGGTCCCGGTTAGATCCCCCGCGACGGCCGGTCCCGGGGCCGGCGGCGTCACCCGCCCGAGTGCCGCCGCTTTCTGGGTCCTGAGCGTGGCCGCGACCTCGAGCTGGTAGGCCAGCGTCCGGACGACCAGCTCGGCCGCCTCGTCCATCTCGGCCGCGGTCGTCGTGCGGCCGAGCGAGAATCGCAACGCTCCCCTGGCCTCCTCCTCCGGATAACCCATGGCGTTGAGAACGTGGCTGACCTCGTTCGATCCGCTCACACACGCCGACCCGGTGGAGCACGCGAGCCCCGCCAGATCGAGCGCCGTCGCCACCGCGCTGCCGTCCTGGCCCGCCGCCACGAACGAGGCCAGGCCCGGCAGCCGCTCGGTCGGGTGGCCCGTCTCCTGGACACCGCCGGCGGCAAGGACCGTCCTGACAAAGGAGTCGCGCAGCCGCCGCATGCGTGCGACCGTCTCCGCCCGCTCGGCGACGGCCAGTTCCACGGCAACGCCCATGCCGACGGCCCCCGCCACGTCCTCAGTTCCGGCTCGCCGGTACCTCTCCTGGGCGCCTCCCTGCTGCTGGGCCAGGATGCTGGTGCCATGGCGAACATACAGGGCGCCTGCGCCCTTCGGTCCCTCGAACTTGTGAGCCGAGATCGTCAGCAGATCGACGTCGAGGGTGGCCAGGTCGATCGCCAGGCAGGGTGCCGCCTGGACGGCGTCGGTATGGAACAGGATGCCTTTATGGCGTCTTACCCGGGCGGCGATCTCGGCGATCGGCTGGATCGTGCCGACTTCGTTATTGGCAAGCATCACGCTGACCAGGATCGTCTTGGGCGTGATGGCGGACTCAACGTCGTCGGGGTCGACCCGGCCGTAGCGGTCCACCGGAAGCTCCACGACCTCGAATCCGAACTTCTCGAGATACCGGACGGTGTGGCCAACGGAATGGTGCTCGATTGAGCCGGTGACGATCCGATGCCCGCGAGCCTTGCCCGCCCAGGCCGCGCCTTTCAGGGCGAGGTTGTTGGCCTCGGTCCCGCCCGAGGTGAAGACGATCTCGCGGGGCGAGGCGCCGAGGGCGCGTCCGACCTTCTCGTGCGCTTCATCGAGACCGGCGCGCGCACGCCGGCCGGCACTGTGCAGCGAGGAAGCGTTGCCGAACTGCTCGGTCAGGTACGGCAGCATCGCCTCGAGGGCTTCGCGCCGCAACGGGGTGGTGGCGGCGTGATCGAGGTAGATCGGCATCGGCCAGATTGTACGCCGACCCGCAGCCGGACCCCCTGCCCGAGAGGCCGCTCCACGGCCCGAGGCTTCGCCGGGGCATGAAGCCGCGGCGAAGCGTTACCGCCCCTCGCGCTCGGACGCGATCCGCTGCTCGTACTCCCTGCCGGCGATGCGGCGGCGGTCGTGCTGCGAGAGGACACGTTTACGCAGCCTGATGGACCTGGGCGTCACCTCGACCAGCTCGTCGGCGCCGATGAACTCGATGGCGGACTCGAGCGTCAGCTCGCGCGGCGGGGTGATCCGAAGCGCCTCGTCGTGGGAGTGGGTCCGGATGTTGGTCAGCTTCTTCTCCTTGGTCGCGTTGACGTCCATGTCCTCGCCGCGGGCGTTCTCACCGATGATCATGCCCTCGTAGACGTCGACTCCCGCGCCGACGAACAGCTCCGAGCGCTCCTGTACCCCGAACAGCGCGTAGGGATTGGAGAGTCCGGGCCGGTCGGCCACGACGACGCCGGACGTCCGGTGCGTCACCTCGCCCGCCCAGGGGCCGTAGCCCTCGCCAATCTGGTGCATCAGGGCCGTGCCGCGAGTCTCGGTGAGGAGCTGCCCCCGAAACCCGATCAGGCCTCGGACGGGAATGACGTACTCCATTCGAACGCGTCCGTCGGCGTCGGTGCTCATCTGCTCCAGGCGCGCTTTGCGGTCGGCCAGGGCGGCCTGCACCGCGCCGATGAAGTCGGGCGGGATATCGACCGTGATGCGCTCATAAGGCTCCTGGATCTCGCCGCCGATCGTTCGAAGAATGACCTCGGGCCGGCTGACCTGGAGCTCGTAGCCCTCCCGGCGCATCTGCTCGATCAGGATCGCCAGCTGGAGCTCGCCGCGGCCGCGGACCTCATACGTGTCGGCAGAGTCCGTCGGCTCGAACTCGATAGAAACGTTGCCGAGAACTTCCCTCTCCAGGCGCTGCCTGATGTGGCGGCTGGTGACGTACCGCCCCTCGCGCCCCGAGAGCGGCGACGTGTTGGCCCCGAAGGTCATCCACAGCGTAGGGGCATCCAGGTCCAGGCGTGGCATCGCACGAGGATCGGCGGGATCGGTGATCGTGTCGCCGATCGTCACGTCCGGGATACCGGCCACGGCCACGATGTCCCCGGGCCCGGCCTCGTCGATGTCGACCCGCTCGATGCCGTGCGCCGTCGTGAGGCTCGTCACCGTGCCGCCCAGGGTCGCGATGCGTCCAGGCTCGATCGAGCCGGCGGCATCCTCCACCTCTTCGCGCACGATCGCGATCCGGCCGCCCATCCTGATCGTGCCGTTCCAGATCCGGCCGACGGCCATCCGACCGACATAGTCGTTGGCCGCCAGGTTGGTGACCAGCAGCTGGAGCGGATGGCCAGGCACGAAGCGCGGCGCCGGCGTGTGCTCGATCAGGAGCTCGAAGAGCGGCCGCAGGTCCGTGCCGGCGTGGGCCAGATCGAGCGTCGCCGTGCCGGCCTTGGCATTGGTGTACACCACGGGGAAGTCGATCTGGTGCGCGTCCGCTCCGAGGTCGATGAATAGCTCGTAGACGTCGTCGAGGACCTCGGACGCACGTGCATCCGACCGATCGATCTTGTTGATGGCCACGACCACGGGCAGGCGGTGCGCCATGGCCTTCTGCAGGACGTAGCGCGTCTGCGGCAGGGGTCCTTCGGCTGCGTCGACGAGCAGGAGGACGGAGTCGACCATGTTCAGGCTGCGCTCGACCTCGCCGCCGAAATCGGCGTGCCCGGGCGTATCGACGATGTTCAGCCGGATGCCATCGTATTCGACCGAGGTCTGCTTCGCAAGGATGGTGATCCCCTTCTCCCGCTCCAGGTCCCCGGAATCCATGACTCGCTCGACGACGACCTGGTTGGCGCGAAAGGCGCCCGCCTGACGAAGCATCCCATCAACCAGGGTGGTCTTGCCGTGGTCGACGTGGGCCACGATGGCGACGTTGCGGATGTCGTCGCGTACCGCTTGACCGACCTCGACGGCGGCGGTGCCGCGGGCAGGATCGGCGGGCGTGGCGGAACGAGGCGAGTCACTCATGGGCCACGGAATTGTCGCATACGCGGCGCCCAACGATCCTCGAGACGACCGGGCGGGAGTTCGCCGTGCCGGACGGCCGGCGCTACACTCGACCAAGGAGGACCACATGACCGTAGCAGCGATCATCCTCGTGCCGGACACGCCCACAGCGCTCGGCGACGCCGACGGCGAGCCCGCCGTCAGGCGGGTGGCCCATGCCGCCTGGGCCGGCGGAGCGCTGCCGATCGTCCTCGTCTCCAACGAGGTGGCGGGGCCTCTCGCCGAGGCCGTTGCCGACTTGCCCGTGACGCCGGTGCTGGTGACGTGCGGCGGGCCGCCCGGCATCGCCTGGTTCGTCGACGGGCAGCGCGCCGCCGTCGCCGCCGTGGCGGCGGCCACGGCCGGTCTGCTGTGGCCCTTCCGTCATGCCTGGGTCGATCCGGAGACCGTGACTTCGCTCGTCGAGGCGCACGGGGCCGCGCCCGAGTCGATCGTTCAGCCGGCGTTCGGGGGCCAGACCGGCTTCCCGATACTCGTACCGATGGGCCTCACCGGGCAACTCGCAGCGCACGCGGGCCTCCACGGGCCGGAGGCGGTCGCCGCGCTCATCGCCGAGGGGGTGCCGGCTCGCGTGCTCGAGCTCGGCGACCCAGGCATCGTTCACGACCTCGCAACGCCAGGATCGAACCTGCCCGGGTACCAGGGGCCGCCGGGTCCGGTCGGGGGACCGGCGCCGGAGTGGAACTCGGAGCTCGCGGCACACGCCGAGCGCTCGGGAGATACCTCGGGATAGCGGGTCCCTGCACCGACGGTCCGGCGCGGCGGCCTCCGGTCTACCGCTCTCCCGGGCGCAATCGCGAACCCGTTGCCTGCCGGGCAGTCCGCGTACGGTCGAGACCTGAACGTTCCAGCCGGTTACCTCGGGCCAGCATCAGCCGCACGGCCGGCCGGCTCGATGCCCACGAACCGCAGACCCAGCTCTGCGTACTGCTCCGGGTCCGGCTCGGACGGCGCCGCAAGCATCAGGTCGGTCCCGGACTGCGTCTTCGGGAAGGCCATCACCTCGCGGATGTTGGTCTGCTGGGCGAAGAGCGCGGCCCATCGATCGATGCCCATCGCGATGCCGCCGTGGGGAGGAGCGCCGTAGTCGAAGGCCTCCAGGATTCCGCCGAACAGCTCGTGCATCTTCTCGAGCGAGTATCCCTGCAGCGCGAAGCTCCGCTCAAGGAGCTCCCGCCGGTGAATGCGGACGGAGCCGCCGCCCAGCTCCCATCCGTTCAGGGCAATGTCGTACTGCATGGCCCGCGCCCGACCGGCCGGGTCGCCGCGAGACGGCCGGTACGGGTCGCCCGACGCCGTCACAAGGAGCCCCTCATCCTCCCGCAGCACGCCGCTGAACGGGTTGTGCGTGGCGTCCCAGCGGGAGTGCTCCTCGTCCCACTGGTACATCGGGAAGTGGTAGACCCAGCAGTACGCCAGCACGTTCGGGTCGGCCAGACCGAGGCGCAGGCCCAGATCCTGGCGTAGCCGCCCCAGCACGTCGGCCACGACTTCGCCCTCGGCGTCGGCGACGATCAGGATCAGGTCGCCCGCCTCGGCGGCCGCCGCCTTCGCGACGGCGGAGATTCGCTCCTCGCCGAGAAACCTGGCGATCGGCGAGTGGGCCCCCCCGTCGGCGGCCACGGAGACGTGAGCCAGCCCCCCGGCGCCGTAGCTGCGGGCCAGTTGCGTCAGCTCGTCCATCTTGGAGCGGCTCGCATCAGCCATGCCGGGTGCGGCGATCGCCTTGACGCGCCCGCCGGCGGCGATCGCCTCGTCGAAGACGCGGAAGCCGGTGCTCGACTCCCCCAGCGCCGGAGCCAGGTCAGCCAGCTCCATCCCGAATCGAAGATCGGGCTTGTCCGACCCGTATCGTTCGAGGGCGTCGTGGTAGTCGATCCGCGGGAAGGGCAGCTGCTGGATCGGCCGGTCCGGCACGACCGCCCGGCTGACGTCCACGATCATGGCCTCGACGAAATCCATGACCCTCTCTTCGGTTACGAAGCTCATCTCCAGGTCCAGCTGGGTGAACTCCGGCTGCCGGTCGCCCCGCAAATCCTCGTCGCGGAAGCACCGCGCAATCTGGAAATAGCGGTCGACGCCCGCGACCATCAACAGCTGCTTGATCTGCTGGGGGCTCTGCGGCAGGGCATAGACCGAGCCGGGCTGGAGCCGGCTTGGGACGATGAAGTCTCGGGCGCCCTCGGGCGTCGACTTGAGCAGGATCGGCGTCTCGATCTCGACGAAGCCGGCCCGATGGTGGGCGTCGCGGATGGCGCGGACGAGCTCGGATCGCAGAAGCAGTCGATCGAGCAGCGGCCGGCGCCGGATGTCGAGGTAGCGGTAGCGGAGCCGGAGGCTCTCGTCCACCGGGGCGTCGGGATCGTTGATGTAGAAGGGCGGGGTCAGGGCCTCGCTCAGGATCTCCACAGAGCGGGCCTTGACCTCTACGTCGCCGGTGGCGAGCCTGGAGTTCTCGGTGCCCGCAAGCCGGCGAGAGACCGTGCCCTGAACCTCCACCACGAACTCGTTGCGGACCCGGTTCGCGACCTCGGTCGCCTGCCGCGCTTCGGCCTCGTTAACGACGACCTGTGTCAGGCCGTACCGGTCGCGCAGGACGATGAAGATGAGGCCGCCGTGGTCGCGCCGGCGGTGGACCCAGCCGGCCATCCGGACCTCGCGGCCGACGTCGTCGATGCGCAACTCGCCGCAGGTGACGTCGCGATAGGGCGTTGCAGCGCTGAAAGCCGCTTCGGGCGAGGTGTTCGATTGGGTGGGCTCACTCATGCCGCGCATCGTATCCGAACGGAGCCGGCCGATGGCCAGTGGCATGTAGCCGGGAGCCTAAGGAGGCGGCCGGCAGCCCTGCCGGGGGCTGCGGGGTGCAGTACCCGCTTCCGGCGCTCGGACTCCACTTGAAGCTCGCCACGAGGGCTTCGGCCTTCGCAAGCTGACCGGCGTCGTTCGTATGTGCCTCGACGAAGATGTTGTTCGGCTGGCTGAACTCGTTCCCGGGCGGACGGAGCTCCCACGAAGTCGTCGATCCATCGACCGTCTTCCTGATGGCGAGGCCACCAAGCGTCTCGTTGGCCTGGACGTCGCCGCGGCAGACCGGCGCCGGACCGCCCCAGTAGCGGTAGACCTTGACCACGATCCCGCCGGGCGGGAAGGAGACCAGGTCGGTGCCACACTCGAACGCTTCCGACGAGCTGGTCGAGGTGGACTGGCAGTTCTCGCTCCAGCTGCCGTTGCCAAGCACGGCCAGGACGTAGATCACCGGGATCAGCGGCGAGTGCGGGCCGGCAATCACCGGCCAGTCGGTCGGGTAGTCGAACGACACCGTGCCGTCGTCGAAATGCCCAGGCGTTCCAGGCAGGCTCGGCGACGGTCCCGGGGTGACGGCGGAGTTTCCGGCCGGCTCCCGCGACCCGCCCGAGCATCCACCGGCCACCGACACCGCCACGGCCAGAGCTATGACGGCCATTGCCCGCTGTGCACCCAACGTGGCCGATCCCCCGTCCGACCGAATGAAGCTCACCCCCCGCTCACAGTACGTGGTGAAGGCGCCGCCGGACCTTGCCCGACCGACGCCGGGTGCGGGGACCGGCCGACCGGTTCCGTCCCACGTCAACGCTCTGCGTGCCCCGGGCTCGCCGGCGCCGCGTCCGGGCTTCTAGCCGTGGTGATGGCTCTTCGCGGCTCGCGCCAGCTCACGCGCGAGATCGGCAAGCGGCACGAGGCGCTGCGTTCCTGCTTCCAGGTCCTTCAGCTGGACATGGCCGTCGGCCAGCTCATCGCCGATGATAACGGCGAAATGGGCATGTTCCTTCGACGCGGTCTCCAGCTGGCGGCCCAGCTTTCGCATCGCCAGCTCGGCGCGCGCGGAAAGCCCTTCGGCGCGCAGCAGCGACGCCACGCGAAGCCGCGAGACCGTATCGGTCGGGTCTGCCCCGACTACCACCGCCAGCGGGGGCGGCTCGCGACTCGCCTCGACGCCGGCTTCCTCCAGCGCCAGCAGGACGCGGTCGAGACCCAGCGCGAAGCCGATCGCGGGCGTGGGCCTGCCCCCGAGCAACTCCACCAGGCCGTCGTAACGGCCGCCGCCACCGAGTGCCTGCTGCTGCCCCTCGGCGCCGCCCCGGTAGTACTCGAATGCGGTTCGCGCGTAGTAGTCGAGCCCCCGGACCAGCGTCGGCTCGAGACGGTACGGCACGCCGACCGCATCGAGGTGCGCCCGAACCGACGCGAAGTGCGCCTCGCACGCTTCGCACAGGCAGTCGGACATCTTCGGGGCCGCCGCAATGAGGGCCGTCAGCGAGGGATCCTTCGAATCGAGCAGGCGCAAAGGGTTCATGTCGAGTCTTCGCCGTTCGGGCTCCCGCAGCTCGTCCTCGTGACTCCGGAAGTAGGCCGTCAGCCGGCCCAGGTAGGCCGGCCGGCAGGCGCCGTCACCGATTGAGTTGAGGTGGACCCGGACGCCGCGAACGCCGGCCTCGGCGTAGAAGCGCCATCCCATCTCGATGACCTCGGCGTCGACGGCCGGGCCGGGATCGCCTATCGCCTCGGCGTCCCACTGCCAGAACTGGCGATAGCGACCGGCCTGCGGGCGGTCGTACCGAAACATCGACCCCACCACGGACAGCTTCACCGGTTGGGGCCACGTCTGCATGCCGTGCTGGACATGCGCCCGCACGATGCCGGCCGTCGCCTCTGGCCGCAGCGCCCAGGATTCTGACTCCTCGGTTCGCGGCGCCAGGCGGAAGAGCTCCTTCTCGACGACGTCGGTGGTCTCGCCGATGCCTCGTTCGAAGACCGAGGCCTGCTCGAAGAGCGGGATCTCCATCTCGCGGTAGCCATACCGGTCGGCCACCGACCTGGCGATGCTCTCGAGCCGGCTCAGACCTGCCCTGGCATCGGGCAAGAGGTCTCGCGTTCCCCGTGGGGCACGGTATTGCGGCATGGGCCAATCCTCATCCGGACTCGGCCGGCGATCGGCGACGCGTCACCGGCACGGGGCCGGACCCAACGCAGCTGCCGACCAACCGGTCAGGCCACGACGTTCGTGGTGTCTTCGCGTAGCGCCGACGCGAGGCAGGAGAAGAACCGGCGCACGGCGAGGACTATGGAGCGCTTCGAGACACCGCCCTCGATCGAGAGGTAGTAGTCGAAGAAGAACTTGCCATTGTCCGAGACGGAAGCCCGAATCAGCTTGACCTGATCGTTGACGCGGTTGACATAGGCCAGCTTGTCGGCCGCGGCCGCAGATTCGTTGGCACCGAAGATGGCGTAGACGGAAATCAGCCGGCCGTCCGAGTCGGGCCGCAGGTAGCAGCGGTAGTTGTCCTTGACGATCAAGTCGCCGTCGGTGTCCAGGGACGCGTCCATGAAGGCCTCCCCGAAGATCGCCTTCAGGGCGTCCCCGCTGATCCCCTCCGGGTAGATCAATTCGTCAGGCACGGGACCTCCTTCTGAGCGACTACCCCGGGCGCCTCGAAGACCCGGGTTGAAGAGTGGAGTCGGCTGCGCGACCGACCGCCTGACTATACCGGACCGGCGACGGCGGACACGCTACCCCATGTCGCGCTGGACGGAGATCACGTCCTTGAGCTGCTCCAAACGGCTCATCACGCGGGCCAGCTGGGCGACCGATGCAACCTCCAGCGTAGCGCGAACGGTGGCAGTTCGATCCGGCGTTACGGCGACGTTGGCGGCAACGATGTTGACCTTGTTGTCGGCCACGACCTGGCTGACATCGGACAGCAGTCCGGTCCGGTCGTAGGCCTCCAGGCGAATCGAGATCGGGTAGGTCTGCTGGACCTGGCTCTCCCACTCGACGTCGATCAGGCGCGCGGTCTCGCGTTCCCCCAGGACGGTCTGGCAGCTCTGGAGATGCACCGTCACACCCTTCCCCCGGGTGATGAAGCCGATGATCGGGTCGCCCGGAATCGGGTGGCAGCACTTGCCGAACCGGATCAGCAGGTCGCCCACGCCCTTGACCCGGACGCCGCCCTGCCTGGCGGGGCTCGGGGGCGGAGCCGTGGGCGGAAGCGCGAGCTGGGCGTCGTCGACGACGCCGAGGCGAGTGACCACCTGCTGCGCGCCGATCGCTCCGTAGCCGATGGCCGCATAGAAGTCATCGAGGTTGTCGTGGTTGTAGGCCCGGGCGATCTCCAGAACCCGATCGGCGCCCACGGCCCCCAGGTTCGTCCGGGCCAGGCGCCGCAGCTCGCGGTCGAGCGCCTCGCGGCCGTGGGCGATGTTCTCGTCTCGCTCCTGGCGCTTGAACCACTGCCGGATCTTTTCGCGGGCATGGCTTGTCCGAACCAGGTTCATCCAGTCCCGGGACGGCCCGTGCTCGCCCTTGGTGGTGACGATTTCGACGATGTCGCCGTTCTTGAGCCTGTAATCGAGCGGGACGAGGCGGTTGTTTATCTTGGCGCCGATGCAGCGGTGACCGACATCGGTGTGGATGCGGTAGGCGAAGTCGAGCGGGGTCGCGCCCGCGGGGAGATCCTTGACCTCGCCCTTCGGGGTGAAGACGAAGACCTGGTCCTGGAACACGTCGAGCTTGACGCCCTCGACGAACTCGGTCGCGTCGGAGACGTCGCGCTGCCAGTCCATGACCTGGCGCAGCCAGGCGAGCTTGGCGTCGTACTCGCGGTCGGCCCGCGAGCCTTCCTTGTAGCGCCAGTGAGCGGCGATGCCGACCTCGCTCACCTGGTGCATCGCGTGCGTCCTGATCTGGATCTCGAGGGGCTGGCCGTCGAGGGCGATCACCGCGGTATGGAGGCTCTGGTAGAGGTTCGGCTTCGGGACGGCAATGTAGTCGTCGAACTGGCCGGGAATGGGCCGCCACATCGAATGCACGACGCCGAGGGCCGCGTAGCAGTCCTTGACCTCCTCGACGAGGATGCGTATCGCGTACACGTCATAGATCTCACCGAAGTCGGCGCTCTTTCGCTGCATCTTCTTGCGGATGCTGTACAGGTGCTTCGGCCGGCCCGAAAGCTCTGCCTGGATGCCGGCTGCGAGCAACTCCGGGCGGAGGGCATCGATGGCGCGCCTGATGAACGACTCGCGGCCCTTTCGCCTGGTGTCCAGGGTACGGGCCAGCTCCCGATAGGCCTCCGGTTCGAGCGTCTTGAAGGCGAGGTCTTCGAGCTCCCACTTGATGCTCCAGATGCCGAGGCGCTCGGCCAGCGGGGCGTAGATCTCCAGCGTCTGGCGGGCAATGCGGGCTTGCTTGTCCTGCGGCAGGGCGTACAGGGTGCGCATGTTGTGGAGGCGGTCGGCCAGCTTGATCAGGACGACTCGAATGTCGTCGGCCATGGCCAGGAACATCTTGCGGATGTTCTCGGCCTGCTGTTCCTCGTGGCTGTGTGTGCTGAACTTGGAGAGCTTGGTGACACCGTCGACCAGCTGGGCCACCTCGGCCCCGAAGCGCTCCTCTACGTCGGCCAGGGTGAAGTCCGTGTCCTCGGGGACGTCGTGCAGGATGGCGGCAGTGACCGCGACCGGATCGATGCCGATGTCGGCCAGGATCTGGGCCGAAGCCAGAGGATGGGTGATGTAGGGCTCACCCGTGGCCCGGGTCTGCGAGTGGTGAGCCAGATCGGCCATCTCGAAGGCCCACCGAAGTGGGGCCAGATCGGCCTGCGGGTAGTGACGGGCCACCGAGTCGCGGACGCGCCGGAACCGCGACTCGGGCGTCGGCCGCGAAACCAGCCCGAGACGCAGCCGATCGGCCAGCGGCAGGCGCACCGATCGGCCTCGCGGTTCGGCCCTCTCGGCCGGGGCCGGGGGAACCGGCGGTTCAATCGACATCGAAATGAGTCTACCAGTCGGTCCCGACCGGCTTGCCTGGCAGGGCCCGACTACAGGCCGAGGAGCGATTGGAGATCGATCGTTCCGACCAGCGTAACGGTGTTCGAGCCCACGGCCACCGACGTCAGCTGGAACGGGTTGCCACCCCCGGCGGCTAGGAGGATCACGGTCGGCAGTGACGTGCTCGCCGGTACCAGCTGGAGGGTGCCGGCCGTCACGACCAGCTTGCCGGACTCCGATTTGCCCTCGACCGTCACGGTCACCGCGTCCGGGGCCGCCAGCGTCACCGTGCCGGCTATGCCGGTCTGGGCCTGGAGCTGCGACTCGATCAGGCTCTCGACCTCGGCGTTCTTCACCGTCATCGTGGCGACCGCCGACGTGCCGGAGCCCCGGAGCGTGACCGCGTCGATGGTTACCGGATCACCGTTGGGGGCAGGTACCCGGACGCCTGCGAGCGTTCCGTTGACGCCGCCGACGGTCCGGTCGATCAGCCCAACGTCGCTCAGGGTCACATCGATGATGGCAGCATGAAGGTCGCCGGCGCCCACCTGGCTGGATGTCAATCTGATCGTGTCGGCGTGACCCAGGAGGATCCTCGGCGGCAGGTCCGCCGAAACCTCGACGCTGGTGTTCGTTCCGGTGAAGCCGGCCGCGTTCAAGGCGTTCGTGGCGAGCCAGCTTGCCGCGAAAGGCGGGCCGAACCACAACAGCGCGAAGATGACGCCCGCGGTGACCAGGAGCTGGATCAAGCAGGATCTCATGCCAATCGCCTCCGGGCCGCAGCCACGCTACTCACCGCGATAGCCGAGGCGGCCGAGAGCCCGAATCGCCTCGGACCGCTCGTCCCACGGCCGTGGACCGTCGCGCATGATTATCGTCTGCTCGTGACCCTTCCCGGCCAGCAGAATCACGTCGCCGGGTCCGGCTCGCTCGAAGGCGGCCTCGATGGCCGCCCGCCGATCCGCGATGCAGAGCAGGTCGTGGCCCCGCCGCTTGCCGGCGTCCACGGCACCGGCGGCGATCTGATCGAGGATCGTCTCGCCATCCTCGCCACGCGGATCCTCGTCCGTCACGACCACGAGACGGCAGCGTTCCCCGGCGATGCGGCCCATCATCGGCCGCTTCCGAACGTCGCGCTCGCCGGCAGAGCCGAAGACGGCGATGAGGCCGCCGGCGGACGCCGCGGGGGCGAGAGCCTCGAGGACCTTTTCGAGCGACGCGGGCGAATGGGCGTAGTCCACGATGACGTCGAACGGCTGGCCGCAGTCGACCCTCTCCATCCTGCCGGGTACGCGTCCAACGGCCGCCAGGCCCTCTCGTATCTGACCGCGATCGAGTTCCAGGGCCTCGCCGAGAGCAGCGGCCGCCAGCGCGTTGTGGACGTTGAATCGGCCCGCGAGCCGCAGCTCCACCCCGCCTCTCCAGCGGGGAGTGGCCACGTCCACGTGCATCGAGCCGACACCTTGCTCCACGCCCGCGGCTCGAACGTCGGCTGAGGCCGTCTCACCGTAGGTGATGACGCGCGCGCCGGCCTCTCGCGCAGCGGCGACGAAGAGCGGCCCGGCCGGATCGTCGGCGTTGACGACGGCGGCGTGCGGCCAGGCGCGCGACAGGCGCTTGGCCGGGGCATCGTCGCCGAGCCGGCGGAAGAGGCTCAGCTTGGCCTCTCGATAGGCCTCGAAGGAGCCGTGCAGCTCCAGGTGCTCATGGGTCAGGTTCGTGAATACGGCGACGTCGTAGCCGATCTCCGCGACGCGATGGAGTGCCAGCCCATGGGACGTGGTTTCGACTACGCCGGCCTCGTTGCCGGCCCCGACCATAGCTCGCAACAGCCGCTGAAGCTCGGGGGCCTCCGGCGTCGTCACGTGTTCGGGATTGGCGGTGCGCAGCGCGCCAACCTGGACGGTGGCGGTGGTGATGAGGCCCGCAGAAATGCCCCCCGCCTCCAATACGGACGCAGCCAGAAACGCGGTCGTTGTCTTGCCATCCGTGCCGGTGATGCCGACGATGCCCAGCTCGCGACTCGGGTCGCCGTACCACCACGCTGCGGCAGCGGCCAGGGCGCGGCGCGTGTCATCGACGACGAGCTGGGGCAAAGGGATCCCGGGGACGACGTGTTCCACGATCGCCGCCGAAGCGCCGAGAGCAGCTGCCGCGGCGACATAGTCGTGTCCATCGGCATGGCCGCCGGGTACTGCGACGAAGATGGAACGGGCGCGGACGCAGCGAGAGTCGAAGGTGACGTCGCGGACCTGGAGTGCCCGGATCGCCGGATCGCCCCCGGCGCTGCCTTCGGGCGTAGCATCAGCCGGCTGCACCGGTCGAAGCCGGCCCGACGCCTTCAGCCGGTCGATCAGCTCTCCCAGCACCCTCGGGGCAGAGGGCTCGGCAGCCGCGAGCAGCTGCGCCAGCGAACCGGGGCTGCTCGTGAGGGCGGGCCTCGAATCCGCCTCGCCCTCGCGAGAGGTCACTCGCCCCCCTCGTCGGAAGGCGCTCGCCGCTCACCCCGGACCTTCCGGATGCCGTGTCTCCAGGCGCCGATTCGATCCTGGATCACCCCGGCCGTATCGAACGCCAGCCGGCCGGCCGGATCGAGGACGAGGTCCCACGCCCCGATGTACTTGATCTCGCGACCGCCAAAGCCCGTCTTGAAATGCTCGATGCCCCGGTGCGAGAGGCCCCACATGTCATAGCAGGTCGCACCTTGCGCACGTGACGTCCGGATGGCCTCCCACTTCAGGAGGTAGTTGGCGCGACATTCGGCTCCCGCCTCAGTCATGCCGCCGTACGGTTCGATCACGCGGTCGCCCACTCGCAGCAGGAACAGCGTTGCCAGCCCGACGCCGTCCGGGCCCTCGGCCATCAACAGGCGAGCCATGCCAAGGCGCGAGAAGGCCTTCCACACGGCGAGGTACGACTCATAGGTTCGGATCACGAAGCCGGCGCGTCTGGCCGTCTCGCGGTAGATGGAATAGAACTCCGGCAGCCGGTCTGAGGTAGCGTCGACGACGCGGATCTCACTCTTGCGCGCCTTGTTGACGTACTGGCGCCACTTCTTGCGAAGGCCGCCCCACAGCGCCGCCTCGTCGGCCCCGAGATCGACCTGGCGGGTCCGGAGAGGCTGTATCGGCGTCCCGATCCGCCAGCCGTCCCGGCGCAGGGCGTGGCGGAACTCGCCGTCGACGTCCAACGGGCCGTTCAGCTCGATCTCCGGCTCGATTCGGACGTGAGAGATGCGGCCCGGGCCGGAGGCAATGGCGTGGCGCAGACCAACGGTGAAGGCATCGAGCGTGGCAGCGTTCCAACGCTCGAAAACCGGGCCCCGGGGCGCGTAGGCGAACGCCCACGGAAACAACCGAGGCTTCCGGACCAGGATCTGGGCACCGAATGCGGACTCCTCGGTCGTCCAGTCGGGTTCGCCGCCGGCCGAACCGCCCCTCTCACCGGCGTCACCGGTGAACGCCTCGGACTGATCTGCCGCACGCGGCGCGACCGCCGGGGCGAAGCTCGAGCCCATGAACCGGATGGGAGTCCAGCCGTTGCGTGCCTTCACCTGTGCCCAGGCGCTGGTCTGGAGGTAAGAACCCGGGTTGGATCGGGACACGAAATCGTCCCAGCTCGACGTCTCCGGGGCGAGGTCCACGACGGATGCACGCGTCGAGGCACCTGAGTGTGCTCTCGACGCATCCACCGCGAACTCCTCGACCATCTGCTGACCTCCCCGCCGGCACCTGCTGATCGAACCGACGTACGACCGATTGTAGGTGTCCGCCATCGGGCGGAACCGCCATTCGCCGGGGTGCGGTTCCGGTCAAGCCGTCTACGGCTGGGGACCGCCGCCCCCCTCGGGCTCCGGCTCTGCGGGTCGGCAACCCGGGTCGACCCCGGTCGCGACGCCGGCCGCGGAACTGCCCCGATCGGGACCCGTGGACAGCGTCGCACGGGGATGGGACGAAGTGTACGCGGCGCGCAGGCGGGCCGGCGAAACATGCGTGTAGACCTGGGTCGTGGCCAGGCTCTCGTGACCGAGCAACTCCTGGACCACGCGCAGATCCGCCCCGCCATCGAGCAGATGCGTTGCGAAGCTGTGGCGCAGCGTGTGAGGTGACACCCCCGCAGGCAGCCCGGCGGCCAGCCTCAGTCTCTCGAGCCGATACCGCATCCCCCTGACGCCCAGGGAGCTACCGAGATGGTTCAAGAAGAGGCAGCCCCGTTCGGCGTCGTCGGCAGCCGCGGCCGTTCGGTTGGGGGCCGCGGCCCGGTCGGCCAGCACGGGTCTGCCATCCTCCAGGTACCGTGCCAGGGCTGCGCGGGCAGGGCGGCCGAGCAGCGATAGCCGCTCCTTCCGGCCCTTCCCGATCACTCGCACCTCACCACGCTTGAGGTCCACCGACCCGATCGTCAGCGACGCAAGTTCGCTCACTCGCAGCCCGGCCGCATACGCCGTCTCAACAATGGCCACGTCTCGCAGCGCCAGGGCCCGCACGAGTTCGACACGCGCTTCGCCCGAACTAGCGCCGCCGACCGCGGCCTGATCGGGGCCCGGTCCCGGATCGATCCCCGGAACCGCGCTGCCAGACGCCCGCCGACCCCCGTCGGCCGCCGCCTCGATCAGCTGCTCGGCCTGGGCCACGGTCAGTACTTCGGGCAGGCGGCGCGGCTGGCGGGGGGTGGCCAACGCCGCCAGCGGGTTGCCGGGGGTCAGGCCCTGCCGCGTCGTGAACCGATAGAACGATCGCACCGCCGCCAGCCGCTGGGCCACTGTCCGCTTGACGTGTCCCTCTGTCAGCACGGCCAGATACGCCCGCAGGTCAGTTCGAGAAGGCGTCCGCCAGTCGAGGCCGTTCGCCGAAAGCCAGCCCAGGTACTGATCGAGGCCGGTCCGGTACGAACGAACGGTGTTGGGCGATGAGCCACGCGCCTCGAGCGCCCGCAGGAAGCGCTCCGCGGCGGCCTCCGCCGGCGCCGAATCGGCCCCGGGCCGGTCAGTCACCCTGCGCGGCGGGGCCATTCCGGGCGTCGGGGACGTGGCCCGAGTGTCCGCCGGCGCGGTGCCCGGCCGTCTTGCGCCCCGCGACCTTCCGCGCCCCGCCGGCGGCCGCTGCGCGGCCCGGTCGGCGCGGTCGAGTCGACGAAGGACGCGCCAGGGCCGCCGGGTTGGGGCCGCCACCCGGCAATCGCTTTCCGGCGGGATCGGCGATCCCGGCGACGTCGACCGTGGCGCCGCAGAGGAGGCACAGCGCCGCCTCGCCGTTCCGTCCAACCGGCCCATCGTCGGCCTCGTGCAGCGCCCCGATCGGCTCGTGGGAGGTCGTGAAACGACACTTCGGGTAGCGCGAACAACCCCAGAACAGCGACCCCGTCCGGCGAGCCCTCCTGGTCACGAGGTGGCCATCGCCGCAAGTCGGGCATGGGACGTCGAACGCGAGCGGAGAAGGAGGAGGCGGCCCATCCCTCTTGATGTAGTCGCAGTCGGGATAGCGAGAGCAGCCCATGAATGAGCCGAAGCGGCCACGCCTGCCGACCAGGACGCCCCCGTCGGTGGCACCGCATTTCGGACATGGCTCGGGCACGGCACCTTCGACGGCGCCTGTTGGGGTGTCCCCGCCGAGCGGTTTCGTGCCGTTTCCGCCCGATCCCGGCAACTCACGCGTTTCCTTGTGCTCGGGGTATTTCGAGCAGGCCAGGAACTCGCCGTACCGACCGAGTCGGACGACCATGGGATGGCCTTCCGAGCACACCTCGTCCGAAGGTCGGGTCGTGAAGTCGGCCCGGCGCAGCTCCTTGGTCTTCTCCTCGATCCGCGCCCGAAATGGCGCGTAGAAAGCGCGGACGACCGGGACCCAGGCCCTCTTGCCGTCGGCAACGTCGTCAAGCTCGTCTTCCATGCGGGCCGTGAACTCGAGGTCCACGAACTCGCCAAAGTGGCTGACGAGGAGGTCCGTGACGATCTCCCCCACCAGCTCCGGGTGAAGGCGCCGCTCCCGGACCCTCACGTATCCCCGGTCGAGAATGGTCGAGATCGTGGCCGCGTACGTGGACGGCCGGCCGATGCCGTGCTCCTCGAGGGCCTTGATCAGGGTCGCTTCGGTGTACCGGGGCGGGGGTTCGGTGAAATGCTGCTGCGGTGCGACCGATTCGACGCCCACGGCCTCGCCCGTGGCCAGCGGCGGAAGACGGCACTCGGCCTCCTCCTCGCCGTCGTCGCGCCCCTCGGTGTAGACGCGAGAGAAGCCATCGAACGTAGTCCGAGTCGCGTTGGCCCGCAGCTCGTAGCCATCGGCCGCGAGATCGACGCCCGTCGTCTCCTGCTCCCTGGCCGCCATCTGGCTGGCCAGCGCGCGCTGCCATATCAGACGGTACAGGCGGGACTCGTCGCTGCCCAGCCGCTTCGCCAGCGCGTCCGGATCGCGGTGGAACGACGACGGTCGAATGGCCTCGTGCGCCTCCTGGGCGTTGCGCGTCCTGGTCTTGAAGGCTCGACCCCTCGGCGTCACGTACTCCCTGCCGAACCTGGCCTCGATGACGCGGGCCGCCTCCGCCATTGCCTGACTCGACAGGGCAACTGAATCCGTGCGCATGTACGTGATCAAGCCGACCTGGCCCTCGTCCGTCTCGACGCCCTCGTAGAGTCGCTGGGCGGCGCTCATCGTCCGCTTTGGTGAGAAGCCGAGCTTCCGACTGGCCTCTTGCTGCAGGCTCGACGTGGTGAAGGGCGGCGCAGGCGTTCGGCTCGTCTTCTTGATCGACACGTCGGTGACGATCGGATGGCTCGCGCGGACCGCCGCCGCGTGGCGTTCGGCCGTCCTGCCGTCTCCGATCTCCGGCTTCCTGCCCCCGATGCGAACCAGATCCGCCTCGAAGGTCTCCCCGTTGGGCGCAACCAGAACGGCCGTCAGCGTCCAGTACTCGCGGGCGGTGAAGGCGCGGATCTCGCGTTCGCGATCGACGACGATCCGGACGGCGACCGACTGGACGCGCCCGGCCGAAAGGCCGGCTCGGACCTTCCGCCAGAGCAGCGGGCTCAGCGTGTAGCCGACCAGGCGATCGACGACGCGGCGAGCCTGCTGGGCATCGACCAGGTTGCGGTCGATCGAGCGGGGCTCGGCAAAGGCTCGCTTGATGGCCCCTTCGGTGATCTCCGAGAAAGTGACACGGAGCGTCCGTTCGGGGGCCAGATGTGCCGCCTCTGCGACGTGCCAGGCGATGGCCTCCCCCTCGCGGTCGAGGTCCGTTGCCAGGTAGACGAGGTCGGCCTTCGATGCCGCCTTCTGAATCGCCGAAAGCTGCCGTTTGCGATCGGCCACGACCTCGTAAGCGGGCGCGAAGTCGTGGTCTACATCAACTCCGAGCTGGTTCTTGCCCGGGTTCTCCGGCAGGTCCCGAACATGACCGTAGGAAGCGAGCACCGTGTAGCCGGGGCCGAGATAGCGCTCGATCGTCTTCGCCTTGGCGGGCGACTCGACGATCACAAGATTGCCGCTCATCCGCGGGAGTCTAGCATCAGGCATCTATCTGACCATTCAGCCGACCCCGCGAGACGCTGGCCGGGGAACGCGGTGACGTACCGCGCGACGGGCGACGCCACCGCCGACGCCTCCGTTCGCCTATCGCTGATGCGCCGTCGACGGCAGGCCGGCTCGTCCGTCAGGGCGGCATCAGCCGTAGAAGTCGATGGAGACTCTCACGACGCCATTCGAAACCCAGACTCCAACGCCGGCCCGGTGGAAATACGGATCCATGATGTTGTAGTAGTGCTCGCACCGGCACCAGGACTCGTTCTGGTAGAAGATCTCGATGGCGATCATCCCGCCCTTCCCCGACGAGCCGGGTGAGGCGATGTTCTCGCCCCACGACGCCCCGGGGTAACCGGCGGCCGCCAGCCTCGAATGCGGCGTCGTGCCTCTCAAGTAGTGGTCGAGCAGCCTGTTGTCGGCCATGTACTTCGCATAGGGCCGCGATACTTTGTTGGAGATGCCGGCATCGAGGACGAGAGGGGCCTGGGCGGGCAGCGTGTGATGGGTCTCGGAGCTGCACGCACCGCTGCTCGTAACCCATCCGCCGGTCCGAGTGCAGTTCATCAGCTTCATGTAGTAGACCTCGGACGCATACCAGGGGGAAGTTGCCGAGGCTACGCCCCCGTACGAGATGCCCGAAGACCGCGGCTTGGAAACCTTGAACGTCGCCCTGGCCGCCGCCGACAGATGCAACCCGGTAGCCGAACGGGCAGCCGTGCTCACGCTGGCCACAACCGTCGAACCGACCTTGAAAGAGTACCGCGGCGTCAGCACGAGCACGGAGTCGTTCTCGGCCCAGTAGGTGCTGCCCGCCACGGCCCGCCCGTTGACCGTCACAGAGAACGCCGCGGCCGTGGATTTCTCGTCCATCGCCATCGTGAACCTGACCGAGACGGGCTGGTTGCCGTCGTAGGTTATTGAGCCGTCCTGGGGCCGGAACCGAACCACGGACGGAGTCGACATCGTGATGACCGGGAGCGGGGCCACGGGCTGTAGAGCGGCCCCCGCCGAGTCCGTCCCGCCGTCGGCCATCCTGATCACATAGGCGGTGTTGGAGGCGAGCTGGGAGTTGGGCGTCATCGTGAAGACCTGCGAGGCGGCGTCCGTTGGGTCGTCTCCGGTGATCGTGACGGGCACGCTTGGACTGATCCCAAAGCGGAGCAGGACCGTCGACAGCTTGACCGGTCGAGTGAACGTGAGTTGGAACGCGGTCAGCGGCGAGACCAGGTTGTCGCCGGTTTCGGTAGCGGTGATCGTCCCCGACGTCGCGGCGCCCGACTGGAACGACGTGTGGATCTCGGTCGCAAGGCTCAACCCCTCCTGGTCGGTCGCGCCATTCGCGATGTCAACGCTGTACGTCGTGTTGGGCGCCCAATGCGAGTCCGGCGCGATGGAGAGCTCTTGTGCGGTCGCGTCCCATTGCAGCTTGAGATTCACCCGCGGAGTGATCGACAGTGCGCTCTCAACCGAAGCCTGGTTCATGGGCTTGGTGAACTGGACCTGGAACGGCACGTCGAGCGGCAAGCTCGCATCTCCGCGAGAGGCCTGCGCCTGCGGCACCAGCGGGGCGAAAGTGGGCAGGGCGCCGCCGGCGCTCTGCTCGGCCGGCAAGCCGAGCAGCAGCCCGCTCACCAGGATCAGGACCGCCGCGCCGACCAACAGGACCTGGGTGGGGCCGGCCAGGAGAATGCGACGGGGTGACGTTCGCCGAACCAACGACGTCACGTAGACGAACGCGATGAAGGGGATGGCCACCGCAGCGGCCGCGATCTTCCGAACTGGGGAGTCTCCTGTGGCGGGAGCACCGTCCCGGTTGGCGTCTCTCTCGGGAGGGTAACACCGCCTCGGAGGATCCGGCAAATGGTCTCCCTCGTCCGCGCGGAGCCCTCAAATCGCGGCATCTATGACGTCCAGACGCGTCGCCGACGCCGACCCGACGACCCTCCCGGTCAGTCCCGACCGGGTCCGCACCAGCTTCCGAGCGAACCGGCAGGTGAGTAGCGACCGTAGGCGCTGGTCGCAAGGCCCCTCAGCTCGAGCAGCGTGAGGGCGCTCAGAACGGCAGCTCCGGCCAGCGACGTCCGATGGGCGAGCTGGTCGGCTGTGGCAGAACCCCTGGCCAGTTCCTCGGCAAGGGCACGCTCGACGGGACCCAGCGAAGCCAGGACCGCGGCTCGACCGGCGGATGGCGTGGACGCCCGTGGAGAGCCCTTTGGACGCGACACGCCGGCAGGTTCATCGACACCCGCGGCGCCCGCCTCGGCTTCGGCGCCGCGATCCAGCCCCAGGTCCTCGATCAACTCAGCGATGCCCGAAACGACGCGGGCCTGACCCGGGAAGCTCCTGAGAAAGGCGTGGCAACCCGCGCTTGCCGGCGAGTCGAACGCACCCGGCACGAGAAAGCACTCCCTACCCTGTTCGAGGGCCCACCCGGCGGTGATCAGCGCCCCGCTTTGGCGACCGGCTTCTACGACGACCGTGGCGTCCGACAGGCCGCTGACGAGCCGGTTGCGCCGTGGGAACGTCCCCCTGGTCGGGCTCGTTTCCGGCGCAAGCTCGGACACGACCGCTCCGCCGGTCGCGACGATCGACTCCGCGAGGCGTTCATGGGCCTTCGGAAAGAGTCGGGCGTGTCCGCCGCCGAGCACAGCCACGGTCGTGCCACCTTCGGCGACGACGGCCGCATGGGCGGCCCCGTCGATGCCGACCGCCAATCCCGAGACGACCGCGGCCCCGGTCCGGGCAACTGCCGAGCCGATCCAGCCCGCGATCAGACGACCCTTGTCAGTTGGGCGTCGGGTGCCGACCACGGCCACGGCGTCTCTGGTTTGCAATGCCGCGACGGAGCCGCGGACGAACAGCAGCGGTGGAGGCAGCTCGACACGTCGCAGCCGATCCGGATAGGACGGTTCCTCCAGCGTAACCACGGTCAGACCGAGGGCCCGAACCTCTTCCACGGCTCCGGCGCCGCTGGATGCCGCCTCGCATATGCGGGATACCAGATCGCGGCCGAGGACCGGCCTGCGACGAGATCCGCCTGCATTCAGTCCACCCGGCCCGGCTCCGCCGCTGTCGTCAGCAGCGGCGCAAATGTCGAAGACGGCTCCACTCTCGCTCTCATGAAGGCCGCCTGAGGCGTCGGCCATGGCCTCCAACAACCGGCCTGGCCCACCGGCCCGGCGGCCGCTTGCAGCACGGCTCGCGCCGACCCGAACGCGGCCAGCAAGGTTCCGAAACCGACCGGCCCGAGGCCTGCGACCGTAACCAGCACGACCCATGCCTCGCGCTCCAGCGCTGAGGCCGCGTCCGGCGAAATCTGCGCGGCGGCCGGCAATCCGGTCGGCAGGATTGCCGAGCCGGGGGCCGGCGCATCCTCGGCGATGCGGCGCGGCGCAATCGGTCCAAGGCTCTGTACTCCCAGCACGGCTCAGCTCACCGCCTGGAATCCAATCCGCCAGCCCGACGGAGACCGGAAGCGGGCGGCCTCGTCGAGATGAGATTCGTGGACGACGTCGCAACCCTCGAGATCGGCGGCCGTCCGAGCCACTCGCAGCAGCCGCTCGATGCCCCGCGCACTCCAACCTTCCATCTCTGCCAGTCGAATCGCGTGCGCCTGTTCGGCCGGCTCGAGCGCGCAAGCGGCGCGAAGGGCTCGACCACTCAGCCGAGAGTTGAGGCGGCCGCTCCGGCTTATCTGGCGCCTCCGGGACCGAGCGATGCGGCCGGCGACCGTCGCTGAACCCTCCGGCGCAGCCGATCTGACGTAGTCGGCAGGCTCGACGCGGGGCATGTGCACCCACAGGTCGATGCGGTCCCGAAGGGGACCCGAGATCCGGCCTGCATACCTGGCAACGACGCCAGGCTGACAACTACATCGCCCGTCGCTTTCGCCGGCGTGGCCGCACGGGCATCCGTGAAGGTTTGAACTACACCATCGTCCACCGGGTGATCGAGCTGCCGGTGGGACGGCAGAAGGTCGCTGTGGGATGACAGCGCTCGAGTGGGCCCCTCGCTATGCCGCCGCCGGATGGCGTGTCTATCCGGTAGAGGCTGGCACGAAGAAGGCCTGCTTCAGCGGCTGGCAAACGAGTGCAACACGCGACCCTGACCTCATTGCCCGACAGTGGCGGCGCGAGCCCTATCCCAACATCGGAGTCATCTGCGGCGAGACCTGCGCGGTCTTCGACATCGAGGCGCCACACCTGCCGGCGTTCTTCGAGTACCTCAACGCCGCCGGCCACATCCTGCCCGAGATGCCGGTCTGCGCCACCGGCCGAGGCGGGCTTCATCTGTACGTTGCGCCCCTGGCCAGCGTGCCAACGACCCGCAAGCTGCGCCTCGAGGACGTCCATATCGGCGAGTACAAGACGACAGGCGGGGTCGTCGCTCCGCCAAGCGTGACCGTCGGCCCATACCGATGGCTGTGGTGGCCCGCGGAGCCCCTCGCCACAGAGGCGCCAGCGTGGCTGGCTTCGCTGGTCGCGGAGCCGGTGCCCGCGCCATCTGAGCAGACGCGACGAGACCTCCCCACCGATCCAGCAGCCGCCCTCGACGCCCTCGCCTGTGCAGTCCGGGACGAGCGCGAGGGAAACCGCAATGCCCTCCTGTATTGGGCCGCCTGCCGTGCCCTCGAAGAAGGCATCCGAGCGGACATCGCGGCCGAGGTCCTCAACCGAGCTGCCCTGGCGGCCGGACTTTCGAGGGCCGAGACCGACGCAACGCTTCGGTCCGCGCTCAGGAGAAGTGGGGTTTGCGCATGACGGGCCCCATCAGCGTCGGCCGTCCACTCCAGGTGGTGCGACCAGAAGAGGCAGCCGCCCTCCGTGCCGAGAAGCCACCGATTGGCGTGGTCGGCGGCCCTGACCGCGTGGACGTGGAGCCGCCGACCTGGCGGACGCTTGCCGACATCTCCGACGAGCCAGCGCGAGACCTACTCCTCGGTATGCTCGACCCCGATGGACCGACGCTGGCCTACGCCGCTCCTGGCACCGGCAAGGGTTCGACTGGAGCGTGGCTCGCCACGGAGCTCTCGAAGATGGGCCGGCGAGTCGCTATCTACGACGCCGAGCGTCGCCCCCGCGAGTGGTCGCGCCGCGTCTCCGGACTAGGCGGCAATCGGAGCGCGATCACCTACTTCGACCCATCCGACCTTGGCCCGCACTACGCCGGGCTTCCGATCTGGGACGCGATCGAGCGGATCGCATACGTCACCGCAGATAGCGGGAGCGACGTCCTGATGATCGACTCGGTCTTCACCTGCCTGAACCTCGATGAGCGCAGGCTTCTCAACGATCCCTCGGTCCCCTTCACCTACGAGACCGCCGTCTCGTCGCTCGGGATTCCGGTGCTCTCGTTTGCGCACCCGCCCAAGGGACAGCCCGAGGGCGAGCCATTCGGCTCATTCGCCTGGGTGGCAGCCCATCGCCTCACCTGGCTCGGCGTCCGGTTGCCAGGCGAGGAGCACCAGGTTCGCTGGCGTGTCCGCAAGGCCAACGAGCGCGGCCACGTTCCGGGCATCCTGTTGCGCTTCGCCTATGGCGAGGACAGCCGTCTCGTGTCGGCGGGCCGCGAGGACGACGACGAATCAACCCGAGACTGGATCCTCGGCGTCCTGCACGATGGGCCCAAGACGGTTGGAGACCTCGTCGCCCTCGAGGCCGAGGAGCTAGGAGAGTACCTGAGTTCCGAGGCGACCGAGCGGGCAAAGTCCCGCCTCGGCAAGGCGACATATCGCCTGAAGCGTGAGGGATGGGTGGGCACGGCTGGCAAGGACGGACGCGCCCAGAAGTGGGCTCTAGCGACCCCGGGGAGGCCATGAGCATGTCCGAGTTCGCTGTCCGGACAGAGGCCCCCATGCCTGTCCGGGCTCGTGTCCGACTCCGCCTAGCCCGTGTCCGAGGTCACGTCCGATCCCAACTCGGACACGAAGAGAAGACCGTAGGTCTTCGTGTCCGAGTTCCACCGTGGCTTGGTCGTCAAGACGGCTTTGCTCCCCGCGCCTCGAGGTGATCCTGTGAGCGTCCTCTCTCCCCTGCCATCCCTCACCGTCGAAGAGGTCCCGATCGACCAGCTCCGTCCTGACCCAGCCAACCCGCGGTGGATCAGCGAGGACGAGCTCGACGCGCTCGAACGCAGAATCAGGGAGTGGGGGTTCGTCCAGCCCGTCCTAGCCCGGAGGCAAGACGGCACCATCATCGCCGGCCACCAAAGAGTCCTCGGCGGTCGGCGTCTCGGATACACCACGGTCCCCGTCATCTGGCTCGATCTGTCGGTCGAGCAGTCACGCCTGTTGAACCTGGCCTTGAACCGGATCGGCGGCACGTTCGACGAGCGGCTCCTCGCGCGACTCCTGGCCGATCTTCAGGCCAGCCCCGAGGTCGACCTCTCGCTCTCGGGCTTCGGGGAAGACGAGATCAAGGACCTGTTGCACTCGCTCGAGGTCCGCGAGCGCCGCGAGCGTGTGGAGAGCTTCGATCTGGACTCCGCCCTCGAGGAGGCGACCCGCACTCCCCGGACCAAGCCCGGTGAGCTGTGGGCGCTCGGCGAGCATCGACTCCTGTGCGGAGACGCGACGAAGTCCGAGGACGTCGAGCGCCTACTCGGTGGCGCCCGAGCGGCCATGGCCTTTCTCGACCCGCCATACAACGTGTCGCTCGGCGACCATGGCGGCCAGGGGCGTGGATCGCGGCGCCGGCGCATCGCCAACGACTCGCTCGATCCGGTCGCGTGGGAGATCTTCGTTCGAGCCTGGGCGCGGACCCTTCTCGCGGGCGTCGACGGTGCCCTCTACATCTGCATGAGCAGCAAGGAGCTGCCGCTGGTCTCGCGGGTCCTCGCCGAGGAAGGCGGCCATTGGAGTGACACGATCATCTGGCCCAAGGATCGCTTCGTGCTCGGACGGGCCGACTACCAGCGCTCATATGAGCCCATCTGGTACGGCTGGCGCGAAGGAGCCAGCCACCACTGGTGCGGCGATCGAGATCAGGACGATGTCTGGGAGATCGATCGACCATCTGATGCGCCGCTGCATCCGACCATGAAGCCACTGGCCCTGATGGAACGGGCGATCGCCAACAGTTCCCTACCCGGCGATCTCGTGGTGGACCTGTTCGCGGGTTCGGGATCCACGCTGATCGCCGCCGAGCGGACCGGGCGGCGGTGCGCGGCGATCGAGCTCGATCCCGTTTATGTCGATGTGATCCTCGGCCGCTGGGAGTCGTTCAGCGGTGGCAGGGCGGAGCGGCAAGATGGCGAAAGCTAGACGATCGCTCTTCAGCTTGGTTCACCAATGGTGAACCGCCACCCAATGGTGAACCGGGGTTGCACCGCTGTGACGGCAGACGGCAGGTTGTGCTCGGCGCCGGCTCTGCGCGGTGAGAAGTTCTGCAACATGCACCATCCCGACCATGCGGCCGAGGTCGCTGAGGCCCGCAAGATCGGCGGCCGCCGTCGACGCAAAGAGACCACCCTCGCGGTCGCCTACGACCTCGAAGGGCTCCGAACCATCGAGGGCAGCCAGCGCCTCCTCGAGATTGCAGCCCTCGATACCTTGGCCCTGGACAACTCGGTCGCTCGCAACCGCGTCCTTCTCGCGGTGGCTGCGACTAATGCCAAGCTCGTTGAGACAGCCGACCTCGCCGCTCGCATAGAGGCTCTCGAGTACCTGCTCGGCCGGGATAGGCCGGGCCGCTCGCCTGACGAGCCGGACCTTCCGGAGCCACCGCAATGAACCTTCGGAATCGGATGGACAAGCTAGAGAGTTCCCTGTCGCCGCGGGCGGCTACGTTGCTATGGCTGACCGAAGCCCATCAGTTCGGCTCGCTACCGGCATATGTGGACTGGTTGATCGATCAGCCCCACTCGGCCGCGCCAATGGAGCGAGTGCCTAAGGCCGCAGAGGCCGGAGCCATGGCGGCGACCAAGGGTCAACCTCCTCAAGTCATGCACGAGGCCGCCCGAAAGGCAGTCCGAGACGCCATCTTCTTGGTCGACCTCGTTGCCGAGATCAACAACGCAACCCACGAGGCGACACGCCTGGAGGGCGTGCGTTATGCCGCTATGGTCTGGGAGATGCGGGCCGAGTCATTCGAGAGACAGCTGACCGCCATCGAGCCTGACGCCGGCGAAACAAACCACGCCGAGCGGTGGGCAGACTACCTAGCTCGGGCGAAGGCCTGGCTCATCGAGCTCTACGCCGTCGAGGACGCTCGGATCCTGCTCGAAGGCCGCTACTTCGACGGCCACGCCGTTTTGTTCCCGGAGCAAGCCGCCGACTGGACCTCGCTTCGCGAAGGCGCCGAGAGCCTGGTCAGCATCGCTCACCGGATACCCGTGGAGGAGCCCTCCAGCCGTCGGGGAAGGACTCGAAGGACCCGGCCACGGGGCCTCGACCTAACGGCTCTGCGAGCATCGGCAGCTGAGCAGGCCAGCTCGGCCGCAGCTCGAGTGGTCGACAGGGCCCAAACCCTTGCCCTCGATGCCCTGGGTGACCCAGAGGGAGCGATGGAGATCGCGAAGCGGCAGATCAGATCGGGCTAGGGCGACCAACGCCGTGCCATGGTCGATGGCTGGGCACGTGGGCTCTTCACCTTCTTCACCATTCTTCACCTCAGGTGAAGAAAACCCCGATGGTGAACCGAAGGGCCATAGGAGGGGATCCCGGCTCCCAGTCCGGTCGGGCGCCGACCCTATGGAACGGTATCGTGATGGCGACCTTCTTAGGCCCCGACGACCCGGACGCCGAGACGACCAGCAGGGCGCCGACGGCAGCCACGAGAACCACCACGACGCCGACTGCCAGTGCGATGGGCCAGATGCTGCGACGCGACGGGGCCGCCTAAGCGGTAGGGGCGGGAGACGCGTCTGACGCGGTCGCCTGCGTGAGCACTCTGAGCAGACCACCGACGACGACGGTGGCGGCGCCAGCTATAGCGACGAAGATGCCCAACCCCATCGATCCCTTTGAGTCGCTGATGTCATTCGAGACGCCCAGGATGCCCCACAGGCCGGCGAGCAGACACAGGACGCCGGCGAGGGCGACCAGGCCTTCAGTCGACGTGATGACGAACCCGTGCATGCGGAGCGACGGGATCGGTAGCTTGAGGTTCATTAGCCAAACGACGGCCAGCGCAAGGGCAACCAGACCGAGCACGGCCACGATCTTGCCGGCGTAGCCCGAACTCCAACCGGAGACGGGCGACGAGCCGACCGGGGTCAAGGTGCAGCCAGCCTGGAGGCAGCCCGAGAAGACATCGTTTATGGACTCCCAGGTCAGGAACGCTCCCACCGCGGCGACGGCGCCCCCGACCGCGGCGACGGCGCCCCCGACCGGGAGACTTCGTCCACCAACAGCGAAGGCATATGGCACGCCTGCCCCGGTTGCACCTGACGGCTGCGCGGGCGCGATCGAGTCTGAAGGCCGTGCGACCCGGTCGGATGACCCGAGTCCCTCCGGCTGTGGCAGAGACGGTGGCGCGACCGGCGCGACGTACTGGACGGATGGCCCGCTTCTCGGCGTCGTCGCTGCGATCGATGCTACGGTTGCCGTCGGGGCGTTCGCGACCTCGACCGGCGCCACCACCACTTCCCGAACGGCCGGGCCTTGGGCGGCGAACCCGCAGTTCACGCAGAAGACGGCTCCGCTGAACCACGGAGCTCCGCAACGAGGGCAAGCGCACGCTGGCGCCGATACAGTCGGAGGATAAGCGGCCCGAGGCGTAGCGGCGGCCTCGCGAGGAGCTGAGGCCACCCAAGGCGGGACAGCGGTTAGGGCTGCGTCCGGGGCCGACGGAGTTGGCGCTAGGGGAGTCGCGACAGCCTCGGGTGGAGCCATCGGCTGCTCGGGGATGGGAAAGGCGACGAGCGCGGGTACTGGGACTGCCGGTATCGCCGGAGCGGGCGGCGCCGCTGGGACTGCCTGGACCACCGGTACCACTGATACCTCTGGTGCCGCAGGGGCCGCCTGGGTCGCAGTCGAAGCCACCTCCGGAACTGGACCCAGAGCTATCTCCGAGAACTGCAGGAGCTTCTGGCCGCACGATGCGCAGTGACTCTGCCCGGCGATGATCCGCTTGGCGCCACAGACCTGGCAGAACCCCAGCGGCGGGTCCGATTGATCAGTCATGGTCCACCTCCACGGGCACCTTGATGACTCCTAGCCCGAGGCGGTTCGGTGATCTCGCCCGCGCGTCGCGGCGGCCGATCGGGGCCGAATGCGAGCACTCCGACTGGTTGAGCGCTCCGGGCCTCAGACCCCAGCGGGGTCCGACTACGCCCTATCGACCAGCGTGGTCACATCTCCCTGTCGGCCCGCAGATCGACGTCGTGCGACGGAAGCGACCTGGGGGCGCTGCCACGCTTGAGTCCAGTCTAGCAACCGCGCCCTTGCTTCGGGAGCCGACACGATGACACTCTATGAAAAGGAGCCGGCCGTCAACGAGGTACCTGCTTCTCTTGGCGGAGCCCAGGGCTGCTTCAAGGCCCGGCGGGCTGGTGGCACGATCGAGCAGCGCTCATCTCTCTATCGCCTTCT
>JBEKVD010000022.1:0-52770 GCA_049514315.1 Candidatus Limnocylindrales bacterium | reverse complement strand
CAGAGGGCGAGGGCCGGCATCTAGCGCCAACGGTCATCTGCCGGATAGGCTCGCACCGGTCTCCCCGCGAGAGTCCAGACAATGGTCGGACCCTCAGCAAGGAGTTATGTCAGGCTATGGGCGTTGCCGCTGGCCGGCGCAAAGCGTGACGTGGAGCCCGAAGGAGACAAGCGCGATGGCGACCAGAAGGGAGTCGGCCGGGTCGGTCCCTGCGGCGGCGCGCGAACGCCTGGGCAGGGCGTGGTCGGATCAGTCGGTGCGGTTGCTCGTCCTGGCCATTGCCGTCGCCGTCATCCTCTGGCTGGCCCGCGGCATCATCGGGCCGTTCATCGTCGCCGGGATGCTGGCATACGCCTTCTCTCCGGTCGTCTCGGGCGTCCAGAGCCGGACCGGGTTGCCCAGGGCGGCGATCATCGCGATCGGCTACGTGCTCGTCCTCGGTGTCGCCGCCGTGCTCGCGTTCATCGCCGCCGAACGAGCCGGCAAGGAGCTCATAGATCTCTCCTCGGGCGGACGCGACATCTTCAGCACGGCGCTGCACAAGCTGCTCGGCAACAGCGTGGTCATCGCCGGCAACTCGTACTCCGTCGACGATCTGGCGACTCAGATCAGACAGGCCTTCCTGGGTTTGATCAACTCGCCCTCGAGCGCGGTGCAGGCCGCCGAGAATGCGGTGAACATCGGGCTTCAGGTCGTCCTGTGCCTGATCGTCACGTTCTACTTCCTTCTCGACGGCCATCGCTTCGGGGAGTTCGCGTTGCGGTTCCTCGATCGCGAGCGGCGAGCCGACGCACTCAGGATCGCCGAGCGAGTCCACGTTGTCCTGGGCCGATGGCTACGTGGTCAGCTGCTGTTGATCGTCCTGGTGGCATCGGTCCTCTACGTGGTCCTGGGCCCGCTCCTGCACGTTCCGTTTGCGCTGGCCCTTGCCATCCTGAGCGGGGTCCTGGAGATCATTCCGCTCGTCGGCCCGGTGATCGCAGCGGCCCTGGCGGGGACGGCCACATTCGCCAGGCATGGGACGGACACGACGATCCTGGTTCTGGCGGTCTACCTCATCGTCCGCCAGGTTGAGGACCAGGTCGTCATGCCGCTCGTGATCGGTCGGGCGGTCCATCTCCACCCTGTCGTCACCATCTTCGCCGTTCTGGTCGGGCTGGCCACCTGGGGCGTGCTGGGCGGGTTGCTGGCGGTTCCCGTGGCGGCCGCTCTAAACGTCACGCTCCACGAGCTCTACCCCGAGCAGACCGGCGGCGACGCGGCTGAGGCCGCCCGAGCGGAAGCGAATGCGTCTGCCGATGGCGGTGCCGAGGCCGGCGGAGGAGGCGCCGCCGTGGGTGGTGCGGTCGCGCCGGAGGCAGCCGGCCCCGAGGCGGATGCGGGTGGCTGGACCGATGAGGCAGCCCCGGCGATCGCCGAGCGGCCGTGACGAAGACGCTCGACTGGTCCGCCGACGCCGTCGTCCTGGGGCTCGACCTCGGCGGCACGCAGATTCGGGCCGCGGCGATCCTGCCAGGCGGAGAGAGGCTCGTTCGACGGGCCGTTGCCACTCCGCTGACGGCCGGCCCGGAGGCCATCTACGCCGCCTGCGCAGACCTGCTGCACGGCGTGTCCGACGAGCTGCCGGCCGACGTCCGTAACCGCTTGCTGGCGGTCGGCATCTCGTCCATGGGACCGGTCGATCCGTGGCGGGGACTGGTAGTGGACCCGCCCAACGTCGTGGCTTTGCGGGACGCACCTCTCGCGGACGAGATGGAGGAGAGGGTCGGGTTGCCGGCCTACCTGGAGCGGGACACCAACGTCGCGGCCCTGGCCGAGCACTGGCTTGGGGCCGCCCGAGGCTGCCGGGACTTCCTGTACGTCACGGTATCCACGGGCCTCGGCGGGTCCATCTACCGCGACGGTGGCCTGCTGCTTGGCCCGGACGGGACGGCCGGTGAGATCGGCCACGTTCCACTGCTCCCCGGCGTTGGGCCCCTGTGCGGTTGCGGTGGCATCGGCCACCTGGAAGCTATCTCGTCAGGCTCCGGGCTGGCGAATCAGGCCCGAGCCGAACTGGCAGCCGGCGGATCCGAATTCCTGTCCTCGCGGGCGACGGCCGGGGCGATCACCGGAAGGGACGTGGCCGAGGGCGAGCTTGCCGGCGACGCGGTCTGCACGCTGCTGATGGAGCGGGCCAGGCGGGCCTTCGCTATCGCCTGTGTCGGCTGGGTGAACGCGTTCAACCCGGAGCTGATCGTCGTCGGTGGAACCGTCGCGGCGAGTCAGGGCGAGCGCTGGCTGGCACCGGCGCGGGAGGCCGTCTCGGCCACCGGATTTGCCGCCCCGGCGAACCGCGTCCGGATCGTGCCCGCGGAATTGGGCAACGACGGAGGACTGGTCGGGGCCCGGCCGCTCGTCGAGGGCCGCTTCGGGGATCTGACCTGGCGCGGGCGGCGGGCCCGAGTCTGACCGCCGCTCAGGACACGGCCGCACCAGGGGCCGTTGCGCCCGCTCCGGCCGGTTGCCGCGGCAGCATGTCCATGTGGACGAGCGGGGCCGTCAGCCATCGCTGCCAGGGGCCGTCGGCCCGTCGCCACCGGTCGACCACGCCGCGGAGCCAGAGCGGCCACAGGGCCACCAGCACTGCCAGCCTGGTCAGGGAGAAGATCGGCATGGTAGCCGTGGCGGCGATGAAGGCCAGCCAGTCGAGCCGCCATCGGATCGCCACGGCCGTCGCGACCGCGGCGATGCCGAAGCGGATGGCGAAGTCCAGGCCGCCCTGGCCCGGGACGATGGCGTAGACGAAGTTAGCTTGCATCTGAGAGGTCACCTCCCAGCCGAACGTTCCCAGGTAATCGGACCACGGGCCGGGAGCGATCGCGAGCGAGGCGAGACAGGCGCCCGCGAACGCGGCGGAGCCGATGACGATCGGCCGCCTCGTTTCCGGTCGGGTCGCCCACAGGTATACAAGCAGCAGCACCGGACCGAACTTCATGCCGGCGAACCAGGGCAGCAGGTACACGGCGCGCTTGTCCCGGAAGGCCCACAGGGCGACGGCTCCGAGCTGGAGCGTCACGTTCCCGAATGCCAGCTCCGCCATGACGGGCCACTGGAGAATCGCCACGATCGCCAGCTTCCACGAGCCGCACATGTAGCGCACGCAGAGGACGCCGAGGATGCGCCATGGCCAATCGATGAGCGCCTGCGGCACCAGCCCGATCGGTGCCACCAGCTGCGCGAAGACGGGCGGGTACTTGAAGGCCCCCATAGTCCAGATCAGGGCGGGCGAGTAGAGGGGCTCGCCGTTCAGCACATGCCTCGCAGCCAGCCAGTACGCGTAGGTGTCGTAGGCCGGCCAGAGCTGGTATCGAACGTTGTCGATCACGGTCGCCGCGACCTGGACCGCGGTCGCCACCACCACGAACCAGGCGATCATCCAGCCGACTGTGTCGGCCCGCGACTCCCTCGGGATGGCGCGCCGGGTGCCCCTCCAGGCGCGACCCGCGCAGGCAGCCCATCGAGATCGGGCGCTCCCGGGCCCGTCATCCGAACCGTCCGGGTCGGGGCGTCGCGTGCGGGCGATCGGTGTGATGGAGTTCACGGGGCCTTCCGGGTCTCCAGCGGCGGCGGCCGGTCCAGTCTACTAAGGGCCTGTGAATGAAAGAAGACCTCAACGCTCGGCGGGATTGCCTGCGCTAGTTGGGCGGATTACGGTAATCGTCCGATGAAGAAGGTCGCGCTTCGATCGCTGGTCGTCGCCCTGGCTCTCGCCTCGGCTGGCATCGCGGCCGGCTGCCAGGCGGGAGCGTCACCGGCGCCCTTGGAGCCGCCGCTGAGCGTATCCACCGGCACCTCGATCCCAGTTACTCTCGTTGTGAACGGGTCCGTGGTTGAGACGGTCGCGCCAGGCGGCCGGCAGGACCCGATCACGGCAACGCTTCCGGCACTGCCCTGGACGGTCGAGACGCGATCCCCGAGCGGGCGGGTCCTCTCGACCCTGACGGTTAGCGCCCACGACCCGATTGGCAACGGCTTCGGTCGGGCGGTTCGTGTAGACCTCTCATGCGGACGCCTCGACGTGTGGTCTGGCGCGCCCCTTCTCGGGGGGACTTTCATCCCCGGGCCGTCAGGCGACTGCGACTGACGGCCAACCAGCTTGCAGCGCGCACGAACGGCCCACTGCGATCGGGAACTTCCATTCACAGGCTCTAAGCCGCGATGCCATCCAGCCCCGGGTTTCAGCTGATAGGAGCGCCCCACCACACGCTCGCCGCCAGGATCACGTACAGCCCGATCAAGGCCAGACCCTCGATCCATGTCGATTCGCCGTCGATGACGACTACGGCGGCCAGTAGCGCCGTCAGCGCCAGCGCCGCCACGAGAAGCGGAGACACCACCAGGGTCAGGGTTGCGCCGCCCATGAGGAGGCTTGCCAGGACGAGAACGGGCGCCAGGACCAGGGCAACCTGCAGGCTCGAGTTGAGGATGACACTGACGGCCAGGTCGCCCTTGTCGGCGAGCATTGCCGAGACGCCGACGAAGTTCTCGACGGCGTTCCCAGCTATGGCGACCACGACCAGCCCGGCGAATGCCTGCGACATGCCGAGCGAGTTCATCGCCGGCGCGAGGGCGTCGACGAACCAGTCGGAGACGAAGGCGGCCCCGACCCCGGCCGCCAGCAGCGTCCCCGTCGCGAGAGCGAGCGGCCAGGTCGTCGCATCCCTGGTTTCGCCTTCGAGCGATCCGACCGCCGGTCCCCGGCCGATCGAGAACGGCAGGCTCGCTGCGAAGACGACGAGCAGGACGATCGAGACGACCACCGACAGCTCGGTGGCGTGACCCTGGGCCGGTCCGCCGGGCGAGGCTGCGATGGTCGGGATGGCGATCGAGGCGGCCGCCAGGACCAGCAGCGTGGACATCATCTTCGTCTGGTCGGCGCCGAACCGCTGCGGTCCATGGCGCAGCCCGCCGGCCACGAAGGCTATGCCGAGCACCAGCAGGGTGTTGGCCAGGATCGAACCCACGAGCGCCGCCCTGACGACGTCGAGCAAGCCGGCGCGCAGGGCGAAGATGCCGATGAAGAACTCCGGCAGGTTGCCGAGCGCCGACTGGAGGACGCCCGTCGCATTCGGCCCGAGGCGACGGCCGAGCTGTTCGGTGCCCTCGCCGACCATCGCCGCGAGACCGGCCAGTCCGATGGCCGATGCGGCAAACACGGGCACCCCCGGCGCGCCGCCGACCCGAAGCAGCAGCGCCGCGAGACTGGCGCCGGCGGCGACGAGGGCGATGATGCGGGTGCGGGTCTCGAAGTAGCTCAGCACGGGTCAACCTCCCCGGCCGATTGTGCTCGGGTCGAGCCGAGCTCGTGGGCCGTTTCGGAGCATGCGCCGGCAAGGTCCCGCGGAGCCGTGACCCCTGCTGGTCGGCCGGTGGGTCCGCACCTCAATACGGAGGCCAGGGGACGGCCGGTCGGTCCCGGTCCGGCTGGGGCAACGTCCCACTCGACAGCAGCGCCTCGATCCGCCGGGTCGTGGCGATCACCTCGTCCGGGTCGAGCAGAGGCTGGAGCCTCTCGCCGAGATGGCCCGTCATTCGAGCGTGGAGCTCCTGGAGAACCTGCCGTTCGTCGTCCTTGAGCGCCCGGCCCCGCCACCGCCAGAGCACGGTTCGGAGCTTCGGCTCGACCGAGAAGCACAGGCCATTGTCGACGCCCTGGATGTGGCCGCCCGGGAGCGGCAGGAGGTGGCCAGCCTTGCGGTCGGCATTGTTGAGGACCACGTCCAGGACCGCGATTCGGCGCAACTCCGTGCTGTCGGAAGCGATCAGCTCCGCCAGGTCGACCGACCTGTCCACCTCAACCCACAGCTGGACCATGCCCTCACCGAAAGGCCCATCGCGCATGACCGTGGTCGGGACCACGTCCCAGCCGCTTGCCTCGGATACGAGATGAGCTGCGACCTCGCGGCAGGCCAGCGTTCCGTCCGGGAAGTCGTAGAGCGGCCGCTCACCCCGGATCGGCTTGTAGACGCAGCTTGCCGCCGTGACTGCGGAATCTAGGCCTGGGCCAGTAACCATGCAGAAGAACGTGGCGTTCGACGCGCTGAGCAGCCTGCCCACAACGGTCAAGTCGCCTTCGCTCAGGAGCTTGAGTGCCGTCTCCCGGTCCAAGGGGCCGGCAACCTGTCGACCCGCCAGCGCGGCCGCTTCCATCTCTGCGCGTGTCAGAGCCGTGACGGCGGAGCTGCCTCGGAGGGCCGGGTCCGTTCGCTCGTTCGCCGCCCGCTCACCCCGGGTCGGCCGCCGATTCCGTCGGGATTCCGCCATCTGGCTCAGTGCATGAAGCCGTTGCGTCGAGCGCAGATGTGGCCCTCGGGGTTGAGGGGCTGGCCGCAGAACGGGCAGGGCGGCCGTCCGGCCGCTACCACCTCCAGGGCCCGTCGGGCGAATGAAACCGCTTTGCCCGACTCCAGCTGCACGCGCATGACGTCCGCCTCGTCATCTTCATCGGGATTCGCGATCTCGTCGGCTGCCTCACCGTCCTCGCTGATGGCCCGGGCTTCGACGACGATCGACTCGTCATCACTATCCCAGACGATGGCCATCGTTCCGACGCGGAAGGTCTCGTTGATCGGCTCGTCGAGCGGCGCCGTGTCGACGTCGCCTGGCGCCGGCTCGAGGGGGACTCTTGCCCCGCGCTGGCGGACCTCCGCCAGAAGCTGGGTCAGTCTCTCGGCAAGCAGCGCCACCTGGACCTTCTCGAGCACCACGGACACGATCCGGGCGCCGTCGCGTGCCTGAAGGTAGAAGGTCCGGTTGCCCGGGGGGCCCACCGTGCCGGCCACGAACCGATCGGGGTTCTCGAAGTTGTAGACGCGTCGAGCCATTCGGCCTCCAGACGGGTCGGGCGCCGTGCCCGTCGACGCGTCGAATCTATACCCAGCGGCCAGATGCCTCCGCCTGGCCCGCCTTTGGGCCCGCGGGCGTGGTGTAGAGCGGCCTGCAGCGGACCGGCTTGGAGGGCGGGCGGCCGTCTCGCCCGGCTCAATTCGAGGCTGGCTCTAGACCAGGTATGTCAAAATGATATATTGCCCTTGACAAATGGCAAGGCCACATGACATAGTGTGAACAACGGCAAGCAAGGTGCCGAAACTGGCCTGGGACGAGCGCCTGGGCGCAAGCGCCGATTGCTCGCAGAAGAGGCAGCAACAGTAATGTCCCGCGACGTCATCTCAACGTGTCCCGTCTGCTCGAGCGAGCTGTCGATCACCCGGCTTCAGTGCCGGGGCTGCGGCACCGCCATCGAGGGCGACTTCAACGTCGGCCTCTTCGGGCGTTTGAGCCGGGAGCAGCTGGCTCTGCTCGAAAGCTTCCTGCGCGCGCGGGGTAACGCCAAAGAGCTCGAAAGGGAGCTCAAGGTGTCGTACCCGACGGTTCGGGCACGGATCGAGGCGCTGCTGCGAACGCTTGGGCTGGCGGACGGAGCGCCGATCGCGGACGACGCCGAGGATGGCTCCGGACGCTTGGGCGAGTCGGCGGAGCAGCGCCGCGACGTCCTGGAGCGCCTGGCGCGCCATGAGATCACGGCGGACGAGGCGGCGGCCTTCCTCCGCGCTCGGAAGGAGTAGGGGATGGGAACGCTGGAGCGGACTGAGACGCTCGCCCATCGGATCGGGGCGAACGGACGGATCTCAGTCAAGACCATCACCGGCACACTCCGAATTCGCGGCATCGACGGCGAGGAGGCTCGCCTGTCGGTCACGTACCGGATTCGCGCCGCGGATCAGGCCGCGGCCGAGCAGGCCCTCGAGACCGGACGCGTGGTCGTCGATCGCGGCCCCAGCTCGCTCGAGGTCGAAACGCCCGAGCGGCGCCTCTCCACCGGATTGGCCTGGCTTTTCGGCGGAGCCCGCGTCAGCGCCGACATTGCCCTCGACGTGCCATGGGGTACCCGCGTCCGGTTCGAAACCATGAGCGGCTCGATCGAGGCCTCCGCCCTGGTCGGCGACCAGAAGTACCGGACCGTCTCCGGCGACATCCGGCTCTGGAGCCTTGGGGGTCTCGTGGAAGCCGGATCCATCTCCGGATCGATCGCACTCGAGGCCGGCGGCGACGTCCGCGTCCGGGCAAATACCGTCTCGGGGAGAATCAAGGTCCGCGCTCGCCGCTTCTACGGCACGGCCCTTTCGTCGACGAGCGGAGGCATCGCCATCGTCGGCGAGCTCGATCCCTCGGGCGACCACCGGGCCGATTCGATCTCGGGCAGCGTCGACCTGACCCCATTGAACGGGGTGACGGCCGAGCTCCGGGCGATCTCTGGCTCGATCAGCTCGAACGTCGAGCACACGATGACGGGTAGCCGGGGCTACTGGCGCTCGGTCGTCGGGGACGGCGCGGCCGCGTTCAGGGTCAACTCCACGTCCGGCGGTCTGCGCATCCTGGAGGCTCGACCCGGCGATCATGTCGGCTCGCCGGCAGCCACAGCGGCCCCGCCCGCGCCCACGCCCCCGGCACCGCCCAGGCCCCCGGCGGCGCCGTCAGCGCCCACGCCCCCGGCACCGCCCAGGCCCCCGGCGGCGCCGTCGCCGGACGCCACCTCGGCCCTGCCGGCAGACGTGATCGCCGGACCGACCGGATCGACTGAACCGGCGGCCTCTGAGGGGTCCGGGCTGCTCGAAACCGAGGAGACCTGGAACCCGGACGAGAACGGAAGTCCCGACGAGGACACGGCCGATGACGATGAGCTGGCAGTTCTCCAGGCCCTGGAGAGGGGCGAGATCGGCGTGGACGAGGCGACCGAACGCCTCGATCGGTCGAGGAGCTAGGGCGATGTCGGGCGAGCTGGAAGCCCTGCTCAAGCTGGTCTCGGAGGGCCGGTTGACTGCCGAGGAAGCCGCGCCGATCGTTGCCGCGCTCGAGGAGGGCGCCCGGGCCGGCAGGGCGGCGGCAGCGGCCGGGCGCAGCGGGAACCCGAATCAGGCCCGAGCAGGGGACGAGGCGCGACGCAGCCGGGCGGCACAGGACGCTCTGGCAGGGCGACGGATCCGGATCTTCGTGGCCGAGAACGGCCGTCAGGTCATCAATCTCCAGATCCCGCTGGCGGCGGCGGGTTTTGCCATAGACCAGGTGCCCGGCCTGTCGCCGGATCACCGGTCGCGCATCGTCGAGGCGATCCAGACCGGCCTGACCGGGCCGATCCTGGAAGTCTCCGACCACGGCGACGAGGTTCGGATAGTCATCGAGTAGCCCGGCGGCGCGCCGCCAGTCCACTTCCCAGCCGATCCGGGTCGCCCGTGGGCACCCGGCCCTGGATAGCTATTGCCCGAGACAGGTTCCAATGGCCGGCAGGCGGCCGGAAAGCGCGGCGGCCGCAAGAACAAGGGGTCCGAGATGTTGCTCGAAATCGAGAATCTGACCAAGGTCTACCGGACCGGTACCAGGGCCAACGACGGAATCGACCTGGCTGTCGGCGAAGGCGAGGTGTTCGGCCTGCTCGGCCACAACGGCGCCGGCAAGACGACCCTCGTGAACCAGGTCGTCGGGCTCCTGCGACCGACGGCCGGTTCGATCCGGATCGACGGTCGCGACATGGTGGCGGCGCCGGGGCTGGCCCGAAGGCTGTGCTCCTTCCAGGCCCAGGCGCAGGTGCCGATCGATGGCCTGACGCCTCGCCAGGCGATCGACCTGGTCGGCCAGCTCCGCGGCGCTTCGAACGCCGATGTCCGGCGTCGGCGGGAGCGGCTCGTCGATGCCCTTGATCTCGGGGAGTGGCTCGACGTAGACGCGGCTCGACTCTCCGGCGGTGTCAAGCGGCTCGTGGCTTTCGCGATGGCCGCCGTGACGCCCGGCCGCCTGGTCATGCTCGACGAGCCCACGAACGACGTGGATCCGGTCCGGCGCCGCCTGTTGTGGCGCCAGGTTCGGACGCTCGCCGACCTCGGTGCCGCCGTCCTGCTGGTGACCCACAACGTCATCGAGGCGGAGCGATCGGTCGATCGGCTGGCGATCCTCGACGAGGGCCGGGTCATCGCCGAGGGGACACCGGCGGCGCTCAAGGCCAGGGTTGGAGCTGCGCTCCGGTTGGAGCTGGTGCTCGACCCGGGCACGCCGGAGCCGCCGGCGTCGCCGTTCGCCCTGTCGGCGGTGCAGGTTGGCAATCGGTTGATGGTCGGCGTTCCGATGGACCGGGCGGGCGAGGCCGTGACCTGGGCGGAGTGGCTCAAGACGGCGGGCAGCGTCGAGGAGTTCACCCTTGGGCCGGCCACTCTCGAGGACGTGTACGTGGCGCTGGTCGGCGAAATGGGAGCCGAGCCGGCCGAGACCGAGGAGGCGTTCGATGCAACTGCTGCGTAGCTACCGGCTGCTGGTCACCTGGCAGGCGCTGCGCAAGAAGAACTACCTGCCGCTGATGATGGCGGTCCAGACCCTCTTCTCGCTCGGCATCGTCCTGGGCTACCCGCTCCTCTTCCCGACGCTCGACCGGACCTCAATCTACCTGATCGCGACCGGCGCGCCGGCGATCTCCATGGTGTCCGTCGGCCTGGTGGCGCTGCCGCAGACCGTCGGCGAGCAGAAGACCGAAGGCAGCCTGGCCTACATGCGTTCCCTGCCGGTGCCGCGCCTGTCCTACCTCGTCGCCGACCTGACCGTCTGGCTGGCGATCGTGATCCCTGGCGTGGTCCTCGGCGTGCTGGTCGGCGCCTGGCGTTTCGGTCTCGACCTGCAGGTCAGCCCGCTCGTCGTGCCGGCCGTGTTGATGGTGGCCCTGACGTCGACGTGCGTCGGCTACGCCATTGCTTCGCTGCTGCCGTACATGCTGACGGTGATCATCACCCAGGCGATCGTCGTCTTCGTCTTCATGTTCTCCCCGTTGACGTTCCTGCCCGACAAGCTTCCGGGCTGGCTCGAAGCCATCCATCGCGTCCTGCCGGTCCAGGCCATGGGCGAGGTGACCCGCGGAACGCTCGCGCCGAACGAGTTCGGCCTGCCGCTTGGCGCGTTCCTGACGCTCGCGGTCTGGTGCAGCCTCGGGTTCGGCGTCACGTACGCGGCCATGACTCGACGAGGTTGACCGCGCGGTACGCTGTGGCGGTGAACACGGCCACGGCGTTCCGGGGGTTCAGGTGACGGCGCCGGGCAGCTGCCGACCCGCGACTTCGAGGAGATTCGCCTGGCGGAGGCCCTGGAGGGCAGCCGCTGTCCGATCTGCGACGCCCGCCAGGAAGCGAGCTACGCGGCACTTCGGGGTCTGGCGCGCGAGGGTGCAACCGACCGCGGTCTCCGGGCCGAGATGGACAGGGGCGTCGGTTTCTGCCGGCCGCACAGCCTGGGCCTCTCGAAGATGGAGCTGCTGCAGACGAGCAGCCAGCTCGCCACCGCCATCCTCCTCGATGCCGTCCTGCGCCGGCGCCTGGCGACTCTCCGGAGGCTTTCGGGGCAGGGCCCTGCCGGGCAGCTCAAGGGACTGGCGGCGTTATCCGATCCGCGATGCCCGGTCTGCGTTCGGGAAGAGGAGGCTGCGCGAGCCGCCGTCGGGCGGCTGCTGGGGCTCTCGGCCGATGCGACCTGGTCGGCGGCGCTCGGCTCGCGCGAGTTGTGCCTCGACGACATCTACGCGCTCTGGATCGCTGCGGCGGCCGGCCCAACCGACCTCCGGGTTCGCTGGGCGCCCATCGCGGCTGCGCAGTTGAGTCGGCTGGAGGCCATCCAGAAGAGGCTTGCCGAGTACGCTCACAACAGCACCTCGGACCGCCGCCATCTCATCACGGCCGAGCAGCAGGCTGCCGCAGCCGCCTCGATTCGCCTGTTCGGAGGCGCGCCCGACAGGGACCGGAGCCGCTGACGAAGGCCCGCCGGTCCGCCGACCGGGGCTGCCGGGCGACCGGGCGCGCGCGTTACGTACAATCTGCACAACCATCCGAGGCGTCTCGTGCCTGGAGGCCGATGTGCCTGCGCTGCCATACCCGGTCGCCCGACTCATCGATGCTGCCCGAGTCGGCGAGTTGACGGTCATCGGCTCCGACGGACGACCCATCACCTATCCGATGGTTCCGCTGCTGTGGGGCGACCGCATCTTCATGACGTCCAGCGTCCTCGACAGCGCCAAGATCGCCCACATCAAGGCCAATCCCCGGGTCAGCTTCTCTATCACCAATCCCGAGGGGCTGGGCACATTTACCGGCAAGGTGACGGTCCAGTGCGACGCCCGTGTAGCCGAGGACGACCTCCACGCCGGCTGGGAGAAGCTTCTCCGCGACTGGACCCGCAAAGACCCATCGGTCGTCGCTTTGCTCAAGGCCAGGCTGGGCTTCCCGCTTGTCTTCGAGCGGGCGCTGATTGAGCTGACGCCGCGGCGGGCCTGGTTCTGGCCGAACGGACGAACGGATCAGCCGCCTCAGATCACGGTGGCGGCCGAGGTTGCGCGATGAGCCCGAAGTTCGGGCTTTCGAGGATCCGCAGGGCCTGGAAACCGTCTGAAGCCGAAGTCACCGGTGTGGAGCCCGACCCGTCCGAGGCGACCGCGCCGGGGTCCGCGCCGAACGCCGGGGCGGCCGTTCGGGACTTGCCGGGTCCGACCGCCCTCGCCCCCGAAGCAGTGGAACCGGCGTCGTCCGACGCGATCGCTCAGCCGGCCGAAACCGGCGGGGCGGCAGCCGGGGCGCCCTCCGTCGAAACCGGCTCGGCCGAACCTGCCGAGCCCCCGGAATCCATCGAGCCCCCGGAATCCATCGAGCCCCCGGAGTCCATCGAGCCCCCGGAGTCCATCGAGATGGCCGGGCCGGCCGGCCCCGCGGCGCCCCGTCATGCGACCGCCGACGACGGCCTGGTCAGGCTGGCCACTTATTCGCACGCGGTCTTGAGTTGGGTTGAGCAGGACGGCTACCCGGTCAACGTCGATGTCGAGATCGAGGTCAATCCCAGGGACGGCACCGTCCGATTCAGTGAGCCCGCTGGCTTCCGGATCACGCCGGGAACTGAGGTCGCCATAACCGGCAGCCACTTCCGCGCGCTGCCGGACGGTGGTGTCGACGAGCGTCGCCACGTGACCGTGTGGGGCTCGGCGACCGCGCGACCGCGGCGTCGGTTCGTGGTCAGCCCGTCTCGGGCCTGGGCCTGGGATGAAAGCGAGCTGCCGTTTCCAGCCGCCTACGAACGCAACCTGCCGAGAGCGCGACGCTATTTCGATGCTCTCTCAGCCGGGCGCGGCGTGCGCATTCGGCCCAGGCTATCGAAGCGTTTGTTGTTCGTGCGGGCTACCCGCGCCCCGTTTCTGAGCGCCACCCTCGTGCCGGTGGCGCTGGGTCTGGCCGTGGCGGCTCGATCGGGCGCGTTCGATGTCGCCACGGCGGTCATCACCGTCCTTGCCGCGAGCGCTGTTCACCTCGGCCTGAACGTAGCCAACGATGTGTTCGACAAGATCCTTGGCGCGGATGATGCCAACGCCACGCCCACCAGGTTCAGCGGCGGCTCGCGGGTTCTGCAGAATGCCCTGGTTACCGTCCGCGAGATGTCGGTCCTGGCGATCGGGTGCTATGCGGTGGCCGCGGCCCTCGGCATCCTGCTTCTTGTCCTACGCGGGTCGACGGCGCTCTTCCTGATCGCGGCCGTCGGCTTCTTCATCAGCCTCGCGTACACCATGCCGCCCCTGAAGCTCGTCTACCGTGGATTGGGCGAGATCGCGACGGCGATCGGGTTCGGGCCGGTCATGCTCCTCGGCGCCTACACGGTCCAATCGCGCGGTTCGCTGTCGCTCGAGGCCTGTCTCGTCTCGATTCCGGTGGCGCTGCTCGTGGCAATGATCCTGTATGTCAACGAGATACCGGACCGGGTCGGCGACGCCCGGGCAGGCAAGCTGACGCTGCCCGTGCGCTGGTCCAAGGGAGCGGTCATCCGGGGCTTCGACCTGTCGGCAGCCGGAGCCTTCATCAGCGTGAGCGTGGCAGTCGTAGCGGGTCAGCTGCCAGTGCCCGCTCTGTTGGTGCTCATGGCTGTTCCGCTGGCGGTCCGAGTTCACTCCGGTCTGATCCGCTTCTATGACAACCCATACGGGCTGATGGGCACCCTGGCGGCGAATATCCAGCTGCACCTGAGTGTCGGCCTGCTGCTTCTTGCCGGTTATCTGCTCGCGATCGCGGACCAGACCTTCCTGGGACGCAAGCCATTCTTCTGGTAGCGGGTTCGACGGGCGTGTACGGCGTTGCGGCCAGACTCTGCGCCGAAACGGAATCCTTCGAGTCGGCGTCCCCGGGAGGCTCGGCCACGTGCCGTGGCGATGCCCGGCCTGAAGCGTTCCGCGCGACTTCGGTTCAACCGTCGGGTCGGCCTGCCCGGCGGTCCGCGAAGTAGGGGTCGAAGCCGGGAGTCCAGTTCAATCGAGCGTCGGATCCGTCCCGGTCGGAAGTAACCGAGCAGCCCTCGTATCCGGGCAATCCAGCCGCCCAGGCCAGGCCTCTCGGGCCCATCGCAAAGGCAGCCGTGGCGTAGGCATCCGCGAACGTCAGACTCGGCCCGACGATGGTGACGCTCAGGATGCCGGTGGGGGCGCGGCCGGAGAATGGATCGCGAACGTGATCGCCTCGCTCGTAGGCACCGGACGTGGCTACGGCAGCGTCGCGGACTGCCAGGACGGTGGCCAGCTTGTCGGCGATCAATGGGTGGCGAATGCCGACCCGCCAGGCCGCACCGGGCTCGAACTCGCCTCGAACGACGATGTCACCGCCACCGTTGATGCAGTAGTTGCGCGCTCCGGCTGCCTCGAGGAGCCGGGCGGCCCCTTCCAGGGCCCAGCCCTTGACGAGGCCGGTTGGATCGGGCCGCCCATCGGGCCGATGAGCTCGGACGTCGAAGTATCCGTCGCTCGTGCGTCGGACCTCCTCGCAGAGTTCCAGGACCTCCCGAAGGTCAGGGCTGAGGTCCGCTTCATCGAGGTCGCCGCGAATCAAGCGGCTTACCTCGCTTTCGGGCTTGAACGGGCTGAACCGTCGATCGACGTCGCGGAGGTATTCGAAGGCTCCCTCCAGTGCGGATGGCGGTACCGGCGCATCCCTGATGTCGAAGCTGATTGCCGTGCCCATGATCTGTTCGACGCGCCGCAGCCCGACCGTTCGCGGTGCGGCCCCTCGGGCATCTGGGCCGGCTGATCGCTCTGGCATCGACCCATTATCGCTTGCCGACCTGCCCCACACGGTTGAGTCGATGTCACGGTCGCTCCCGGGCACGACGGCGACCCCCTCGGGGGGCCGCTCCGCGATGATATAGTACATGCGTTCTATACTGACGTCGTCTTCGAGTCCTGCGACGACCACACCCGGACCGGATAACGGAGCCCGGAGCGCGGTCCCCGATCCGCGGGAGCTACCGGCAACCTCGCTGCGCCGCCGCGCTCCCGCTGCACAGGAGAGGATCGTGGACGGCGGCCGCCTCGTCGGGTTGGCATACTCGTAGCATGCCTGCAGGATCGGCCAACCGACGGTTACCGAGCGCCGCCTCGTCGGGGAGAGGGGAGGCCGCCGGCTTGGGGACCGGCTGGCTCGCGGTCCAGGCTCCACTCCGGTCCGTGCGACGGTATGAGGCCATACGTGCCATCCTCCGGGTTGCCACGGGGCTCTACTCGAAAGTGCGCGTCGAGGGCATGGAGCGGCTGCCGGCCGGGTCGTCGGTTCTTTGCTTCAGCCACCAAAATTGGGCCGATCCCCTTTTCATCCTTGCCACAATGCCGAAGCGGCCGCGCTTGTACTTCTTCGGGCCGGAACAGGAGGAGATGAGGCGCGGCTTTCGTAACCGACTGATCCGGTGGGGCGGCCTGGCTGTTCCCTACAGGCCGGGGAAGCGCGGGCTCGTCGCCGCGACTGCTCGGGCCGAGGCCTTGCTGGGCCGGGGGGAGGTCGTGGCAATTGCCGGCGAAGGGCAAATCCACGCCGGCGAGCGGATCGTCTTACCTCTTCAAGCGGGCCCGGCATACCTGTCGTTGCGGGCCGGGGTTCCGCTCGTGCCGGTGGCGATCAACGGAACCAGCTGGCTGGGTTTCCGGCGAGTGGTGCGGGTCAGGGTGGGCCTGCCGCTGGCGCCGAAACCCGGGCCCGGTGCACGGCAGGATGCCAGCGAGGTGGCAGGCGCGACCGCGGAGGCGCAGTCGGCGCTCCAGGCCCTGGTCGGCGATTTCCGGGATGGGCCTCGGCCCGGCCGAATCGGTCGGTGCCTCACGGAGCTGTTCAACGACTGGCCGGAGGGCAGGAGACCACCGGCTCAGGCTCGGGACGGGGACGCCGCGGTGGGTTGAGCCGGTCTCCCGGTCGCTGCCGCCTCGTGCCCGGCCCGCGCCGCGGCCGTCGAGTCGACTGCCAGGAGCGATCCGGCCCGAGTGGCCCATCGGAGCCCGTCATCCGGAGTCTGCGATACTTGGTCGAAACCAGCAGGAGGACACGTGGGCGCTACGGGCCTGTCGGCGACGCCGACGGAATACCGCGAACGGCTGCGGGAGCAGACTGACGAGCAGCTCGACGCCTGGGCGGCCGAGCTCCTGCGGGACGTGGCCAGGTGGCGCGGCGTGGCGAAGGTCGTTGCCGATTTCGGCAAGACCGCCCACCTGGACGAAAAGGCCTTTCGACGTGTCTTTGCTCGAGGTGGCGGGGCTCCCGAGACGGTCGCCCTCGATGCCGCCGGACATCTCATGATGCCGGCCGTCTCGCTCCACTTCCTCGTTTCCGGGTTGCGGGCCGAGAACGCCGATGCCCGAGATCGCCTGATCGCGTACCTGGTTGCCAGCTTCGACGAGATCGTCTACGTCTGACCGCGCGGCGCTCGGGTCAAGCGCCGGCCGGGTTGGTCCGGGTCGTCACGCCTCCATCCATCCTCGACGCGAGGGCGGCGCCACATCCGCTCGTTGCCTGAATGGCCTGGCTGCGGCATCGGCTGGCTCGGGTGGGATTCGCCACCGTCGAGGACCAGGCTCGCCCGCGAACGTCCGAGGTTCGGGCAATCTGGATCGCCGCTCGGGGGTGCCTGGCTGGCCAGGCTCGACTCCCCGGAATGCCGGTGCAGCTCGTGTTCGCTCTCGAAACGCTCGGGTTCGAAGCGCCGTATTAGGCGCGCGGCACGGCCACCGCAATGCGCCGCCCTCAGTTGCTGATCGCGGAACACAGGCGCGAGGCGCCTTGAGGCTTCATCGAAGCGGCGCGGCGGGCACGTCGGCGGCAGGTGTCGGCCGCGGCGACGGCGAGGCGCTTCCTCGGCCGCCCGACCACCCGCCTCTGCGCCGCCGGGAGGCTACCTGTCGGCACCCCTCCGGACCAGGCCGATCGCATTCTCGACTCGGGCCTTGACGATCATCAAGTACTTGGCGAGGTTCTGGCGATCGGTCTCGTCGATACCCTTGATGACGTCGGATTGGAGAACGGTGGTGAGGTCCGCCATGACGTTGGTCAGGCGCGCTCGGACCTCGATCAGCGAGTCGTCGGTCAGCGGCTTCTTCGACCCGGCCGCGAACCATTCGGCCTCCGACTCCGCCTCGAGCGCGTCCTCGGGCGTGCCGGTGGCAGAACCGTCAGCGATTGTCTCCGCCGAGGCGCGGCGGGTCCGAGGTGCCCCCTCGATCCTCTCCCGAAGTCTGACCAGTGAGAGTTCTCCCTTCGCGACGAGGTCGGCAAGATGCTTTCGTTTCTTCGGGTCGGACACCTTCAGCAACTCGTACGCGTGGGAGATGGTGTCTTTGCGCACAGACACCAGCTGCTGAATCTCGGCCGGGGCGTCGGCCAAACGGAGGCGATTCTCAAGGTAACCCTTGTCCTTGCCGAGTTTCTGGGCGAGCTTGCGGATGCTGTAGCCGTGCTCGTGGACCATCTTGTCGTATATCAGGGCCTCATCGAGAGGGGAGAGGTCCTCGCGCTGAAGGTTCTCGATGACCGCGATTTCAAGCGCGGTCTCGTCGTCGATCTCCTCGATCAGGGCAGGTACCACCGGCAAGCCCGCGCCGGCGGCCGCTCGCCAGCGGCGCTCGCCGGCAATCAGCTGGTACCGGCCGTTGGCCAGGGGCCGGACGAGGACGGGTTGAAGAACGCCGTGCTCTCGAACCGAGGCGGTGAGATCGTCCAGGCCTTCTTTGTCCATCGCCAGGCGGGGCTGGTTTGGATTCGGCTCGACTCGATCTACGGGGATGTTGCGAACCGCGGTCGGCCGTACGGCCGTCGTCTCGTCTGCGTGGAGCAGGCTCAGGACGTTGTGGGAAAGACCCTGGCGCCGCTCGTCGCTCAGGCGGGCTGCGGCGGTGGCTCGGAAATCAGGCCTAGCCAAGCGCGATTACCTCCCTGGCGAGCTGGCGATAGGTATTGGCAGCGTCGGATGAGCTGGCGTAGATGGTGATCGGCCGGCCGGCCAGGGGAGCCTCTCCAAGCTTCACGGCGTTCCGGATGGTGGTGTCGAAGACATGGTTTTCGCCGTGCTCGCGCATCTCGTCGAGCATCTCGCGGCCGAGAACGGTTCGTGGATCGTAGAAGGTCGGCAGGAGCCCCAGTACTCGCAGGTTTCGGTTCAGCTTTGACCGGATCGTGGCGATGACCTTCACCAAGGCCGTCAGACCCTTGAGGGCGTAGTACTGGGTTTGAACGGGAATGATCACTCCATTTGCCGCACACAGACCGTTGATCGTGAGCAGGCCGAGGGTGGGTGGGCAGTCGATCAGGATGAAGTCGTAGTGGCCCAGGGCCCAGTCGTCGATCACCTCAGCCAGGGCATACTCGCGCCCGATCGAGCTCAGGAGGTCGACTTCGGTTGAGGCTAGGTCGAGGGTCGCCGGAGCGACGTCGACCCCAGGCGTCTCGGTCGCGACGATTATGTCCCTCAGTCGCGTTGCGGACTGGCCCAGCACGTTGGCCATCGAGCGCTCGACATTGGCCAGGTTGATCCCAAGTCCCACGGTCAGGTTGGCCTGCGCATCCATGTCGATGCATAGGACACGCAGGCCCTGTTCCGCAAGCGCACCCGCCAGATTGATCGCGGTGGTCGTCTTGCCGACGCCGCCCTTCTGGTTTGCGATCGCGATGACATTGGCCACCGTGGTTCCACCTCGCCTGGCGTTCGGTCTAGGAGGGACGACTGGCTCTCCTCCCCGGTGCTCACCTGATTGCCCTTGGAAGCAACCGCTGCTGAGCGAACCGTCGTGTGCCGTTGATGCTACCGCACGACCCCTACCCGACGACTCAGGCTTATCCACAGAATCGCTAAGTTGTTCACCGAATCTGTGGATATCACCCGGACGATCTAGACTCCCCGAACCGGCCGAGCCGGGGCCTTCGCAGACTGAATCGAAAGGTCGCTGTCGAGACACGCGGCCGTCTTTGCACAAAGACGCTACGTCCACGAGATGACCTGCGGCGGCCACCCCTGAGCATCGCGGCAGTCATCCGGCCGCGAACTCAGCCCGCGGTTGGCGCCCTGGTCGACGTCAGAGTGGTCAAGAAGCGGGCGTACGTGCCATCATCCCCCGACGGGGCCTACTGACAGCAGCCAGGGTGACACGAGAGGAAGCGGCAGGCGGTGGACGACAGTGATGTAACTCACACCGGGGCAGAGCAAACGTCGGCGGCCGACGCGGAACGGGACCGCTGGCGCGCCACGACGCGGGCGACGGCCATCTCTCGCTCGCCCGAAAGGCAAGGGCGCTTCCAGACGACTTCCGGCGTCGAGATCCAGGATCTCTACACGCCGGCCGACATCGCCGCCCTCGATGAGGAGCGAGATCTAGGTCGCCCCGGGGAGTATCCGTTCACCCGCGGTGTCCAGCCGACGATGTATCGCAGTCGCCTGTGGACGATGCGGCAGTACGCCGGCTTCTCTACCGCCGAGGACACGAACCGCCGCTTTCGCTTCCTCCTGGAACAGGGTCAGACAGGGCTCTCAGTTGCTTTCGACCTGCCGACCCAGATGGGCTACGACTCCGACGCACCCCAGGCCGAGGGTGAGGTCGGGCGGGTGGGAGTGCCGATCACTTCTCTGGCCGACATGGAAGTCTTGCTCGATGGCCTGCCCCTGGACACCGTCAGCACCTCCATGACGATCAACGCTTCCGCTGCGGTCTTGCTGGCGCTCTACGTGGCGGCCGCCGAGAAGGAAGGGGTGGTGCGGAGCCGCGTCAGCGGCACCACCCAGAACGACATACTCAAGGAGTACATCGCGCGCGGCACATACATCTTCCCGCCGCGGCCGTCCATGCGGCTCGTGACCGATATCTTCGAGTTCTGCTCCAGGGAGTTGCCGCGCTGGAACACCATCAGCATCAGCGGCTATCACATGAGAGAAGCCGGAGCGACGGCGGCGCAGGAGCTGGCCTTCACGCTTGCCGACGGCATCGCCTACGTGGAAGCCGCGCTTGGTCGCGGTCTTGCCATAGATGATTTCGCCGACAGGATGAGTTTCTTCTTCGCGTCGTGGAGCGAGCTGTTCGAAGAAGTGGCCAAGTTCCGGGCAGCACGTCGGATGTGGGCGCGTATCGTGAAGGACCGGTTCGGAGCCACGAGCGCGCGCTCGGCAGCGTGCCGTTTCCACGTCCAGACAGCCGGCTCGTCGCTTACGGCCCAATCAATCGACAACAACGTCGTCCGCACCACAGTTCAGGCCCTGGCCGCGGTACTGGGCGGGGCGCAGAGCCTGCACACGAACTCTCGGGACGAAGCTCTCGCGTTGCCGACCGAGGAGGCGGCCCGGCTTGCCCTCCGCACGCAACAGATTCTCGCATACGAATCCGGTGTCACCGAGACCCCGGATCCGCTGGCCGGAAGCTACTACGTGGAGACGCTGACGAACCGTCTCGAGGCCGCTGCGAACGACTACCTCGCAGAGATCGAGGCCCTGGGTGGCACTCTCGCGGCGATCGAGGCCGGATACCAGCAGCGCCAGATACAGGAGTCCGCGTACCGCGTCCAACGTGAGGTTGAAAACGGAACCAGGATCGTGGTGGGCATGAACAAGTTCCGGGACGAGGAGATCTCGACCCCTTCGCTCCAGAAGATCGATCCGGCGGCCGAGCGCCGGCAGCGTGAGCGCGTCCAGCGCGTCCGAGCCGAACGTGACGCCGGGGCATGGCAGGTGACGATGGCGCGGCTCGAGGAGTGCGCGCGAGGCGACGAGAACCTGCTGCCGCCGATGATCGAGGCCGTCAAGGCCTACGCGACGGTCGGCGAGATCTGCGACCGGCTGCGCACGGTCTGGGGTGAACACCGGGAGCTGGTCACCGTCTGAGGCGCCAGGAGAGGCGTCGACCGCAGAAGCCGTGGCCGCAGGGTTGAGATAGCGACAGCTGTCAGCAGCTGCCGCCCACGGACGCCGCCAGCAAGCTCGAGGCCTGCGCCGATCGCACTCCCTCGGCGGCAGGCGGCTGCTGCGTCCGGTCTCGGCAGCTGTCTACAGCTGCCGAGACCTGAGGGCCTCGAGTGGTTGGATGGCCGCCCCTGCCGATCGATCAATGTCCGGTCAAAGCGCGTGGAGAACGAGCGGCGGGGGCGCTCGCCGTTTTCGTACTATTGGCCGCGGCGGCTGGCGTTCAGGCCAGCCTGGCGAGTTGCGAACGCCTGTCCGGTTCTCAGCCGCCCTCGTAGAGGCAGGAGACCAATGGATCAGCTCAAGTCCCCGCTGCCCGAAGGCATCGGCATCGGGAAGATCCACCACGTCGCCGTCATCGTCCGCAACCTGGACGCATCGCTCGGCCTGTACCGCGACACGTTCGGGCTCGAGGTGGAGTCGGTCGTGGACATGGCCTACGACCATGTCATGATCGGCTTCCTCACGGTGGGGGAGACCAGGATCGAGCTGGTCCAGCCCACCGACAACACCACGGGATCCGCGAGGTTCCTCGAATCGAAGGGTGAGGGTTTCCATCACGTCTGTTTCGAGGTGCCGGACATCCAGGCAGCGCTCGACCAACTGGCGACGGCCGGCCTGACGCTCATCGACGTTGCTCCGCGCAAGGGTGGGGAGGGTCCGGTTGCCTTCGTGCACCCCAAGAGTTGCCACGGAGTGCTGGTTGAGCTGATCGAAGCGCCCGGCGGTCCGGCATGGGCGAGACTGGGTTACTGAACCTTTCGTCCGCGCATCGCACACAGCGAGCGCCCGCGAGGGCCGGGCCCCAGCGGTCAGCACGGCCGCGGGAGGCGCGGGCGGCGAGCGGCTCGAAGCGGGCTGTGCGACCTGGCGAGCCGCCCGGCCTGGCACGCGGGCTACGGGCGGTAGCCGGCGTCCAGGAGCAGCTTCGGTAGCTGGGTAGGGGAGTCGGCCACCCGCACTCCGGCAGCCTCGAGCGCGGCGATCTTCTCCGCCGCAGTGCCGGAGCCGCCTGAGATGATTGCCCCAGCGTGGCCCATCCGGCGGCCGGCCGGAGCTGTCCGCCCGGCGATGAAAGCGGCCATCGGGACACCCCTGAGGTATTCGGCCGCGTACGCAGCCGCCTCCTCCTCGGCAGACCCGCCAATCTCGCCGATCATCACGATCGCATCTGTCTCCGGGTCATCCCGGAAGAGCTTCAGCACGTCCAGGAACGTGGTGCCGATGATCGGGTCGCCGCCTATGCCGACGCACGTGGACTGGCCGATGCCGGCATCGGTCATGGCCTGCACGGCCTCATAGGTGAGCGTGCCCGAGCGCGACACGACGCCGGCACGTCCAGGCCTGTGGATGGACGCGGGAATGATTCCCACTTTTGCACGCCCGGGCGACGTGACGCCCGGGCAGTTGGGGCCGACCAGGCGGGCGCCGGCCCGGTGAGCGGCCTCGACGACCGGGATCATGTCGAGCGCGGGAATGCCCTCGGTGATGCAGACGATCGTCCCGATCCCGGCGTCTATTGCTTCGAGGATGGCGTCCGGCGCCCCAGCGGCGGGGATGAAGATGACCGAAGCATTCGCGCCGGCCTGCTTTGCTGCCTCGGCGACGGTGTCGAAGATCGGCACGGTGCCGTCGATCGCTGTCTGGCCGCCTTTGCCGGGCCGTGTTCCGGCGACGACCCTGGTCCCGTAGGCGATGGCGGCGCGGGTGTGGAACTCGCCTTCGCGCCCGGTAATGCCCTGGACGACGAGGCGTGTCTCGCTTCCGACCAGGATGCTCATCGCACAGCCCCCTTCGATAGCGCAACGGCCTTCACGGCGGCTTCGTCGAGCGAGGTCGCCGTCTCGAACCGGGCCTCCCTCAGCAGGCGCGCCGCCTCGGCGGCGTTGGTGCCGACGATACGGACGACCATCGGCACGTCGCGGGACTGCTGAGCGCGGGCCTCTATCAGGCCGGCCGCGACCTCGTCGCCGCGAGTGATCCCACCGAAGATGTTGACCAGGATGGCGTCGACCTTTGGATCGCCGAGGATCAGCTCCATCGCCCCGCGTACCGTTTCTCGGCGGGCGCCACCGCCGACGTCCAGGAAATTGGCCGGCTCGCCGCCGTAGTGCTTGACCAGGTCCATGGTCGTCATGGCCAGGCCGGCGCCGTTGACCATGCAGCCGATGGTGCCGTCCAGGTGGATGAAGTTGATGCCGAGCTTACGGGCCTGGGCGTCGGTCGGATCCTCCTCGTCCAGGTCGCGCAGGGTTTCGAGCTCCCTGTGGCGGGCCAGGCCTGAGTCGTCGAGCGTGATCTTGGCGTCCAGGCAGACGAGACTTTGCGTCGTCGCGCCGTCGGTCGCCGTCTCGGCGACGATCGCCAGCGGATTGACCTCGACGAGATCGGCGTCGTTGGCCTCCATCGTCTTGTAGAGGCCCCCGGCGATGGCTACGAACTGATTCAGCAGCGGGTCGCACAGGCCGATCCCCAGACCCAGGGCCCGGGCCTGGAACGCCAGGAGCCCGAGCTCCGGGTCGGCCCAGACGCGGTGGATCGCGCCAGGATTCTGGCGGGCGGCTTCCTCGATCTCCACCCCGCCCTCCGCGGAGGCCATGAGCACTACCCTCCGGCTCGCCCGGTCGATGATGGCGCCGAGGTAGTACTCCTTGACGATCTCGGCGGCGGCGGCGACGAGGACCTTCCGGACGGTGATGCCCTTGATGTCCATGCCAAGGATCCGAGCTCCGACTGCGGCCGCCTCCTCGGCGGAACCGGCGAGCCTAACGCCGCCGGCTTTGCCGCGCCCGCCGACGAGGACCTGGGCCTTGATCACGACTCTGTCGGCTCCAGAGGCGAAGAACGTCCGCGCCGCGGCCTCGACCTCGGCCGGCGTCCGTGCCACCTTCCAGGGCGGCACCGGCAATCCCTGGGCCAGCAAGAGCGACTTCGCGTCAGCTTCCTGAATCTTCACGCCCTGAAGCTCCGATTCTCGCGAGCCGAGGGCGCGGGACGGAGTCCGCAACAGCCCGGCAGCGCCTGGGTTGATCCTAGCAGGAGGGCGCGCCGGTGCCCGGGGGCCCGAGGTGCTTCCCGAGAGGAGAAATGAGACGATCTCCCGAAATGCTGCCGTATCGCCGGCTCACCCTGGAGCGGCAACGCCAAGGCGCTGACGGTCTGTCAGCCCGTCTGCCGCGCGTCGGGCCTTGTGGCTAGAATTCCGGCCATGGCCCAACGAGTGACGCTCATCCCCGGGGATGGTATCGGCCCCGAACTGGCCGAGGCTACCAGGCGCGTCCTCGACGCCTCGGGCGTCGAGTTCGACTGGGAGATCGTCGACGCCGGCGAGGCGGTCATGGCGAAGGAGGGAACACCGCTTCCGCAGTCCGTCCTCGACTCGATCCTGCGCAACCGGGTGGCCATCAAGGGGCCGATCACCACTCCGGTGGGGACCGGTTTTCGTTCCGTCAACGTGGCCCTTCGCCAGACGCTCGGCCTCTACGCGAACCTTCGGCCGGTGCGATCGATCCCGGGGCTGAAGACGCGCTACGAGGACGTAGATCTGGTCATCGTCCGCGAGAACACCGAAGATCTCTACGCCGGCATCGAGCACATGGTTGGCCCGGACGCCGCCGAGAGCATCAAGATCATCACCCGGGCGGCTTCGGAGCGAATCGCCCGCTTCGCCTTCGAATACGCCGTGGCCAACGGCAGGCAGAAGGTGACGGCCGTGCACAAGGCCAACATCATGAAACTCTCCGACGGGCTGTTCCTGGAGAGCTGCCGGACGGTCGCCGCCGGGTACGAGGGGAAGATCCTTTTCGAGGATCGCATCGTCGACAACATGTGCATGCAGCTCGTACAGAAGCCCGAGCTGTACGACGTGCTCGTCCTGCCCAACCTCTACGGCGACATCGTCAGCGACCTGGCCGCCGGCCTGGTTGGCGGGTTGGGAGTCGCTCCCGGCGCCAACATCGGGACCGAGGCCGCGGTTTTCGAGGCGGTTCACGGCTCCGCTCCCAAGTACGCAGGCCAGAACAAAGCCAACCCCACGGCCCTCATGCTCTCCGGCGTGCTCCTGCTCCGTCACATCGGTCAGCAAGCCGCCGCCGGGCGCGTCGAGGGCGCCATCCGGGCGGTCCTCGCGGAGGGGCGCACGGTCACCTACGATCTCGGCGGATCGGCCGGGACCAGGGAATTCGCCGACGCGATCGTCGCCCGGCTCGACTCGGCGGCCGGAAAGATCTAGGCCACGCACCCTGGTCGGCCGCGCCCGATCAGGCCAGGTTCGGGAGGCAGCATGCTGTTTCGCTACCGCGGCTCCGAGGGAATGCTGGCCTGGGCGTTCCACCGCATCTCGGGGGTCGCCATCTGGCTATTCGTGTTGCTTCACGTGCTGGACATCTACCTTGCCGGCGGCAACCCGAACGTATACGACGACATCCTCAAGTTCTACGCCAGCACGCCGGGACGGATCATGGAGATCCTTCTGGGCGCGGCCTTGCTGTACCACGCCCTCAACGGCCTGCGGATCATGGCCATGGATTTCTGGCCCCGTCTGACCGTCTACCACAAGCAGATCTGGTACGCGAACTGGATCATCTTCGTCGCCGTCGGCCTGCCGGGGGCGTGGCTGATCATCAAGCCGGCCCTGGGCCTGTAGGAGGAGCGTGGAGATGGCCATCTATTCGCGCTCCGGCCGGCCCCGGCCGCAAGGCGGCGGCTTCGAGCTGGCCTCCTGGTACTTCATGCGGCTGTCGGGCGTAGCGCTCTTCGTACTTGCCCTGGCTCATTTCAGCCTCGAGCACTTCCTCTTCGACCCGAGCCAGGAGGATGCCACCTGGATCTTCAACCAGCGCTGGAACAGTCTGTTCTGGCGAGGATTCGACTGGCTGCTGCTGATGATGGTCGTGCTGCATGCCTTCCTCGGCATGCGGACGGTGACGATGGATTACCTCAAGGGCGGTCGCCGAACCCTGGCCCTGACCGTTCTCTACCTGGTCGGAGCCGTGGTGTTCGTCATGGGCACCATCGTCGTCATGTCCGTCCCGCTCACGATGCCGGGCTGACCGATGGACTACCCCTTCGATGCGATCGTCGTCGGTGCCGGCGGAGCCGGCCTCTGGGCCGCCCTCGAGCTGGCCCGCGAGGGCGTCAACACGGCCGTCCTGACAAAGCTGTATCCGACCCGCTCCCACACCGGAACGGCCCAGGGCGGGGTCTGTGCCGCTCTCGGCAACCTTGAGGAGGATCACTGGGAGTGGCACATGTTCGACACCGTCAAGGGCGGCGACTACCTCGTCGACCAGGATGCCGCCGAGGTGCTCGCCCGCGAGGCGATCGAGACCGTGATCGAGCTCGAGCACATGGGACTGCCGTTCAACCGGACGCCCGACGGGAAGATCGATCAGCGCAAGTTCGGCGGCCACACCCGCAACTTCGGCGAGGCGGCCGTCCGCCGATCCTGCTTCGCGGCCGATCGAACCGGCCACATGATCCTCCAGACCCTCTACCAGCAGTGCGTCAAGCACGGCGTGAAGTTCTTCGACGAGTTCCAGGTGGTCGACCTGATGTTCGAAGGGGGCGAGCCGGCGGCGGGTGGCCGAGCCGCAGGCGTCGTGGCCCGCCGCCTCGCAGATGGCCAGCTCCACACCTTCCGGGCCAAGGCCGTCCTGCTCGCGACCGGCGGCTTCGGGCGGATGTTCCGGATCACGTCCAACGCCCACAGCCTGACTGGCGACGGGGTGGCGATGTGTTATCGCCACGGCATCCCCATCGAGGATATGGAGTTCTTCCAGTTCCACCCGACCGGGATCGTGGGAATCGGGATTCTGCTCTCCGAGGCGGCCCGCGGCGAGGGCGGGACGCTCCTCAACGACCTGGGCGAGCGCTTCATGGAGCGCTACGCGCCCAAGCTGATGGAGCTCGCGCCACGTGACATGGTCAGCCGGGCCATGTACCAGGAGATTCGGGCCGGCCGCGGCATCGGCGGCAAGGATTACCTCTACCTCGACGTGCGGCATCTCGGCCGAAAGGTCATCGAGGAGAAGCTGCCGGACATTACCGACTTCGCCCGCATCTACCAGGGCGTGGAGCCGCTCACGGAGCCGGTCCCGGTCCAGCCCACGGCCCACTACGCCATGGGCGGCATCCCGACCAACGTCCAGGCCGAGGTGGTCCGGGACGAGATCGACGCGGTCGTGCCGGGGCTCTTCGCCGCCGGCGAGTGCGCCTGCGTGAGCGTCCACGGGGCCAACCGCCTCGGCACAAACTCGCTCGTCGACCTGCTGGTGTTCGGGCGACGAGCCGGGCGCCAGATGGCCCGCTACGCCGGCACGGTGGAACGACCGATGCCCATCGCCGACGCTGTTGAGCCGGTTCGAGCGCAGCTGGAGGCCATCCGGGGCAGGGCCGCGGGCGGTGAATCGGCGGCCGCCATCCGGACCGAGCTTCAGGCCGTGATGATGGACGACGTCGGCGTCTACCGGGATGGCAAGCTGCTCTCAGTGGCGCTGGCGAAGGTCAGGGAGCTCGAGGCACGCTACGAGAAGATCTCGATCACGGACTGCGGGACGGTCTTCAACACGGAGCTGCTGGAGGCCCACGAGCTCGGCTACCTGCTGGACCTCGCGCACGTGACCGTTGTCGCCGCTCTCGCCCGGACCGAGAGCCGCGGGGCGCACTCGCGCGAGGACTACCCGGAGCGGGATGACACGAAATGGCTCAAACACAGCCTGGCCTACCAGGGCAAGGACGGGCCGAACCTGCGCTACAAGCCGGTCTCGATCACCCGTTTCGAGCCGAAGCCCCGGACCTACTGAGGCCGGCCGGATGAACGTCGATCTTCGCATCCTCCGCTACGATCCCGAGCACGACCCGGCCCCGCACTGGGAGACCTACCAGGTCAATGTCGACCCGATGGACCGCGTCCTTGACCTGCTGATCAAGGTCAAAGCCGATCAGGATGGCTCGCTCAGCTTCCGTCGCTCGTGCGGCCACGGCATCTGCGGCTCGGACGCCATGCTCATCAACTCTCGCAACCGGCTCGCCTGCCGGATACGCGTCGACCAGCTCGGCAGGAAGATATCAGTCGCGCCGCTGCCGGGTCTTCCAGTCGTGAAGGACCTGATCGTCGAGATGAGCGGCTTCTTCGGCAAGTATCGCTCGGTCAAGCCGTATCTCATCAACGACCAGCCCGAACCCGAGCGCGAAAGGCTCCAGAGCCAGGTCGACAGGGCGCGCTTCGACGACACAACGAAGTGCATCTTGTGCGCAGCTTGCACGGCCTCCTGCCCGTCGTTCTGGGCCCGGCCCGAATACCTGGGTCCCGCGGCGATAGTCCAGGCCCATCGTTTCATCTTCGACTCCAGGGACGAGGGTGCGGCGGAACGGCTGGAGATCCTCGCCGACGAGGACGGCGTCTGGCGCTGCCGGACGATCTTCAACTGCGTCGACGCCTGCCCGCGAGGCATCAACGTCACCAGGGCGATCCTCGAGGTTTCCTCGGCGATCGTGGGGCGACGCGGCTGAAGCGCGTCGGCGGCGGCGAGGGCGGCCGGGACTCACTCTGGGAGTCCGTTGGCGCGGGCTCAGGCCCGGGCGCGGGCGAGGGCGCCGGTGCGGGCGAGGCTACCGGCGCGGGCGAGGGCGCCGGTGCGGGCTCGGGTCAGGATGAGGCCTCGGGCCCGGCCGGAGGCTCCGCGGCAGCCCGCGAGGCCCGCTCCAGCTCGCCCTCGGTTCGCGGCGCCAGCGGGCCCGCTCCCGCGCTCATCGTCCGCACCGACGGCGCGGCCCGAGGGAATCCTGGACCGGCGTCGGCGGGCGTCGTGCTCTTCGACGCCGCCCTGCCGGGCGCGCGCAAGTCGGACGCGACGCCTGTGGCCTCGATTTCCGAGTATCTGGGCACGCAAACCAACAACGTGGCCGAGTACACGGCCGTGCTGCGGGCCCTCGCCCTGGCCGAGGAGCTGGGGGCACGCGAGCTTGAACTGCTCCTCGACTCGCAGCTGATAGTCGAGCAGCTTCACGGACGCTGGCGTGTCAAGGATGCCAAGCTGATCCCTCTCCATGCGGATGCGAAGGCGCGCCTCTCGCGTTTTGCGCGCTGGACGGCCCATCACGTGCCGCGCGCGCAGAACAAGCAGGCCGATGCGCTCTGCAACGAGGCGATCGATCGGGCTCAGGCGGGTGGAGCCCGAGTCGTGGTGGTCCGGCCCAGGTAGACCGGCGGGCGCTGGCGGCCCGGCCGAACGCGGCCAAAGTGTCCCAGGCCGGCGAGGTGGCCTCGCCCGGCACGGCCGAACGCGGTCAGGTCTACGACTGGTCCTGGCTTGTCTCCGTTGATGTCGTCCCGTCTGCCGCCTCGGCAATCGCCGGACGCGCATCGGTATCCGATCAGGGCCGATCCGGACGCAACCGATAGCGCAGCTCAAGCACGTGAACGCCGCCGAGTTCGATCACCTGGCGGGTGCCGTCGCGGCGCCAGCCGAGGGCTTCGTAGAAGGCGCGGCCTCGAGCGTTCGCCGCGAACACCCACAGGACCAGCGTCGTGGCGCCGCGCTCCCGCCAGCGGTTCAGCGTTACCTCGAGCAGGGCTCGGCCGGCGCCGCGCCGCCATGCTTCAGGCAGAACGTAGATCGCATAGACCTCGGCCGCCGGAAGTGGCACATCTTCGTCCCGTGGCGGGCCGCTGGTGGCGAAGCCGACCGGGCGGCCCTCGAGCTCGACGATCCAGGCCTCGGCCGCCGCGCTTGCTTCACTTTCGAGCATCGATCGCCAGGCGATCTCGCGGGGGGCGACGGACAGGCCGGCGAGGAAGCCGCCCGGCAATATCCCGCGGTAGGCGGCTTGCCAGCTCCGCACGCCGATCTCGGCGATAGCCCCGGCGTCCTCCGCGGAAGCCGTCCTCACGCTGACTTCCGGGTCCGGCGCCGCTCCCGCCCGGGCGTGGCCGACCGGGGCCCGCATTGCGCCTCGGTTAGGGCCCGGCACCGCTGCTGCGCGGGCGTCGCCGCCACCCCGCCTCCCGCCGCTCGCGCGCACAGAGCCGCCGACCGGGGCCGGAGACTTGGCCCAGCGGAACGCCGCGGCGGATGCGGCCTCGGTGTTGGTTGGAGCGGGGGCGCTATCGCCGTTGCCGCTCATCGTCCTGTCGGATTTGGTCATCCGTACGGCTTCGACTACAATCCCCCCTCGGCGAGTCGGCCGGACGATCGCGGGGCCTGGTCTCAGGGCCATGGCATCGAGGAAAGTCCGAGCTCCTCAGCGCAGGGTAGCGGGTAACGCCCGTCCGTCGCGAGGCGAGGACCAGTGCCACAGAGACGTAGCCCCGGACGGGCCCAGCTCGAACCGGGGTGTGAAACGCGGCAAACTCTACTCGGAGCAAGGCCAAATAGGAGGACGCGGTTCGAGCGCGCGGGCAACCGAGCGTTCGGGCGGAAGAGGTCGCGCTGCCCAGTCCTCGGGTCGGCCGCATGAGCCGTCGGGTAACCGACGGCCGGAGATGGATGATCGTCGCCGCGGCGCAAGTTGCGGTACAGAACTCGGCTTACAGGCCGGCTCGCCGCCAGCCTGCCATCGGAAAGATGGCCCTTGCTTCTGGGCGAGCCTGCCGCCCGGCCGGGGCGTCCGGCCTGGGGCACTAATCCTCGTCGGGTCGGAAGATGCCGCTGAAGGTGCAGGCGCTGCAGATCTCAACGCTCGCCTCGAAGTCACCGAGCGGCGTCGTTCGGCGTCTGTCGGGGTAGAGACAGCTCACCTCGTAGCCGGGCCGCGCGCCCGCCTCACTGCGGCTGAGGCGTCGAAACGTGCAGCGGCGGATCCGCGGCGCCTCCACCGGCGCAACGATCGGCCCCTGCAGGTCGGAGAGTTGAGGCAGAGCCATACGAGGCAATATAGCCTCCCAACGCCGCTGCGGTCGCATCGCAGAAAGGGGGATACCCAGCATCGAAAGGTACTAGACTGCGCCGCGTCGGTCGTCCGGCCATGGCTCGCCGGGCGAGATCGAGAAGCCGGGAGGCGTCGTGGAGTCAGGCGGAGGCTCGAGCAGAGGGCACGGGCGAGATGACCCCGTACCTGCCGGCGACGAGTTTGCGGCGATCCGGAGGCCTTCGGCGGCGCGCGGCGTTGCGTCGGAGCCGGAAGCCGCCGGCTCCGTATCCTGCCCGTTCCTGCGCAGCGTCGAAGCCGATGGGCGGCTGTCCGAAGCCCAGGCGACGGCCGTGGCCGCCCACCGCTGCGCGGCGTTCGGAGATCCACGCCCGCTTTCGCTAAGCCAGCAGGAGCTGGTATGTCTCCAGCGTGTCTACGTCAGCTGCCCTCGCTTCGCCCGGGGTGTGCTCCTGGCCGGCGACACCGCGCACGGGTCGGCGCCGGAAGAGCGGCAGTCCGCGAGCGGCTCGCTGCTGACTCTCGTCGGAGTGGCTCTGGTTATCCTGGCTGTTGGCGTCTTCCTGACCGCGTTGCTGGGTTTGCCGCCGCTCGGTGGCGGTTCTCCTGTCGCCCAGTCGCCCGTCGCGGTCGCCTCCGCATCCACGCCTCGTACCCCGGCATTCTCGGCAGAGCCCACCGCCACTCGGACCGCCGAGAGCACGCCCTCGGCGCTCGCCTCGGCTCCTGCCACGGCGGCGATCACGGCCAGCCCAACCGCCCGGCTCACGCCGACGCCGGCGCCCACGCCGGTGGCGGCGAGCTCCTGGCCTCCTGGAGCGACCGCCTCGCGGATGAGCCTGCTGGTTCCGTGCCCCGACCAGGCGAACTGCTACCTGTACACGGTCAGAGGACCGGGCGCCAATGGGTCCAGCGTTGCGGATACCGTTGCCGGCATCGCGCGCTTCTTCGGGGTCGATGTCAGCACGATCTATGCCATGAACCCGGGGGCCAGTGCGGGCATCAAACCCGGCGAGAAGCTGAAGATCCCGCCGCCGACCAGGTAGGCGAGCGAGGCAGTGCACCCAGGCCGGGCAGGCCGGACCACCTGAACTCCGGGTTCAGCCGGACCCGGCATCGCGGCCGTCACGGCGAGCCTGCCGCGGGCGCCCCCGGGGTCGCGACAACTTCGCACCTGGTGGCGTACTCGACTCCCGGTGCGGTTGCGTGCGCCCTACCCGGTCGGAACTACCCAAATCGTCCCGGTCATCAATCGGCGGGCGCTATGGCACTGTCCGGTGGCGGCCCCGGCAAGGCCTGATACGGTATGCGCTCGGCGAGCTCCGCCCGGAGTTTCTCCCGGCCAAGGACCGTCTGAGCGGCGCAAGACTGAGGAGTCCACGGATGCCGATCGGCTGGGTGCCGAGCATGGAGACCGGCGCACCGCAGCTGGACGCGCGGCGTCGAGCCCTGGTCGAGCGCGCCGACGCGCTCCTGGCCACGATCGAGGCGGGCTCTGATCGCACGGCCGTGGAGCGGGCCCTCCGTACCTTCGGGGATTACTCCGTGCGCCACTTCTCGGAGGAGGAGGACTGCGCCCTTCGCGGCGTCTGCCCTGCCATCCAGTGGACCGGCTCGGCCCGGGCCGAGTTGATCAAGATAGTGGCCGGCTTCCGCCGCTCGTACGAGCGCGATGGTGCCAGCATGGAGCTTGCCGAGACCCTCTCCTGCGAACTGTCGGGTTGGGTGGCCCGCTACATCCCAGGCCCGACGATGGCGTTGCCCTGCGTCACGACATCTCGGCCGTAGGCGCGAAGAGACGCTCGAAGCCCGAGTAGGGTCGCAGCGGCAGGACCTCGAACTCGATCAAGCCGGCCGAGACCATCGGCAGCGAGGCCAGGGCGGCATCGGCTGCGGCGACGTCGGCGCACTCGAGCACGAGCACGGCCATGGCCTGGTCCACGTGAAAGTACAGCTCGCGAATCACGCCGGCCTGGTGCAGGTCCCAGGCACGGCGCGCCTCGGCTTCCCTGATCTCGGGCGTGAACGCGGCTTCGCTCACACCCTCGACCGCCCGCTCGATGGCCAGGATGCGCACTGGGTCCTCCGCTTCACCATTCCGCCGGTATGAGACGCCAATTCTCGCGCAAGGAAGGCGTTCCGGAGCCCCGAATCCGCTACGCGGAGGGGTCGACTACTCGTCCGAGGAACAGGATTGCACCGGTACTCGTAGCCCGAATGGCGAAGAGGAATGGCCGGTCAACGTGCAAGGTCACGCTCCTGGCGGGCATGGCGGACGCGGCCATGACGACGGCCGTCGCCGCGGAGGCTTCCGTTCCCTTCTCATCGACCGCGACGTTGGCCTGGTGGATCACGGCCGATACGTACAGCTTCTCCTGCGCGGTGATGCCGGAGAAGTCGGCTCGGTCGGGATCGAATGCGAGAGGCATGCCCATCGCTTCGAGCGTCGGCGACAGGTCGGACTTCGTCTCGATCTTGAAGCGAGGCAGCGTGAGGTCCACGTTCGCGGTCTGGAGGGCGGCCGTCACCTCGGCAAAGCGATCTGCATCGAGGCTGCCTTCGAAAGCGGCGAGGTCGTCGGGTACGACGATGGTCATGGCAAGTGTGTCGCCGGCATAGGGCAGCTCCACCGCCTGCCAGCCCGGGCCGGAGGCATAACTGCCCTCGGACAGGTCGAGGCTCATGGTAGGGACGCTCACCTGTGTCCCGTCTGGCCGGGTGAACGATGCCGGTTCCGTGGCCTTCACGTCGAACGGCGTCTGCCACGGGGCCTTGAGGTAGATGGCGTTCACCAGGACGAGTCGCGTCGTCGGGTCGAGGCTCGCCAGCAGCCTGGGAATCCGTCCCGCCGTCTGGTCGCTGACCCAGCCGTCGATCAACTGACAGGCGCCTGCCGGATCGGCTTCGAAGTCGACGAGTCGTAGCCCGGCACCGTATTTCGACGCCAGCGTGTCCAGGAACTGCTCTTTCAGCTGCAGGCCGTGCTGGGCGAACGGCGCATTGGCGATGCTGAGGGTCAGCTGGTAACTCCCGCCGCCCGGAGTCTCGAAGGTTCCCGAGAGTCCGGCGAGGACCTGATCGAGCGAGTTGAGGCCGTTGCCGTCGCCTGCCGTCGCCGCCGAGTGAAGGACGGCGTCCATCTGCGAGGCGGTCTCGCCTGCGGCCCCGGCCTGGGCCATCGACAGGGCCAGGGCGATGCTGGCCGGCGACACGACCCCGTTGCCGCCCGATGTCAGGGCCGGTCTGTAGAGGTCGAACCCGAAGGCGTCGATGGCTGCGGCTGCCCGCGCGGCGTCTTCGGGCGATCCCGTCGCGCGCGTCGCCTGCGATGTGGCCAGCGCGATTGCCGCGGCCTGGCCGGTGCAACCTGAGAGCACCGATGCCAGGATGGCCAGCATCCCGAGGCCGCAGATTCCCGTTCGGACGGCCCGCCAGCTCTCGAGCGGGTGTGTAGTTCGTCTCATCTCCCTCACCTCGAACAGCAACCAGGCCGACCACGGCTCGGCATCACTTTGACGCGGCCGCGACCACTTCGGTTCCCGCTCGACCGGTCGGGGAGCCGTCGCACACGGCCGCCGGCCGCCGCTGCCGTGCAATCAGGGGTTGCTCGGCCGAAGACAGGCCGCTGCGTCGTCCGATCCGGGACGGCGTCGCGTCGAAACGCGGTGGTGAAACCCAGGTGGAACGCCCTGCGGAATGGCGTTGACGGGGCGACAGGCGGGTGTATGATCCGACAAGTGGCGGATTGTGGTGAGAAGTGGGTGCAGGCGGCGAGCCAGCCCACGTCGTCGAGCCTCCGGTGGCGGATTCGACTGGAGTGGAGGGTCGAGACCCACCCGTCAGCCACACCGACAGGGCGCGGAGACCGTCCTCGACAGGGCTAGACAGGCGATCGGCAGATGTTCACCGGCGAGTACAGGCATTCGGTGGACGCCAAGGGTCGGGTCGCAATCCCGGCTCGCTTCCGCCTGCAGCTCGAAGAGGGTGCGGTGGTCGTCCGATGGGTCGACGGCTGTGCCGCCATATTCCCGCGGCCGGCTTTCGAGGCCCTGGCGTCGAAGGTTTCCGTGCTGCCTCTATCGGATGAAAAGGCCCGAGCCGTTTCTCGATTCCTGTCGTCGAGCGCGTTCGAGGTCGAGCACGACAGCCAGGGCCGGATCGTCCTGCCCGGCGCCATTCGCGACTGGGCGGCCCTCGCCACCGAGGCCGTCGTAGTGGGGGCCTGGGATCACGTCGAAGTGTGGGCCCCCGACCGGTGGGCAAGTTTCCAGAAGGGCCTCGATTCGGCCGATGCGCTGGCCAGCCAGCTCACCGGCCTCGGGCTCTAGGTGATCGAAATGCGTATCGAGGATCCGCTCGACGGGGCGACCGGAGGCATCGCCTCCGGCGGCTCTCCCGAGGGGGGCGCCGAACCGGAGGTAGGGCACCTGCCGGTCATGGCCGGCGAGGTCGTGGAGACTCTCGCCCCGCGTCCCGGCAGCCTTCAGATCGACGCCACCCTCGGTGGAGCCGGCCACGCCGAGCTGGTCCTCGAAGCTTCCGCTCCTGATGGCCGCCTCCTCGGATTGGACGCCGATGGGGCGGCCATCGCCAGGAGCGCAAGGAGACTGGCTCGTTTTGGCGATCGCGCGGTACTTCGCCAGGCCAATTTCGACCAGCTCGCCGAGGTGGCCCCGGAGGCCGGGTTCTCCGAGATCGACGGTCTCCTCATGGATCTGGGGCTGTCGAGCTTCCAGCTGGCGGACGCGGAGCGCGGCTTCGGCTTCCGAGCCGGCGGCCGCCTCGACATGCGCTTCGACACGAGCCGAGGTCGACCCGCAGCCGACCTGCTTGCAACGATGGACCAGGGCGAGCTCGCGGCTCTCTTCCGCCGTTACGGCGAGGAACCTTTCGCCGGCCGCATCGCCCGCGTCATCGGCGAGACCCGGCGCCACTCCCCGGTGGAAACGGCCGAGCAACTCGCGGCCCTCGTCGAGCGGGCGGTGCCGACTCCACGAGGCCGCCGAACGCACCCGGCCACGCGCGTGTTCCAGGCACTTCGCATAGCGGTCAACGACGAGCTTGCGGCCCTGGAGGCCGGGCTGGCGGCATCGCTCGTGCTGCTCCGGCCCGGCGGTCGGCTCGTCGTCCTGAGCTACCACTCGCTCGAGGACCGCATCGTCAAGCGGTTCATCGCGATCGAGCAACGCGGCTGCGTTTGCCCGCCGGAGGTGCCGGTCTGCGTCTGCGGTCACCGGCCCAACCTGCGCTCACTCGGCCGGTTGCGGACCCCAAGCGCCAGGGAAGTAGCCGCCAATCCGCGCTCCCGGAGCGCCCGACTTCGGGGCGCCGAACGCATCGCCGCCTAGATCGATCGAGAAGGGAGGAACCGATGACCAAGCGTCACCAGGCCAGCCGACGCCGTACTTACGGCCGCCGCCAGCACGAACTGCACGAGCGGCCCGAGCGCTACCTCGGCGTGCTTGGCTGGGTCGATGACTCCGAGATTGCCGGCAGGACCGAGCCGACCGGGCGCTGGACGAGCGTGCCGCTTGTCCAGACCGCCGCCGGCCACTGGCTCGCCGATCGCGGCATCGGCTGATGGCCGTCTACGAGGGCGCTCGCCCGCGTTCGATGCTGTTTCCACGCCGGCGCCCGGAGGCCGACCTCCTCCGCCCCCAGGCGCCGGCTCTCCCGCGCCGCCGGACGCGTCTGGCTTTCCGCGCCCGCCGCCGCCCGCGCCTGTTCGGGATTGCCATCGGCGTGATCGTGATTGCCTTCTTGCTGAGCTTCTTCTCCCTGGTCCAGACCGTTCGCGTTTCGGCCTCCGGCTATGACATGGACCAGCTGAACCAGCAATACGGGCAGCTCCAGAACCAGCGCCAGCAGGATCTTTCGGACATCAACCGCCTCGACCGGGAGTCCGCGATTCGTCGCCAGGCGATTGCCGGCGGCCTGTCGCAGATGCCGGCGCCGGTCGTCATCCCGGCGCGCTGAGAAGACCGCCCGATGCTCGGCCGGACGGATTCCCGAGGCCGCCTGCTCCTGCTCCTGGCCGTGCTGGTGCTCCTCTGCAGCGGCATGACGGCGCGCCTCGCCTACTGGCAGGTCAACCAGCACGGGCAGGCGACGATTCTGGCGACACAGGATACGTTGTCCACCCAGCAGTCGATACCGGCCAAGCGCGGGACTATCTACGACAGGACGGGCACCGTCGTTCTCGCCCAGACGATCTACGAATACCGCATCGTCGCCGATCTCCACGGTCTGTCCGCTGCCGATCGCAAGCGTTACGGTCTCGCAACCAACGTGGATCCGGACATAGCCAAGGAAATCTCGGACGCGCAGGCGAACGGCGACCTGGCCACTATCAACCTCGAACCGACGCCCGTGCGGGTCTATCCGCAGGCCGGGGGCGCACCACACACGTCGCTTGCCGCCCAGTTGCTCGGCTTCGTGAACGCCAGCGGCGTCGGCCAGTACGGCCTGGAGCAGGAGTACGACTCGATCCTGGCGGGTCGCCCGGAGCTGGTGAGCGTCGACCCAAACACGCCCGGCCCGGCCGGCGAGCACGTCATTGACCCCGGCGCTCCGGGCCAGGACATACGAACCACCATCGACGCCGGACTTCAGCTCAAGGTCGAGCAGGAGGTCTTCGCTGCGTGGCTGGCCGACAAGGCGAAGACCGTTTCGGCGATCGTCATGGATCCGAAGACCGGCGCGGTCCTGGCCGAAGCCAGCTACCCGTCGTACGACGCCAATCTCTACTCGGAGATCGCGGCCCAGAATCCGGCGCTCTTCATGGATCCGATAATCAGCGAGGTCTACGAGCCGGGCTCGGTCTTCAAGATGCTCACCGCGTCCGCGGCGCTCCAGACCAAGACGACCGCGCTATCGACCATGATCGACGACACCGGCGTCCTCAAGCTTCCGGGTGGACAGGAGGTTGCCGACGCCGACCGCAAGGCCAAGGGCTGGATGACCTTCGCCGACATCGTGGCCTGGTCGCGCAATGTGGGCGCGTCGCGGGTCGCGTTCCGCCTCGGCAAGACCATCGACGCCGCTTCGGCCGCGCTCTACAAGACGTGGCAGACGTATGGGATCGGCCAGCTCTCGGGCATAGACCTGGCCGGCGAGGTCAGCGGCCTGGTCCGCGACCCGGCTACCTCACCCTGGCGGCAGATCGACCTCGCCAACGCCTCCTTCGGGCAGGGCGTTGCCGTCACGCCCATCCAGATCATGCGCGCCTACTGCGCGATGGCCAACGGCGGCATGCTGGTCACTCCGCACGTGGCCACCGTCGGCGCGGGGACGGCTGCTGCAGCCCCGTCTTCGGGGGGCCGCCGGGTCATCAGCGCGGGTCTCTCGAGCTCGCTGACCGGCCTGATGGAGCACGTCGTGACCGCGGTGCCGTCCTACCACACGGCGACCTACATCCCGGGCTACTACGTGGGCGGGAAGACCGGCACGGCCCAGATCTGGGACCCAACACTCAACCGCGGTAAAGGCGGCTGGATGGACAATATCTACAACTACAGCTTCTACGGCTGGGTGGGCCAGGACTCACCCGAACTGGCGATCGGCGCGGTGATCTACCAGGGCACGCCAACCAAGGTGGCCCAGGGCGTTCTGAACATGCCGGTGCAGTCGACGCAGCTCTTCCGCCGGATCGCGACCGACTCGGTCCTGAGCGAGCACATCCCGTCGGACAAGACAGGACCCACGCCGCCGGCCGGGCAGACCGCGAAGTCGTTGGGCTGATGGTGGCGTCCCGCACCCGGAGCGGTGGGCTATGCGACACTGGGAAGGTGACCGACACGCGCTACTCGGAGCCCCGGCTCGGAGCGGGGAAGCCTGGCCCGGCCGTTCCAAGGATCGTCGCGAGGGCGAGCTTCGAGGGCCGGGCTGGCGCTGCCGGCCCACGGGTGCGCTCGCGCCGGCCTGGTGAGGACGTCCCGTGAGAGAGGATCAAGTCGAGTTCCTCCAGGGGCTGCTCCTCGCGTTTGCCTGCATGGTGATCCTCATGCCACCGTTCCTGCGCCTGCTGCGCTGGCTCGGCATGGGCAAGCAGATCCGCGACGACGGCCCGGGGACCCACCTGGTCAAACAGGGCACGCCGACGATGGGCGGCGTTCTCATCGTGGCCGTCGTGCTCGGCCTGTCCTACGTCTTCGACGCCTTCGACGCCTCGACGTACTCGCCGCTGTTCGTTCTCGCGCTGGTGGGCGCACTTGGCGCCGCAGACGACTACCTCAACGCCCGCACGGGCATCGGCATCCGCGGCCGCCACAAGATCCTCTGGCAGCTGGTCGTAGCGATCGCGGTCGCCGTGTATGTCCAGAATCACTTCGGCTTCAACGGCATCCGCGTGCCGTTCATCGGCGACGTCGTGAACACGACCACCGTCGCGATCCCGTTGACCGGCCGCAGCGTCGAGCTCGGCGCCGTCTTCTTCATCATCGTGGCCGTTCTCGCGATCGTCGGCTGCAGCAACGGCGTCAACCTGACCGACGGTCTCGATGGCCTGGCGGGCGGGACGCTCGTCTTCGCATTCATCAGCTTCCTGATCATCGCCCTGCTCAACAAACCGAGCCAGCCAAACCTGGCGATGGTCAACGCCATAACAATCGGGGCGCTGATGGGTTTCCTGTGGTTCAACGTTCATCCGGCCCAGGTCTTCATGGGCGACTCCGGCGCGCTGTCCCTCGGGGGAATGCTCGCGGTTACGGCCCTCATAACCGGCCAGGTCCTGATCCTGCCTCTGATCGGCGTCATCTTCGTGCTCGAGGTCGCGTCCGACGTCATCCAGGTAGGCAGCTACAAGATTCGGGGCAAGCGCGTGTTCCGGATGGCGCCGCTCCACCACCACTTTGAGCTGGGCGGTTGGGACGAGGAGAAGATCACGATGCGCTTCTGGATCGTCGGTGCCCTGGCCGGCATGCTCGGGGTGACGCTGTTCGTCGCCTCGATCCCGAAGTAGTCCGGCCATGCCGCGGCGTGTCGTAGATCTCGATCGACTTACGGCGACCGGCATTCGCGCAGGCGCCCTCGACGGTCGTTCGGTCACGGTTCTCGGGCTGGCCAGAAGCGGCATCGCCCTGACCCGTTTCTTCGCCGACGCTGGCGCCCGGGTTACCGTCTACGACGGACGGTCGGCCGGGCAGCTGGCCTCAGCCGTCGAATCCCTTGGCGCTCGATCGGTCGAGCTCCGGCTCGGACCCGAAGTCGAACCTGCGTCGACATGGTCGACGGCCGACCTCATCGCGACTTCGCCAAGCATCAACCCGGACTTCCCCACGGCCGAGCCACGGCTTCGGGCGGCTCTGCGGGACGTCGTCGAGGCGCACCTGGCCGACCGGGTCGGCTCGCCGGCACTGGTCAGCGAGGCGGACCTTGTCCTTCGACTCTGCCCCTGCCCGACGATCGGCGTCACGGGCACCAAGGGCAAGACAACGACGGCATCTCTCGCCGCGGCGCTGCTCGACGAGGATCGCCACCACCCGGTGATCCTGGGCGGCAACATCGGGATCCCGCTCGTGGAGCGCCTGCCGGAGCTGACACCTGAACACCGAGTCGTCGTGGAGCTGTCCGAGCTGCAGATTCCGACGCTGTCGCGGGGCACAACGGTCGCCGTCTACACCAACGTCACGGCCGACCACCTGGACCGCCACGGATCGCTCGAGGCGTACCGGAAGGTCAAGCGACGTCTCGCCGAGCTCGTCGAATCCGGCGGCGCGCTGGTACTCAACGCCGACGACCCGGTCGTCTCGGGTTATGTCGCTCCCGGCGGAGCCGCGACCGTGACCTACCGGCAGGGCCGGCCGACGCCCGGCGGCCTGGGCGTGGTGGACGGCTGGATCGTTGCCGACGGCGTCGAGCGGCTGGCGGTCGCGGGCGGGGGAGCCGCGGAGGTGGGTCCCGGCGAGCGCGTTCTGCCCATCGCCGAACTCGCAATTCCCGGCGAGCACAATGTCTCCAACGCCCTTGCGGCCGCTGCCGTCGCCCTCCTGTTCGGCGTGCCGACGCAGGCCATACGGCATGCCGCCGGGACCTTTGCGGGCGTGGAGCACCGCCTCGAGCAGGTGGCGATCGTTGACGGCGTCCGCTTCGTCAACGACTCGCAGGGGACTCAACCGGATGCAGTGATCGCGGCGTTGCGGTCGTTCCCTCGGCCGCTGGTCCTGATCGCGGGAGGTCGCGACAAGGGCGTGGACCTGGCCGTACTCGGGCCGGTCGTGGCCGAACGCGCCGACGCGGCGGTCCTCATCGGCGAGTCCGGGCCGACACTGGCGGAGTTGTTTCGATCCAACGGCATGAAGCTCGTCGAACTGGCCGAGACACTGGAGGGGGCCGTCGGACGGGCCGATCAGATCGCCCGCGGCCTGCTCTCCGACAGCGGCGCAGGGCGGTCGCCTGCCACCGTTCTGCTCAGCCCGGCCGCGGCCAGCTTCGACATGTTCGTCGACTATGCCGCTCGCGGTCGGGCCTTCAAGGCCGAAGTTGCGGCCCTGGCCGAACGACGGCGGCTCCTGGAGTCGGTTCGGTGAACGGCCGACTGGACCGCTGGCGTGCGCCGGCGAATTCGGTTCCGCGCGAGCGGGTGCAGCGAAGCAGCGGCCCGAGCAGGCCGAGCGCGGTCAGCGCATCGCAGGCGAGCGTGCTCGCCAACCCGAGCGCCCTCAAGCGCGACGCCCATGAGCCGGAGTACATCATCCTGGTGACCGTGGTGGCCCTGTCCGCCATCGGCATCCTGATGGTCTACTCGGCCTCGGCCATTCCTTCGTACGCCCAGAGCCAGAACACCTTCCAGCTCGTGGCGCCACAGGTCCTTGCCGGCGTCCTCGGCCTGGCCGCCATGGTCTTCCTGATGCGGGTCGACTATCGCTACCTGCGCGTGGTCAGTGTGCCGCTCGCTCTCCTGGCGATCATCCTGCTGGCGGTGGTCCTGCTGCCACTGCCCGGCCCGCTGAGGAACCTGAGCGTCTCCAGCAACGGCGCGGCCCGCTGGCTGCACCTTGGTCCATTCCTCCCGGATATCCACCCTGCCGAGGTGGCCAAGCTGGCCCTGGTCGTGTACCTGTCGCACTGGCTGGCGACCCGGGGAAAGGGCATTCGCAGCTTCTTCCACGGGACCGTCCCCTTTGCGATCATCGTCGTCCCTTTCCTGGTCCTGGTGGCTCGCGAGCCGGATCTCGGCACCGCTGCCGTCATCGTCCTGATCGCCTTCTCGCTCTTCTTCGTGGCGGGAGCGAACGTCTTCCATCTCGCCCTTGCCGGGCTCGCCGGGCTGGGCGGCGCCGTGGCCCTGGTCCTCGCCGTCGGTAGCTACCCGCTTCAGCGCATCCAGACGCTGCTGGATCCGTGGGCCGACCCGCAGGGCAGCGGCTACCAGACCGTGAAGGGCCTCGAAGCTCTCAGCGCCGGAGGCCTGTTCGGCACGGGACTCGGCAACGACCGAATCTTCGTCCCCGGCGACGTCAACGACTTCATCTTCTCGGTCATTGCCCAGGAACTCGGGCTGGTCGGAGGGGCGGTGGTGATCGGGCTGTTCGTCGCCTTCGCCTATGCCGGCATCCGGACCGCCATTCGGGCCCCCGACACGTTCGGCGGGCTGATGGCGGCCGGTATCACTGCCTGGATATGCTTCCAGGCGCTGATCAACATCGGTGTCGTGGTCGCCGTTGTGCCCGTCACCGGCATCACCCTGCCGTTCGTCTCGGCGGGCGGCTCGTCGTTGACGGTCAGTCTCGCGGCCGTCGGAATCCTGCTCTCGATCTCTCGCGAAACCGTGGAACGAGGTTGGGTCAGTGCGTCTGCTGATAGTGGGCGGGGGTACGGGGGGACATATCTACCCGGCTCTCGCCGTCGCCCGATCGCTGCAGGCTAGGCCCGAACCGCCCGATCTGCGCTGGATCGGAGGCCACCGAGGCCTCGAGGCCTCGGTGGTTCCGGCCACGGGCATTCCATTCGGGCGCCTGCTCGTCCGGTCGCTCCGGTCGGTGGACTTCGATGTGCACGTCGTCCTCGACCCTCTCCGCCTGGCGCTCTCGGTGCCGCAAGCGATCGCGCTTCTGGTCCGACATCGCCCCCTGGCCATCTTCACCACGGGCGGCTACGTCGCCCTCCCCGTCCTGCTGGCGGCGTCCGTGCTGCGGATTCCGGCCGTGATGTGGGACGGCAACGTGGTTCCCGGTCGAAGCGTGCGCGTGACGGCCCGCCTGGTCGGCTGCGTGGCGGTGACGTTCGACAGCACCTGCCGAGCCCTCGGCCGGCGTGACCGACTCTGCTTCGTCACCGGAACTCCAATTCGCGATCCCCGCCTCGTAGAGCGTGCCGATGCCAGGAGGGCGCTGGGCGTTCCGGCCGAGGACAAGCTGATGCTCATCTTCGGAGGCTCGCAAGCGGTGCGGCGCTTCAACTCGGCCGTCGCCGAGGCACTGCCGCGCCTGGTGGAGCGGGCCCGCGTCATTCACGTCACGGGCGAAGCCGGCTACGACGAAGCGGTCGCCGGCCGAAACGACCTGCCCGTGGACATGCGCGACCGATACCGGCCCGAGAAGTTCCTCGCCGAAGACATGACCCCGGCTCTTGCCGCGGCCGACCTGGTCGTAGGCCGGGCCGGGTCCTCAACCCTGGCCGAGGTAGCGGCATTTGGTCTGCCGATGGTTGTGGTCCCGTACCCGCACGCCGCCGGCCACCAGCGGCGCAACGCCGAAGAAATGGTCCGATCCGGTGCGGCTCGTCTCGTGGAGGACGAAGATTTCGATGCCGAGGCGCTGCTGTCGGCCGCCTCCATCCTCGACGATACGGCCGGGCACGCCGCGATGGCGGCGGCCGCCCGATCGCTGGCCAGGCCCGGCGCTGCGGAGGCGGTGGCTGAGCTCGTCCTGGCGGCCGCACAGAAGGTAGCGTTCCCGGACGCTGCCCACGTCGAGGCGGTTTCTCGGGGAGCGGCGGGATGATCAGGCGGGCCGACGGAGCGGCCGCACCCCGAGCGCCCGGCAGGGGCGGCGCCCCCGCCCGGTCCGACGCGGCCGCCGGGTTTCCCTCCACGGCCGGGTCCACGGCCGGGTCCACGGCCGGGTCCGCGCCCGACTGGGCCCGGCTCGCCGCCGAGATGGCGCGCCGGACCGGGATCCGTCCGCGCCGGGACGAGCCCCTGGCTGGCCACACGTCGATGCGCGTCGGCGGTCCGGCGGATCTGCTGGCCGTTGCCAGGGACTTGCCCGCACTCGTCGCCCTCGTCGGGTTCGCCCGTGCCAACCGGCTGACGGTCGTCCTCCTCGGTCGCGGCAGCGATGTGGTCGTGGCGGATGCGGGAATACGGGCGCTCGTAATCCTGGCGAGGGCCGAGGGCTGGCGCATCGAGGGGAATCGACTGATAGCCGAGGCAGGCCTTCCCCTGGCGCGAGCCGCGACGCTTGCCGGGCGGGCCGGACTGTCCGGCCTCGAGTTCGGGCTGGCGATCCCCGGGACGGTCGGCGGCGCCGTCTGGGCCAACGCAGGTGCGCACGGTGCCGATATCGCCGGGGTCCTGGAATCGGTGACGGTCCTGCGCGCCGACGGTACCGAAGCGACGGAGCCGTCGGCGGCCCTGGGGCTGGCGTACCGCGAAAGCCGCTTCAAGAGATGGGATGCGAACGCGACCACTTCCGAGGCAGACGCCGCTGCCGTCGCCCCTGCCGCCGACTCGCCGGGCGATGTGATCCTGTCGGCCACCTTCAGACTCGCGCCGGCGGACCCGGCGGCGATCAAGGCCAGGCCGGACGAGATCCGGCGTTGGCGTCGGGAGCACCAGCCGCTCACACAGCCGAGCGCCGGGAGCGTCTTCCGCAACCCGCCGGGCGATTCGGCCGGCCGGCTCATCGACGCGTGCGGCCTGCGTGGGGCCCGCTGCGGCGGCGCCTCGATCAGCCAGAAGCACGCGAACTTCATCGTGAACGAGGGCGGCGCGACCGCAACTGACGTCCGTCGCCTGTCCGAGCGCGCCAGGACGGCCGTGGCCGAGCGGTTCGGAGTCGATCTCGAGTACGAGATCAAGTTCGTCGGTGACTGGTCCGGCTGGCGCCAGGAGCAGCTGCCTGCAGACGACCGCGATCCTCTCAAGGCGGCGCCGGAATGAGGAGCCGCCGCCTTCCGCCCCGCCGCCTCGGACCGCATGTAAGGCGACAGTCGGCCAGGCGTATCGGGCCGCCCCTGCGTTCCCTCCAGATTGTGGCGGCCCTGATCATGGCTGCCTGCCTGGCGGGAATCGTCGCCGTCAGCGTGGCCCCGGCATTCGCCGCTCGGACCCTCGAGATACGCGGGGCGACGTTCACCAGCCAATCGATCATCCGCTCGATCGTGGGGCTGGACGGCGCGCCAAACGTATTCCGCATCCAGACCGACAAGGCTGCGCAGGAGCTCGCTCGGCTGCCGGCCGTCAAGTCGGTCACCGTTCGGGTCGACCTGCCCTCGACGGTGGTCGTCGACATAGTCGAGCGCGATCCGAAGCTCGTCTGGGTCATCGGCGACCGGCGCTACGTCGTCGATCAGGACGGGCTGCTCTTCGGGTTGGTGGATTCGGCCGGCAATCCGATCCCCTCGTCAGCGGGTTCGATGGCGACGCCGACAGCCGGCGCAGCGACGGGCGCGCCCGCTTCGGCAGGAACCTCGCCTTCCTCCACTCAGGGCGCCGCTTCGACCGCAACGCCGTTGCCCTCGCCGACCGTGGCCCCGAAGCAGACGCCGACCCCTAAGAAAGGCGCCAGGGCGACGCCCACCAGACCGGGCGAGAAGGCGAGCCCATCGGCGTCTGCCTCCGCCGGGTCGCCCCAACCGACTGCCTTCGGCCCGGTCGTGCCATCGCTGGCGCCCGCACCAACTACCGACCCGGCCGCGACGTTTCGCCCGGGCGCGCTCGGCCTGCCCGTGGTCTTCGATCGCCGAGCGTCCGACGCCCGACTCGGCCTGGGCGCGATCATCGACTCGATCAGCCTGGACGCCGGCTATCGGCTGGCGGGATTGACGCCGGCCGACGTCGGCAGCACGGCCTCGTCACTTGCGGTCGTCCTCGACGACGACCATGGGTTCACCCTCAGCTCGGTTCCGAGCGGTTGGGTGGCCCAGTTCGGTTTCTACACTCCAACGGTCCGGAAGGACACCGTCATACCCGGTCAGGTTCGCGATCTGAGGTCGATCCTGGGCTACGCAGGCGAGACCAAGGTGGCATGGGTCTTTCTCGTGTCCGATGTCAGCCCGGACCACTCGGACACGTATGTCCCACGCTGAGCGGCTCGACTGCAAGGTCGGGTTGCCCGGCCTTGCTCGGGTCGGTTAGCCTTCACGGGGAAACCGGAATCGAAAAGCGGCGCCGTCGGCCGGGCTCACCCCAAAGACGCCTCGAGTTCGAGGCCAGCACCTAGGACGGGAGCTAGTGGAACGCGAAGCGGTCCTCGTCGGAGTCGATGTCGGCACGAGCAAGGTCTGCGCTCTGATCGGCGAAGTGGCTCGTGACGGAAGTCTGACCATCGTTGGCAAGGGCGTCGTGCCGGCCAGCGGTCTGAAGAAGGGCGTCGTCGTCAATATCGAGCAGACCGTGCGGTCGATCTCCGGCGCGGTCGACCATTCCGAGCGCCTCTCCGGATACCAGATCGACAGGGCGTTCGTCGGCGTCGGCGGACAGCATGTTGAGAGCCAGAACTCTCGCGGTGCCGTGGCTGTAAGCGGCCACCAGCGCGAGGTCACCCGCGAGGATATTGCGAGGGCGCTGGAAGTGGCGCGGGCGGTCACGATTCCGTCGAACCGAGAGGTCCTGCACGTCCTGCCGCGCGGCTTCATCGTGGATGGCCAGGACGGCGTCAAGGACCCGCTAGGAATGAGCGCCATTCGTCTCGAGATCGAAACCCACATCGTGACGGCCGCCGCCACAGCCGTCCGCAACCTTGCCAAGTGCGTTCAGGCCGCCAACGTCAAGATCGACGAGCTTGTCGCCGCCTCGCTCGCGTCCGCGGAGTCCGTTCTCTCCGACACCGAGCGCGATCTGGGCGTGGCCGTGGCCGACGTAGGTGCCGGCACCATCGACCTGGCGCTCTTCCTGGACGGCTCGCCGTTCAAGACCGCGGTACTGCCGGTAGGCGGCAACAACGTCACCAACGACGTCGCCATCGGCCTCAAGACCAGTCTCCAGGTGGCCGAGGAACTCAAGATCCAGCACGGCAGCTGCGATCTCTCGACCGTGGCCGAGGACGAGATGATCAGCGTTTCGACGCTCGGCGAGGCGGCCGGCCGATCTGTCAGCCGCCTCGAGCTCTGCCGCATCATCGAAGCTCGCATGCGGGAGACGTTCGAGATGCTGGCCGCCGAGATCCGGACGGTCGGGGAGGGCTTGCTCCCGGCCGGCGTGGTGCTGACCGGCGGAGCGTCCCAGCTGGCCGGGGCGGCAGCCCTGGGCCGAGAGATACTCGACATGCCGGTCCGCGTGGCCGGACCCACGGGCGTGAGCGGGCTGACCGACAACATCCTCAACCCGGCCTACAGCACGGCCATCGGCCTGCTCTATTGGGGCGCCAAGGGCCTGCAGGCCGGCGAGGTCTTGCGTTTCGAGTCGGCCCCTGCCGGCGGCCTCCCTTCGCGCGTCCGGGACGCGATCCGGAATCTCTTCCCGTAACGAACCCTGGATCGGCCCTCGCAGTGGGCCGGCGGAGCCGGTCGTCGATGGTCACCCGATGCTCGGCGGGACGGGCGGCCGCCGTCCCGGGCCTCGATTCCTGGAGCGCGAGCCGCTCCGCCGGGAGCCGCTGAACCGTGGCGTCGGGCCCGGCTTCGTCGCGGCTCGAAACGGCCGATCCACAGGTCCCACCAGATTGTGGGCCGATTGGGGCGTTCCGCCTCGAAAGTGCGAACAGACGTTCGCACTCCCTTCGTGATGGGCCCGTTTCGGTGTGCGGATTGCGTCCCAGAAACGCACGGCACGGCGTATACTCCTGCCAATCCGAGCCAGCCCCGTCACGCGCTAGTGCTCTACCACCCTCGGGGGGGGCCGGACCGAACGACAAAGTCAGCCGGAGAGCCACCGGAGGATCTGGGATGCCGCTACGGTCCGATTCCGAGAACTTCGCGTTGATCCGTGTGATCGGCGTGGGAGGCGGCGGCAGCAATGCCGTCAACCGCATGATCAGGGCGGAGATGATGGGGGTGGAGTTCATCGCCTGCAACACGGACGCGCAGGCCCTCCTCCAATCGGACGCGCCCCACAAGATCCGCATCGGCGACAAGATCACGCGCGGTCTTGGCGCCGGCGGTGACGCCTCGATCGGTCAGAGGGCGGCCGAGGAGGATTCTGAGAAGATCACCGAGGCTTTGCGCGATTCCGACATGGTCTTCATCACGGCCGGACTGGGCGGTGGCACTGGCTCTGGCGCTGCCCCGATCGTGGCCGAGATCGCCAAGGATCTCGGTGCGCTCACGATCGGCGTCGTCACCAAGCCCTTCTCCTTCGAAGGCTCGCGCCGCAAGCTCATTGCCGAGCGCGCCGCCGACGAGCTCAGGGCGAAGGTCGACACGCTCATCACCATCCCCAACGATCGGCTGCGCGACGTCGTCCAGAAGAACACGTCGATGATCGACGCATTTCGCTTCGTCGATGACGTGCTGCGGCAGGGCGTGCAGGGGATCAGCGACATCATCACCGTCCCCGGTCTCATCAACCTGGATTTCGCCGACGTGCGAGCCGTCATGAAGGATGCGGGCTCGGCCCTGATGGGCATCGGCCGGGCGAGCGGCGACAACCGCGCGCTGGATGCCACGCGGCAGGCCATCTCCAGCCCTCTCCTCGAGGTCAACATCAACGGCGCCCAGGGCATCCTCTTCAATATCTCCGGCTCTGCGAACCTGAGTCTGTTCGAGGTCACCGAGGCGGCCGAGGAGATCCGCTCAGTGTCGGATCCGGAGGCCAACGTCATCTTCGGCACGAGCTTCGACGAGCGCATGGGCGACGAGATCACGATCACCGTCATCGCCACCGGCTTCGACGCGGGCCGCAAGCCGCTGGTGCAGCGCCGCGAGTCCGGGGCTCAGACCCCCATCCCCGTTCGCGCGTCGCGGGGCGACGGGGTCGAGTTCATGCAGGACCTGGAGCGCGGGCGGCTCTATGCCGCCGACCCGGTTCCGGTCCGCTCGGCGGCGACATACGGCCTGACGAGTGCGGCCGAGCGCCAGCCGGTGCCGGTGCCGGTTCAAACGACGCCGCTCCACAGACCCCTGCCGGACCGCCAGGGGGTTCGGCCCGTTTACGACGATCAGGACCTGGAGATCCCGAGCTTCCTCAGGCGGCCGGCGCAGGACGAGAGGGGATAGCCCGTCGCCGCATTGGGCTCGTTTCCGGATGCCGAGGCAATCGCCCATTTTCGCGCGGCCCGGTCCCGGATCCTCGACGGCGTCGCCGCGGCATGTCGCCGCGTTGGCCGCGACGCCGCCGATGTGACGCTGGTGGCGGTGTCGAAGACGGTCGAGGCCTCGAGGCTGGCTGCCGCGGTGGCGGCCGGGCTCACGCTCCTGGGTGAGAATCGGGTCCAGGAAGCAGAGTCGAAGGCGCCGGCTCTGCCCGACGCGCGCTGGCACCTGATCGGACCGCTGCAAGCGAACAAGGCTCGTCGGGCGGTGGCGCTGTTCGATGCAATCGAGTCGGTTGACTCGCTCGACCTGGCGCAGCGCCTCGATCGCATCGCGGCTGAGATGAAGCGCGGGCCGGTGGGCGTCTACCTTCAGGTGAACGTGGACCGAGACAGGGCGAAGTCGGGCTTCCCGCCCGAGACGCTCGAGGCCGGGTTACCCGCCCTCGCCCGGATGCCGAATCTTCAGCTACTCGGACTGATGACCGTGGGATTGCTGGCCGGCAACGCGGAGGAGGCGCGGCCGACGTTCGTGCGCCTGCGTGAGCTTTCGGGGCGATTGCGGGCCCGCGTGCCGGCGCTGGGTGAGGGCCTGTCGATGGGGATGACCGACGACTACCAGGTCGCGGTGGAGGAAGGGGCGACGGTCATCCGCGTCGGACGGGCCCTCTTCGGCGAGCGGCCCCGCGTATAGCCGTGCGGCCGAGATCTCCGGCAGGATTCGTCGACTGAACTAGACCTTGATGCCGGGCCACCGGTGAGAGACGCCTTCCGGCGAGACACCGTCGACCAGGATGAGTTTCTGGCGCCCCGTCGCACCGGCGATGATCCGGACCGAAGTGCGCGGCACGTTGAGATCGTGGGCGAGAACCCGGAGCAGCGCTGCGTTTGCGAGGCCGTCTATGGCCGGTGCCGCAACCCTGACCTTGAGCGTGCCCTCGGCAGAAACGCCATCCACCCTGTCCAGTCCGGCTCGCGGCACCAATCGCACGGCGAATCGGACCGATGCGCGCGAGCGGTCGAGCCGAAAGGGGTCATGGTCCATGACGGTTCGATTATCGCCGTCACGGGGCGAACCGGCAGTTTGGAAATGCCTGGCCTCGCGGCAGGCATTTCCAGGGGGGACCCTCGTCCGGAAAGCGACGGCGCGGCCATTCGGCCTCCAGAGGCACGCCAGGGGGGACCCTCGTCCGGAAAGCGACGGCGCGGCCATTCGGCCTCCAGAGGCACGCCAGGGGGGACCCTCGTCCGGAGGGCGACGGCGCGACCATTCGGCCTGCTGACATTGGCCTGCCGTCGAAGGCCGCTATAATTCGGCCTCCGGCGCGTCGGCGCTCGGTCTCGTGGGCGATTAGCTCAGCTGGTTAGAGTGCGCGGTTCACATCCGCGAGGTCACTGGTTCGAGTCCAGTATCGCCCACCAGCCTTGCCCATTCTCGCCTTCAGGACGGACTCGTGACCCTTCGCCGCCACTTCACTGCGCCCCAGCTTTTCGACCGCCATCCGAGCAACCCGATTCTGTCGGCGGAGCAGCTTCCCTACGCCGCTAATGCGGCGTTCAACCCTGGGGCAGCCCGCCTGGATGACGAAACAGTGCTCCTGCTTCGGGTCGAGGACATGAGGGGCATCTCGCATCTGCAGGTGGCCCGAAGCAAGGATGGGATCGATGACTGGATCTTTGACGACGAGCCCCTCCTCAGCCCCGATCCTGCCTATCACCCTGAGGAGGTCTGGGGTTGCGAGGACCCCAGGTTGACGTGGCTCGAGGAGCGCCATGAGTGGGTGATCGTCTATACGGCCTTCAGTCACCTCGGACCGCTCGTCTCCCTGGCCGCGACCGACGACTTCAGGACGGTCCGGCGCCTCGGGCCGGTCATGCCGCCGGAAGACAAGGACGCCGCGCTGTTTCCAAGGCGCATCGACGGTCGCTGGGCGATGATCCACCGCCCGACTCCGCTCCGTGGGGGCGCACACATGTGGGTTTCCTACTCACCCGACCTGCGCCACTGGGGCGATCACTCGCTGCTGATCGAGGCCCGTGACGGAGCCTGGTGGGATGCCGGCAAGATCGGGCTCGGGCCTCCGCCCATCGAAACCGAATCCGGGTGGCTGGTGATGTACCACGGGGCTCACATGACCGCGGCAGGTCCTATCTACCGGCTTGGTCTGGCGCTCCTGGACCTCGAGAACCCGACGCATGTGTTGCGCCGCAGCGACGAGTGGATCCTCGGTCCGCGGGCTCCATATGAGCGGGCCGGGGACGTCCATGAGGTCGTCTTCCCGTGCGGCTGGACCGTCGATCGCGAGGCCGACCTGCTGTACCTCTACTACGGTGCCGCCGACAGCGTCGTAGCGCTTGCTACCGCGCCATACAGCCGGGTCCTGGATTACGTGCACGCCTGCCCGCAACACCGCCACCGCCGGGTTTCCGATCGGGTCGAGTGACAGGCAGGCGTCGAAGCCGCCGTATCGCCTCGAGGGCCGCCAGCCAGGCGAGCGTCGATTCGGCGCCCTGGCTCTCGTTCAGGCCATCCGCACCGAGGCCGTCTCTGCAACCGCCCGTGGCCGGATCGGCGACGCTCAGTCCCAGCCGGTTCTCGCCCAGGAACCATGCATATGCCCGCTCAGCGGCCTCGACATACCGCGGGTCGAAGGTAGCCTCGAAGGCTGCCTCGGCGGCCAGGATCACGGACGCGGCCTCGATCGGTTGCTGATCAAAGGTCGCCTTGGTGCCGCCCCGCGCCCACCAGCCGCGATTGCCCACCGGGTCGAACCTGCCGTCGGCTGCAACCTGGCCCCGCAGCAGCCAGTCGAGTGTCGCCAGTCCAAGGTCCGTGATAACGGTTTCGCCCAGCCGGCCTCCGGCCACGATCAGGGCTCGGGTGGGGAGTGCGCTCTCGTACGTGACGGCCGCCTCCGGCCACGGCCAGTCCACATCGGAGCTGCACCCGCTGAACGCGGCGGCCAGGCGACCACTCAGATCGACGAGCACCGGACGGAGCGTAACTTGAGTCGGCGCATCTACCGGTTCGGCACAGGCCAGGACCGCCGAAGCGACCGCCCGGATAGACGTGAGCCTGAGTGCCGCCGGCGCGGCGAGTCCCAGCAGATCCGCGGCAGTGGACCGGATCTCCGGCTCGCGGGACCGGGAGGTTGCCTCGGCCAGCGCGAACATAGCGCGCCCTTGACAATCCTCGGAACCGACCCGGTCGAGCCAGGTCCCGTCTGTCGCGCGGAAGTTGCGGAAGCACCCGGCTGCCGGA
>JBEKVD010000021.1:0-41344 GCA_049514315.1 Candidatus Limnocylindrales bacterium | reverse complement strand
GAGCATCCGGCACAGGTCGATGAAGTGCTCCTGCGCCGCGGCCCGCTCGGCTCGCGTGCTGCCCCGCCACTTCGCCACGAACTCGGCCGGTGTCGGCACCCTGGCCTCCTGCTCCGGGTTCTGCCCGCCGCCTGAGTGTACAGACTGGTGCCCCGCGCGATGAGGGCCGGTCATCTGGCTACACGATGCGTGCGTCGTGCGCCATCCTGAAGGAGGAGACTGGCGCCTAGAGTGGTGGCATCGTCGCAGGTCGCGGAGGAGATGGGCATGGCTGAGCGGGCGGCTTCTCGTCACAGGCCCATTCCCCGCGGAGTGCTCCTTTGGATCTTCGGGCTCGGGGTCGGTCTGGTCGGCGGGTACGCGACGCTAACGGTCAGCCCCGTGGCGGCAGTGCCGGCACTCGTGTTGTGGGTCTGTCTGGCGGTGCCGTCGCCGCGTTTCTTAGGGCTTGCCGGAGCGCTTCTCGGGCACGGCGCCGTATGGGCGTGGCTGCTGGTGACATCAAACCTGGTCTGCGCCTCGTACTGCAGCTGGTCCCTTACGTACGGGCCCGCACACCTCACCGACGCTGCAGCCTGGCAGACGGAGACGCGGATCTGGTTCGCATTCGCGCTCGGCTTGTTCGCCATCGGCGCCGTCCTCACCGCCTGGACGGTACACCGCGTCCGGCAGGGGCTCCGCGAGCGGCCGGAAGCCCCGACCTCGGCAGGAACAGCCTCGACCGCCCTGCAGCCCCAGGGCGAGATCAGGGTCCGCGAGTTCATCACCGGCGACGGGCCGGCTCTGCGCGCGCTGTGGCAGGCCAGCGGGTTCCGGCTCTTTGGCGACGACGACGCGGGCCTCGAGCGCGTCGCCCGCCGCAACCCCGGGCTCTTCCTCGTGGCCACCGTGGACGGTGTACCCGTCGCCTCGGCGATAGGGACTTGGGACGGCCGACGGGGCTGGCTCTACCACGTGGCGACGGCACCTGCCTTCCGGCGCCGGGGCATCGGCGCCAGGCTGGCGGGCGAGGTCGAGGCCGGCCTCCGCGGGCTCGGGTGCCGGAAGGTCAACCTGCTGGTCTTTGAGGCCAATGCCCAGGCGATGGCGTTCTGGCGGGCCTTGGGCTACACGCGGGCAGCGACGGTCGAATTCACCAAGGAGCTCGGGAAGGACGACACGCTCGCAGATCGGCCCTGACTAGGAGTCGCGACTGACATCCCATACACGCGACGCGAACATCGTGGAGCAATCGCCAGTTGGACCACGACCGCCGCACGCGCCCACGTGTAGCCAGGCCCAGGGCGGCCCTCTGACGCAGCCGCTCGAGCTGAGCTCTGAATGGGGCAAGCCGCCAGGAGAACCCAGGCGGCTTGCAGGTTGCGGGGCGCTGCTCAGGCTAGACAGCGACCGGCTGCGGCATCAGAGCGGCTAGCTCCGCATGCAGATCCAGCGTCATTATCGGGTCATCTTCCACGATCTTGCCTTTGTCGAGACGGAAGTAAGTGAGATTTCGGGCCGACAACTTCTTCCCGTTGGCAAGGGTGATCCTGTAGATGAAACGAGCTACGACCTGGTTCCCCTCCGCTATCAGGGTCAGGTCGTCAGCATGGCTTTCTTGAATGGCTTTCGACATTTGCACCGCTGCGGCCTTGAAGCCGGCGAAATCGAGGCCGGGCATCATAGAGTTCACGTAGTTCGGCGCTACCAGTTCGTCGGCCGCACTGAAATTGCCGCCCACCACAATGTCCGTGATGAACCGGCGGACGACTGCCTTGTTCTGCTCGGTGGACATCCCAACTCTCCTTTGTCGTTCCAGGGGCGCACCTGCGCCCCTGCCCGGAAGGGCCGGTCTCGCCATTGGCCCAGTGCGTCGGAGTGGCGACCGTGTTGGGACGCCGCGCTGCTGTGAACCTGAAGGTCCCGTGCCTACCTGCCGTGTGGGCGGAGTGTGTGGCGCTCCCTGCCCGACGAGATAGCTGAGTCCCGGAGGGCGAACCAGCTCGGTCACTCCGGTGCATCCGGTGAAACGGAAATTGACCCCCGACGAACCCAGTCGCGACTGGCCGGACAGGATCGTCAGTGACAAGCACGGCACGGCACACTGGAAGTCCCAACGCCACTAACCGCGCATAGCGTTGGGAGTTTGGGCGCCGCTCGGCCAGACCGCGCTGTCGAGATCGGGGCTCGGAGCCAACAAGAGTGATGGCCCCTAGCGTTCATCCAGGGGCCATCGGTGCTTGTTGGGCAGGCGGGGCTACTTGCCCTTCTTGCCCTTCTTGCCCTTCTTCTTGCCGGCCAAGCTGGTCTCCTAGGGCGGGTCGAAACCTTCTCAGTGTAAGCGCGTGAGGTTCGGTGTCCTGCGGCCCGAACTGGGGCCGCGACAGACTGGCCACCCCACGCGATGTGATCATCGTGTTGTCTCGTCGCCTCTCGCCCACACCTACAATTGACCGTGCATTGGTCTGCAGCGGGAACTTGGCTTGAGCACCGAGCGCAGAGTACAGACGGGAACCTCGAGGACGGCCGAGTGGGTTTGCGTCGCGCGCGCCTGCTCGTTCAACGAACGCAACGCCTGCCGCCACAGCGACGACTGGGTGGCTACCGCGATCCTGCCGTTCTGGCTGCGCGCGGGCAGCCGCTTCGGGCCGTTCCGACGCCTCTGGTCCCGGCTCTCCGCCAAGGGGATGTACGAGTGGGTCATCGCCCGCACCCGAGACATCGATGACGTGTTAACACGGTTGACGCCAGGGCTCGAACAAGTACTGATCATGGGCGCCGGCTACGACTCGCGCGCCATCAGATTCGCGGACCAGCTGCGTGGGGCGCTTGTCTTCGAGCTGGACGCTCCGGCGCCACAGGCGGACAAGCGCCGCGGCCTGGCGCTGCGAAAGATCGACGTCCCGGACAACCTCGTCTTCGTACCAGTCGACTTCGAGACCGATTCGGTGACGGCGCGCCTTGCGGAAGCCGGCTTCGTCAGGGGCCGACCAACGCTGTTCCTGCTCGAAGGCCTGACGATGTACCTGGAGGCCAATACCGTCGATGAGACGTTCCGGCTGATTGCGGAGTCCGCTGGACCGGGCAGCGTCCTGGTGTTCGACTACGCCTACGCCTCGGTCGTCGAGGGTCACGGGATGCAATATGGCGCGGCAGGCCTTGCGGACTCTGTCGCCAGGGTCGGCGAGGCGTGGCGGTTCGGCATCGGACGCGGTCAGGTGGGCGAGTTCCTCGCAACCTACGGTTTCCGCGTATCCGATGAAGCCTCTCCAGAGACCCTAGAGCAGCGCTACTTGACCGAACGTTCAGGTCGACTAGTCGGCCGGGCGAACGGCACGCAGGCCCTAGTCACGGCTCGCAAGACGGCGTAGGCGTTCAGCCGGCTGGCCCACCGGGGTTGTCCGCCCGGGCTGCCAATCACGACCAAGCCATCGTGGTAACCAGGCACGTTCACGGCCAGTGCCTCCGTATCGCACGCCCCTCACGGGCCTGGCAGTGGGCCGATCGAGCCTCAGGCTCTGCGGCGAAACCGCGGTAGCGTGATAGGCCCATGCGCCAGCCAAGCCGACCCGGCTCTTGGAGGAGCCTACTTCCGCCATTACCAGTCGCCAGAGCACCCGTGACTCACGCGATAGTGTTGCAATCGGGGTGAGCCGGGTAATGGTGGGCGACCATCTGGTGGCCCAGCGAAGCGCCCAAAGGGCCCTCGACCGGGTCCCTGGGTGGTCCCTGGCGCAGCGGCGACCGCCGAATGTGATCGGAATGTGATCGGAGAACCTGCAGGAGACGACGAAACCCGGCCGATCGGCCGGGTTTCACGTTCAGAGCTTGGTTGCGGGGGACGGATTCGAACCGCCGACCTTCGGGTTATGAGCCCGACGAGCTGCCGCTGCTCCACCCCGCGCGGGGAACTGTAGCGATGCAGGAGTGGTCCGTCAATTCGGGCGTAACGGCCGGCGGCGTCGCGGCGCGGAACCGAGCGGCCGTCAGGAACCGGCGGTTTCCGACAGGTCGACCCTTCGAGCAGTCCGAGCCCGGTGGTCCAGCGCCGACCGCCACGTTTCCAGGGCGATCGGCCACCAGGCGTCCAGGGCGTCGTCGCTGCCGTACCATGGGCCGCCCGCGCCGGGACCGTGGATTGCGTGGTCGAGAACGACCCGGCGGGCGCCGTCGAGGCTCGCAGCAACCACCGGCACCAGCCCGTCGCCCTCCGTGCCCGGCACGGCCGCAGCCCCGATGACCGACCTGTAGAGCAGGTGCGCGACCCGCTCACGGCCGCTGCCGTCGGGGTCACCACGCACGGCGCGCGAGGCTACGGACAGGTAGCCGATTTCCGGCGCGAAGAAGGCGCCCGGAACCGTTTCCTCGGCAATGGCCGACGCCACCTCGTTCACCCGGCGGCCAACACCCTCCGCGCTCGCGAGTCTGTGAGGCGTGCCAAGGGTGACGATCGCGCCGATCCAGCGTCGGGCCCCGAACTTGCGACCCGGAAATGGCTCGGGCGCGGTCAGCAACCGGCCCGTGATCCCGCCGGCCGAGTGGCCGACGAGGAGCACGGGCGCCCCCTCGGAGACATCATGGGCGAGTCGGACGGCGTCGCGAAGCGCATGTGCCGAACGCGTCGTGATCGGTCCCGTGCCACGTACGCCTGCGAGCAGCCAGTCCGGCGTCCAGACGCCGGCCACGACCGTCCCGGCGGCGCCGCGACCCATCAGCCGATCCACCAGCCGGCGGTACATCGGCGGCGCGGTCAGGAAGCCGCCCAGGATCAGCACGGTGGGCGAGATCGAGGCCGGGTGGTCGAGCCAGCCCCGCGGGGCTGTAGCCGTGGGTTCGTCGTCGGGCATCGTCGTCACTCCTGCGCCCATCCTACGACCTTCGCCTGCAACGGAGCCGCCTTTCGGCATCCACATCCGGTCGGGTGCGGCATCATGTGGGCGGCAGCGAACCCTGGAGGCGTAGCATGACATACGACGACGACAAGACCCAGGCCAGATCGGGGGGGACGCCCGATCAACAGGCTGGTTTCGAGGCGGCCGATGGGACGCCCGAGGCTCCGACGCCGAGCGGGCCGGCCCAGGGGCAGGAGCAGCGGTCGCCCATGCCTCCCACCTGGCAGCCCCCTCAACCACTCGCCCCGCCCGTGTGGCAGCCGCCACAGCCACCGACCCCGCCGGCCTGGCAGGGGCCACAACCGCCGGCGCCCCAGGGCTGGCAGGGGCCACAACCACCGACCCCGCCGGCCTGGCAGGGGCCGCAACCGCCGGCGCCCCAGGCCTGGGGATCGCCGCAGCCGCCCATGCCTCCCGCCTGGCCGCCGGGCCCCGGGGCAGGGCCTCAGCCGGGCTGGACACCCCCGTCGGCCTGGCAGTCACCCTCGGGCTGGACACCCCCGTCGGCCTGGCAGTCACCGTCGGGCTGGGGGCCGGGCCAGCCTCCCAGGCAGTTGGGATATCCGAGCCCGCCGCCAGCAGGAGACGTCGGCCTGCGCCCCCGCAGCCGGCTCCCTCAGTTCCTCGCCGTCATCGCTGCATGCCTGATCTCGTTCTCCGCGGGCATGGTCACCGACCATTTCGCCTTCCCCGGCACCACATCCGCGGGCGGGCAAGCCGGCACAACCGCGCCCGCCAGCGGCGCGAATTCGGACTACGCCCTGTACCAGCAAGCGCTGCAGATCGTGAAGCAGAACTTCGTCGGCCGGGCGTCGGTCACCGACCAGCAGTTGCTGTACGGCGCCATCGCCGGCATGGTCGACAGCCTCGGCGACACCGGTCACTCGACCTTCCTGTCGCCTTCCGAGTACGCGGCCTTCGAGTCTTCGCTCAGCTCCAGCGTCGTCGGCATCGGCGTGCTGCTGTCCGGCGGCAACGGCGTGTTCACGGTTGACAAGGTCATCGCCGGATCGCCCGCCGCCGGCGCGGGAGTCCAGGCCGGCGACCTGATCACAGCGGTTGACGGCACGTCCACGGCCAACATGAGCCTCGACGTTCTGAGCACCAAGATCCGGGGACCCGCGGGCACGAAGGTGACGATCTCGGTCATCCATCTCGGGACCACGACCCCGGTCGACATCACCATCACCCGGGCCGACGTCACCGTTCCGCTGGTCGGCTGGGGCATCGTGCCCGGTACCCACATCGCCGACATCGCCCTGACCGAGTTCTCGACCGGCGCGAGCGACGAAGTGAAGGCGGCCATCTCGGCGGCGCAGAAGGTAGGAGCCACCTCGATCATCCTCGACCTGCGCGGCAACCCGGGCGGTTACGCCACGGAGGCACAGGAGGTCGCCAGCGAGTTCCTGTCGAGCGGGGTCGTCTACATCCAGCAGGATGCCGCCGGGAAGGAGACGACCATGAACGTAGACCCCAAGCAGACCCACACGAACCTGTCGCTGGTGGTCCTCGTCGACCATGGCTCGGCCAGCTCCTCGGAGATCGTGGCGGGTGCACTCCAGGACTCCGGCCGGGCCAAGATCGTTGGCGTCGCCACCTTTGGAACCGGCACCGTGCTCCAGCAGTTCACGCTTTCGGACGGTTCCGTCATCTTCCTCGGCACCGCCTGGTGGCTCACGCCCGACGGACACCGCATCTTCGGGGTCGGCATTACGCCCAATCAGGTGATCGCGATGCCTGCCAACGCCACGCCGATCGATCCGACAACGCTCGGCACGATGACGGTCGCGCAGCTCGACTCATCCGGCGATGCGGAGCTGCTCGCGGCGGTCAAGGACCTGGGCTACTAGGGACGTCCCGGCCAATCGAACCCGAATTCAGGGAAGCGAGCGGTAGTATCGTGGCTGCCGCCTCGTCGCGCGCATCTCGAGGGCCGTTAGCTCAGTGGTAGAGCCGCCGACTTTTAATCGGCTGGTCGTGGGTCCGAATCCCACACGGCCCTCCAAATCCCGATTCTGAGCGTGGGAAGACCAGATAACGACTCGTCGATCTCGGAACGGGCTCAGCGCTCGAACGCCAGATAACTTCGGGCTCTCATGTCAGCACGGAGAGGTCCGGCGGCGGTCCAGTTCGGCGACCTCGAGGAGCTCAGTATCCTCCGGGACGCTTTCACCGAGTCGCTCAAGGCGCGCAACAGATCTCGCTCGACCATCAAGAACTACCGCGAGGCGATCGACCAGCTCGCGACTTTCCTTGGCGAGCACGGCATGCCCCGCGAGGTCGGCGCGATCCGCCGGGAGCACGTCGAGGCCTTCCTCAACGACCAGTTCGCCCGCAAGCTGCGACCCGCGACCGTCGCCAATCGCTATCGGTCGCTTCAGCAGTTCTTCCGGTTCTGCCTCGACACGGACGAGATACCTGCCTCGCCGATAAGGCGCATGAGAGCGCCGCACGTCGAGGCGCCGCCAGTACCGATCCTGAACGACGACCAGATCCGGGCTCTGATCAGGGCCTGCGAGGGCAAGGCGTTCGTCGATCGACGCGACATGGCGATCGTTCGCCTGCTTCTCGATACCGGCATGAGGCGCACGGAGATCGCCGGGCTACGGCTCGAGGACCTCGATCTCGAACGGCACACAGCGGTCATCGTCGGCAAGGGCGACCGACCGCGCATCGTGCAGTTCGGCGCGCGGAGCGGGCTCGCGATCCGGCGCTACCTGTTGGAGCGGGCCAAGCGCACCGACGCTCGCCGGGCAGAGCTGTGGCTCGGGCGCGCCGGGGTCATGACGACCGACGGGATCGGCGCCGTCGTCGAGCGACGCGGCCGGATCGCCGGCATCACGGGCCTTCATCCGCACCAGTTCAGGCACACGTTCGCCCATCAGTGGCTCGCCGAGGGCGGCGGAGAGGTCGACCTGCAGCACCTCGCCGGTTGGCGATCACCGCAGATGCTCCGCCGCTACGCCGCCAGCGCGGCCGTGGAACGCGCCCTTGCGGCCCACCGCCGCCTCAGCATCGCCGATCGCTACTAGCTGGGACTGACCGGCCTTACCCGGCGTCACTTCAACGCCGCACGGTTGAACAGAGTCTTCCTACACTCATGTCGTGCGCCTTGGGACTAGGGTCGTCCGTAGAGAAGGAGGGAGACATCTAGATGTCGGACAAGGCGATAGGGCTCGCGCCTGGGAACCCGTTAGATATCCGGCCAAAGGAACTCCTGGATCTGGCGGAAGCCCTACGCGTGGAGTTCCCTGATGTTGACGTTACGGTTATCGAAGGGGAGCCGCCCACTGGCTACGGGGTGACCGCCTTTGAGATCCTGAATATCTTCGTCTCACTGCCAAGCGTGCCACACGACATTCTGGTGGCCGCAGTCACTCTCATCAGCACTAGGGCCGTCGACTGGGCGCGACGGAGGCTGAAGAAATCCCCCCTGCGGCCGAAGCGGGTAGCAATCTACGGCCCTAACCAGGAGATCCTGAAGATCGTGCGAGTCGACCCAGGAGGCGAAGTTGTCGACACGACGGAAGAGGACCTAGAGGAACGAGCCTCCTTCGAACGCTACTTGAAGCAGATGACAACGGAAGAGACCAAGCGCCGAGGTAGATAAGCTCCGAGTCCAGCACCGGCCCGGCGTGCGGGCGAGGGCTGGATGCTTGGTCGAGCTCGTCACGAGCCAGCTGGGGGATGCCGATGAGTCGATCCGACTACCTGTTCGTGGAAGGCAACATGAACGCGGCGATGGAGGACCAGCTTCGTAAGGTGGATGAGGCGGCTCGTCAGATACCCGCCGACCACGCACTGGCTTCGAGCTTGGACGAGCTGACCGCAGAGCTCCTAGAGAGGTTCGAGATCGAGCCGCTCAAGATCGACTGGGACGCCAAGACTGCCGGAGGCCAGGGGAGCCGACGGGGCTGGCGTGAGAACGGCCGATAGAGAACGGTCTGACAGAATGACCCCGGGGCGCGACCCGTCACCGCGGAGGGTTCATGGCTGACAAGCGACGCATCGAGGCGGCCCAGGCGCGGCCCGATCAGGGTGATGTCTCCCATCGCTGGCGCATCCACCCGGTCGTGGACAAGGAAATGGACGAGCTCGGGGACGAGGACGCGGTGAGCATTCATGCCCAGATGGAGATCGTTAGGCAGGATGGGCTCAAAGCGGCGCGGCATCTCGTCGAGGACATCTACGAGGTCGAAGCCCACGGGGTGGACAACAGCTATCGCCTTCTCTTCTCGACCGAAGGCAGCAAGGGCCGGATCCTGCTCGCCGTGGTGCTGCACGAGAAGCGCACCCAGAAGACCCCGAAACACGTGATCGATCTGGCGAAGGATCGGCGTGACCGATGGCGCGGTCAGTGACCGACGGCTTGACAGAATATCGGTAATAACCGATAACTCCTCCAGAAGGAGAACAACGATGGACGACCTCGATCGCTCGATCGCCCGACGTACAGCCAAGAACCCCAGATACCCCGAGATGCTCCAGGCGGAGATTCGCCGTCAGCGCCTCATCGCGGCCCTCATCACCGAACGGAAGGCTAATCACCTCACCCAGGCCGAAGTGGCGGCCGAGATGAACGTGAGCCAGTCGGTCGTCGCCGAGATCGAGTCGTCCAAGGCCGACGTCCGGTACTCGACGCTCGACCGCTACGCCGAGGCTGTCACGAAGCACAAGAAGCGCCTCGACCTCAGGCCGGCTTAGGTCGTCTCAGTTGGAGCCGCCTCGCATCTTCATCCTCGGCGCCGGGTTCTCAGTGCCTGCTGGCTTGCCTACGTCTCGCGAACTGCTAGGCCTGGTAAGAAGTGGACTCCGACCCGTCGGGCATGGCGGTCATCTCGAAGGGTCGCTAGAGGATTACGCAGCCTTCAAGAAGGCAACCACTGGGCGCGCACCCGCTGCGGTCGATATCGAGGACTTTGCGGCCTTCCAAGACTATGAGTACGCGTACGGTCTGGCTGGCAGCGATAGATGGTCTCAAGACGGCAACCGGTGTCAGCTCCAGCTTCGATGGGGCATCGGTCGCGTGTTGCACCGCCTCACCCCTTGCGCCGCGAAGCTGCCATCGGTCTACCTTCGCTTCGCAGAGAGACTGCGGCCCCGAGACGTGGTCGTGACGTTCAACTATGACCGTGTCCTCGAGACCGCCCTGGACCGCTCGGGACCGCCTTATCGCCGGTTCCCTGAGCGTCTACTTGAAATCTCGGGCGGAACGGCCCGCATTGACGTGCGGACCGAATCACAGGAAGTGCTCCTAGTGAAGGTGCACGGATCCATCGACTGGATCTCGTGGGAACAATTCCAGGACGACGGGGTGCTCAGTTGGGCTGGCGACACCGCTGGTCAGAGCAGTGAGCTCGAACTGGCAGACACGCTCTACCGGGAACGGCCACCGAGAAGAGTCCGGCCACTCATCGAGGGACCGGTGGCCCCGACCGATCCCCTTCGCTGGGTTCTGGTCGTCCAGGATATCGACGGCTACTACCGGCAACCGGACTCCCTCTACTCCTACCCTCCGCTGATACTCGCCCCGTCGACCGCAAAACAGCTATATAGCCGTCCGTTTGAAGGCATGTGGAGGGGGATCGACGGCGTTCCGTCGTACTGGGCGGGCGTCTCCCTTATCGGCTACTCACTGCCCTCGGCCGATCCGTATGCCTTGCAGGCGCTGTACGGGCTCACAAGCGGCTATGGCCGCGCTCTTGATCGCTCCGATCCCGAGGAGGGACCGAAGAGGCGCATTGAAGTCGTCAACCTAGCGACATCGCCTCAGGACCAGGCCGCACTACTCAGGCGGTACCGTTTCATCCCCCGAAGACACGCCACGTTCATGACATCGGGCTTCAGTGAAGCCTCGGTGGATGCCCTGTTTCAATAGCAACGGGCGGCGGTGTTCTAGGCAATTGCGGCCGATATCGGCTCGTTAGCTCGTTACCGTTCGGTTTGCGACTCAAGCCAGGAATTGTAGTCAGCAAGCTCCATGGTCCAGACGGCCGGACGGCGAAGCAGTCGAAGAAGGCTTCGCTTCGCCAGCAGGCGCAAGGCACCGAGATCCTGCTCGGTCACCTCCGAGAAACCGCTATGGGCGACCCGGGAGCGAATCTCGTAGAGATGACTGATCTTGGTGCGCAATTCCGACCGTTGCTGCCGACTCCCAGTTAGAAGGGCCGCCACCCGCCTCCCCAGCCGGTAGGTCAGTTCCGTGTCCTCCGTTGGAAGGACGGCCGTTTCGAGAGCGATGGCAAAGAGGAGGTAGCTCTCCTCACGCTTCGGTTCTACGGTCGCTCGTCCGGCCCACTGGAAGGCCGTGCGCAGACACTCCGCGGCCGTCTTCGCCCTGGCGGCCACAGAAAGCCTTCCAAGACGGCAGAAGTCCGCGAACAGCGCGCGCGACTCCCGCAAGTGCTCGACCGAGAACGGAAGCGCAGGTCCCCTGATGTCGAGACCGACATGCGCTTGACCACTTGCGTCGCGTGCAGGAGTCGTCTCCCTCGTCGGAGCGCCCTCCGAGGGGAAGTACAGCCAGCCGTGGTTGTAGGGGACCAGATCGGCGAAGAAGTTGATGCAGTCGATCGCTGTCCGAGCCTCGCGTCGTGCGAGAGAACGGGCGGCATCGAAGTCGCGGGCGGCAACAAGGACTTGGGCACAGACTTTTCCATCGAGTCGCTCGGCTGTCTGAACGAGACTTCGCCTGTATGCCTGACTCTGTCCGCGGAGCAGCTGGCTTCGGTGTCCAGAGTCGAACTTCACGAAACGCGTCGGCCCCAACGCGAATGGCAGATCTTTGGCTGCGACGCCGCAGACCTCTACGAGCACCCGATAGTCGATGGGAGCGGCGTTCAACTGAGTCCGGAGGGTCTTCAGGCCCTCGCGAAGTCGTTCATCGAACGTCTTTGGGCTCTCGCCCTGAAGGTCTAGCGCTTGGAACAGCGCTTCCTCAAGCGACTTCTCGACGGAACGGCGTGACAGGTCCTCGTGCTTGTTGAAGTCGCGGTCCAGGCGATCAACCGTCGCCCGATACGCAGCGGCATCCTTACCGTCCAGAAGCAGTGATCCCTCTCCCCATCGAGAAATCAGCAAGCCGTTGAGCTCCTCAGGCATGCCCTCAGAGAGGTTCGCGTGCACAGCCCTGATGAAGTCCTCGACGTAGTCGCCTTTTCCAACCATTCGTCGGCCTCAGACCAGATAACTACCGACGATTTCGCCCACCATCCACGCTTGTGCTATAGCGGTGGCGTCACGCTCACCTTTTGATCGGCTGGTCGTGGGTCCGAATCCCACACGGCCCTCCAGCCTGCCTCGCTCCGTTCGCGAATTGGCGCGCATCGATTGCTCCACCGCAGGAAGTTCACGCTCGGCTCGACGCCCCCCTGCTCGCAGCCTGGGGTGGCGGCGGCGAGTAGATCTCGCAGGCGGCGGTGACACGATCGGCGAGCGCATCCAGCCCGCCCCCGGCCAGCAGCACCCGGCCGTCCGGCAGGGCCTGTGCGGCCGGCCACATGGTCGCGACGGCGAGGCTGCCGGTCGCCTGCCAGGTTCCGGTCGTCGGGTCGAACAGCTCGCTCGTCGCCTGGACGCCGTAGGCCGGATCGACGCCACCGGCTGCAAGAACCCGGCCGTCCGGCAGGCCGACCAGACTGTATTCGGCTCGTCCGCTCGTCATGGAGCCCGTTGCCGCCCAGCGGTTCGTTGCCGGATCGTAGATCTCGGCCGTGGCGTGACTGGGGTCGCTGTTGCTGGTCGAATACCAGCCGCCGGCGACCAGCACCCGGCCGTCGCGCAGAAGTGAGGCCGCGTCCACGTACCGAGGCTCGGACATGGGCGGGGCGGCCCTCCAGGAGTCCGCCCTTGGATCGAAGATCTCGGCGGTTGCGGTGACCGATCCCGTCTCGCCGTGATAGGTGGTGGCTCCACCGGCGACCAGGACCTCCCCGTCCTGCAGGAGCGTGGCGGTCTGCCGGGCTCGCGCGACCGACATGGGGGCAACCAGCGACCAGGTGCCGATCGTCGGATCGAAGATCTCGGCGGTTGCGGTCGAGGTCCAGGCCGGACTGCCCTCGATCCCGCCTCCAGCAGCCAGGGCGCGCCCGTCGCCGAGGAGCGTCAGCGTGCCCTGCGTTCGGGGCAGGTTGAGCCGTCCGGCCGCCACCCAGGTTCCGTTGCTGGGGTTGTAGCGCTCGGCCGTGTCGAGCGGCTGGCCGTTCTCTGAGCCGCCCGCCACCAGCACCGAACCATCGTCCAGCGTGACGGCCATCGCGTATGCGCGGGGCTGGAGCATATCGGTGACTGCGGTCCATTTGCCGGTGACCGGATCGAAGATGGCGGCCGCAGCCACGGCATCGAAGCTGGATGTGCCGGTAGCACCACCCACGACCATGACCCGGCCGTCGTGCAGGACCGCACTCGCGGTCGCCCACCGCGCCACGGGCAGTGGATCGGCGGCAACCCAGGTGCCGGCTCCGTAGACGAGCCCCGGCGACGCGCCGGCAGAGGGGGCGCCCGTCGATCCGGGCGGGAGCGACGCGCCCGGCGCGGAGCTTCCGCCGCCCGGCGAGGCGTCTGGCATCGCCGTCGGGGCCGGCAGCGTGGGCACGAGCGTCGGAGTGGACAGCGGCCCCGGGTGCGACTGGTCGAGCCACAGGTATGCCGCCGGGCCCGACGCGATCACCAGCAGCAGCGCCAGACCATCGACCAGCAGGATCGCCCCGATGCCGCTCTCGAAGCTTCTCCTCCGCCGAAGATGGGGTCGATCGGGCGGCCGCACCGAAACCTGGTCTCCCTCGGCATCCTTGCGCTGGGCCTTCGGGCCCTCCGGGTCGTTCACGTGGCGGTCGTTCACCTGGCGGTCGTTCACGTGGCGACCCTCAGTCGCGGCCGAGGACGGCGACGATGCCGCCGGCCACCACTGCCGCACCGCCCATCAGGCACGCCACCGCTGCGCCGAGAACGGCGCCGGAAGTGGCATGGCCGATGCGCCCGGCCGCGCCGCCGACGCACAGTTCGATCGCGAGGCCGAGAACCAGAAGTTCGATCGAGGCGGCGGCCGGGTCCAAGCGCCGCAGGGCAAGGAGGGCGGCGACGGCCACGACGACGATCGCGGCGACGGCGGCCGAAAGAAGCGGCGCCATCTGCCCGAAATGCCCCACGACATCCGCCGGCCCGGTCACCGGTGCGAGATCGCGGGCGGCGTCCGGCCTGCCGACGAGGATTGAGACGACGCCGCCGATGACGACGACCGCGCCGCCGACGGCAAACGCCACTCCGCTGATCCGGGCCGCTCGTGCATTCGGCGCCGAAGCCGGCCGCCCTGCCGCCATTCCGAATCCTCGATCACGTTCAGACGCGGGGCACGGGCTGGGTGGCCGTCCCCGACACCGCCGCCGCCCCGGGGGGCGGCGCATCGCGGCTGACTATACAGCCGGGCCGTGGCCGGGGGTGGAGGCGTCGGAGATGGCATACCGCCGGGCCGTGGCCCAGGGTGGAGGCATCGGAGATGGCTATAACGCCGGGCCGTGGCGCAGGGTGATCGGCTCGCGAGGCAGGCTATCTTCCAGAGGCCAACAGCTCGAGGGCGGCCCCGGCGGTGGGCTCATCCGTGATGAGCAGGTTCAGCAAGCCGGTCCGAGCGCCGGCGATGATCGTCTCGACCTTGTTCGCACCGGCGGCGATGCCGACGACGCGCGGCACCCGGCGGAGCGTTTCGATCGGAATCGAGATCGTGCGGCGCTCCCATTCGTCCTCGACGAACGAGCCGTCGAGGCGAACGAGATGTCCGGCGACGTCGCCCACCGTGCCCTTCGCCGCGAGCCTGTCTCGCCCGTCCTGGTCGAGTCGATCCATGACGGTGCCGTAGCCGGGCGAGAACCGGGGCGCGCCGCTCATGCCCACGAGCGCCAGCCGCAGCTGGCCCCAGAAGCGAGTGGTAGCGGTGACGGCGCTGTCCGACAGCAGGGCGGCCGTCGTTGCCTCGCTGTCGAGCAGGCCCGGAGCGTGAAGCAGGCGCACGCCGGCCCCGATGCGCTCGGCCAGGTGGCGGGCGATCTCGTTGCTGTTGAGGTGAGGGTTGCTCGAATCCCAACCGCCGACGAGCGGCACGACCACCGCCATGGGACGGCTGGCCGACGGCAGCGCTCCCACCAGGGATTCAACGGTGTAGCCGCCCGTCAACCCGATTCCCCCCTCGCCCGGCAGCTCATCCGCCAGGCGGGGAGCGGCCGCCACGCCGCACAGGCGGGCTGCGACGGCCGGCGCCGTCTCGTGGCCCGGCGTAACCCAGACCTCCACGCCCAGCACCTCGGACAGCTTGCGGGCGAGCGGCGTCGGCACCGACGGAACTCCCTCGACGGATATGCGGACGACGCCGGCGGCACGGGCCGCCGCCAGCAGCCGGGAGACTTTCGAGATCGAGAAGCCGGTCAGGGTCGCGATGTCCGGCTGGCCGAGCTCCCGCACGTAGTAGAGCTGAGCCACCAGGCGCATCATCTCGCGCTGGCTCGACGCTTCGAGAGCGTCCGAGCCTGAGGCCTCGGGCGAGCCGGCGGCCGCGGTCGAAACGGCGGCATCCGCGGGCGTCGCAGCATCCGCCAGCCTCGCGGCTCGTGTCGAGCCGGAGTCGCCGGCCGGGCGAATGGCAACTCCCGCGCCGTCCGGCCCGACGTCCGGCCCGACGTCCGGCCCGCCGCGGAGCGCCATCAGGAGCACTCTCCTTGACAGGGCGGGCGCCCAGCCGCGACTATACGGTCGCACGCATGTATGCAAGTCATTGCGTGAAAATAATTGCAGGCACGGCTCGCAGAGTCAAGTGCGTCGGGTCGACAAACCGCCACAAGAGTCAAGTCCATCGGGCGACCTCGACCAGCGCCCGGCGCAGAAGCCCGCTTCATCGCGGCGACACATCGATGGAGGCATCAGTGCGGGCGTTCCGAATCGTCATCGCCGGCCACGGAACGCTCCCGGCTGCCCTGCTCGCGACCGCCGAGCTTGTTTGCGGGCCCATCGCCGACATCGCGGCCGTCGGTCTGGAGCCGGCCGAGTCGCCCGACCACTACGCCGACTCCCTGCGCGCCGCCATCGGCCACGACCACGGTCTCGAGCGCGGGGCGGGCCGCGGCGGACACGTGCGTCGGGTCCTGGTCCTGTGCGACCTGCTCGGGGGCACCCCATTCAACGTGGCCTCGGCCATCGCTCGCCGGTCCCCTCGGATCGTGTGCGTCTCCGGAGTGAACCTGGGCATGGCCGTAGAGGCGGCCCTCGCCGACGGCGATCTCGACGGCGCGCTCGTCGAGCGGCTGCTCGAGGTCGGGCGGAGCGGCATCGTCGAGACGGAGCGCCACCGCGCCCGACGCGCCTCCTGAGGCGGGTTCTGCCGTCGTGAGCCTTCGCCTCGTCCGCATCGACGACCGCCTGATCCACGGCCAGGTCGTGGCCGTCTGGCTGCGAGCCCTCGGCGCGCAGCGGATCGTGATCGTCGACGACGCCAGCGCCCGCGACGAATTCCTGCGCGAAGTCCTCATGCTGGCCGCGCCGCAGGGCGTGCCGGTGGAGGTTCACGACGTGGCCGGCGGAGCGGCGCGCTGCATCGAGCTGGCCGGGACGCCGGAGCCGGTGATCGTCCTCGCCAGATCACCCAGGACCATCCTGAGCCTGCGCGAGGCAGGCGTCCCGATCGAGGCCGTGGACCTGGGGGGCATGGGCTCCGGACCCGGTCGAAAGCGCCTTCACAGGAGCGTCTCCGTGAGCCCCGACGAGCTCCGGGAGCTCCGGGAGCTGGAGCGACTGGGCACGAGGGTCCAGATCCAGATCGTCGCCGACGATCGACCGATCCCGCTTCGGTCGCTGGATTCGGGCAGCTGAACCGCACCGGCGGCATCGTGAGGAGAAGGATGTACCGGAAGTACTGGACCGTCGGTGCGGAACTCAGGAGGTACGCCGCCGCCGGCACGGGACTCAGGAAGATCGCGGCCGTCGCCGGCGGACTGACTGTGATGTTGCTGCTGACTGCGGCGATGCCGGCGGCGGTCCTGGGCGGCAGCTCGGGCACGGCCGCGGCCGGCGCCCGGCAGTTCAGCGTGAGCGCCTGGCAGGCCGCGCTGATCGCGATCGGCTACTACCTGGCCAACAGCCCCTGGCTGTTCGGCCTGGCCTTCTTCACGCTCTACCGGCCGCTGGTAGCCGGCTTCTTCGTCGGGTTGATCCTCGGCGATCCGGCGCAAGGGACGCTCATCGGGGCGGCAATCAACGTCCCGTACCTGGGCTTCATCTCGGCCGGTGGCTCGCTGCCGGCCGACCCCGGGTTCGCCGGCTGGGTCGGAACCACCGTCGCGCTGGCCAGCGGCTTCGACCCGGTCAAAGCCGTCACCATCGCCTTCGGCCTGGGGCTCCTGGGCACCATCATCTTCTACGGCCGCATGGCGATCGACTCGGTCTTCGCGCATTGGGCCGACGCCCGGGCCGACAGGGCCGACATCGCCGGCGTTGCCCTGATGAACTGGCTGCCGGGCCAGCTACTCCTCTTCGTCATCAGCTTCGTTCCGGTCTTCGTGTTCGCGCTGAACGGTCCAACGTACGTCCAGGACGCCCTGAATCGGCTTCCGCTCTGGACGGTCAACGGGCTGGTCATCGCCGGCGGGATCCTGCCCGCGATCGGCATCGCCCTGAACATGCGCTTCATCTTCCGCGGCTCAGCGATCCCCTACTTCTTCATCGGCTTCATCCTGATGACGGCCACCCACGGGTCGATTTCGCTGGTCGTGGTCGCGGCCATCGGGCTGGCCCTGGCCTACCTGCACCTCAGCTTCGTGCGACCGCCCGCATCGCCCGCGGCCGAAACTGCGGCGCAGTCCTCGCCCTCGCCAGGGGCCGCGTCACCCAAGCCCCGGATTCGTCTCACCCGCGGCGACCTGGTCAAGTCGTGGGCGCTGTGGACCTTCTTCGCCCACGCCAACTACAACTACGAGCGTCTCCAGGGCACCGGCTTCGCACATGCCATGACGCCGATCATCAGGCGCCTGTACACCAGGCCGGAGGATATTCGCGCGGCGCTCAAGAGGCACCTGGTCTTCTTCAACACCGAGCCGAACTTCGGCAACGTGGTCCACGGCACGGTCATCGCCATGGAGGAGCAACGGGCCAACGGGGCCGCCATCGACGACGACGCGATCAACTCGGTCAAGTCCGGGCTGATGGGGCCGATGGCGGGCATCGGCGACACGCTCAGCCAGAGCACCATCACGCCGATCCTGCTCGCCCTCGGAATCGGCATCGCGGGCGGGACGGCAAGCGGCACTGCCGTGCCGACGCTCTCCGGCGCGACCGGCAATCCCCTGGGCGCGATCATCTACATGGTCCTCGTCTCGATCGTGATCGTGACCATCGGATACACGGCGTGGATGCAGGGTTACGCCCGCGGCCGGTCGTTCGTGACCGCGATCCTGCGGTCCGGCGCGATCGACCGGGTGCTGATAGGCGCCGGAGTCCTCGGCAACATGGTCCTGGGCGCCCTCGCCGCCAGCTTCGTGGTAGTGAACCTGGCCCCGACCGTGACCATCGCCGGCGCGCAGATGAACCTGCAGGCTTCCATCATCGATCCGCTCTTCCCAGGCGCCCTGGCGCTCGGCCTGGTGGTGATGACGTGGTGGCTGCTGCGGGGCCGGGTCAGCCCGCTGGCCCTGCTGGCGGTCTATCTGGTCTTCTCGATCGTGGCGGCGTACCCATTCTTCGGGCCGGGCCAGGCCAACGCGAACGACTACTCCTACGGTGCCTGCACGTCGTCGATCCTGCACCCCTACTCGCCGTGCGGAGCCCCGCCGGCGCCATCGGCTCAGCCGTAGCCCGAGCTGCCTTGGGCCACCCGGTGGCAGGCGGTGCACAACCAGCCGACAGTTCGGGATTCCCGTGTGCGCATGAGCCGACTGCAATCTGCGGCAGTCGCCGCAGCGAGTGCGGTGCGGGCGTGCATCCGCGCGCAGCAGACAGCGAATGGCTCACCGCATAAACGCCAGCGGGTCAATCTTGCTCGCGCAGTGAGCGGAGCCCCGACAGCTGGGCCCCGACAGCTGGGCCCCGACAGGCCTTCTCCGCACCGCCCGCATTCGTACAAGGAAAGCTGGCGAGAGTCGACCCCATCGCTCCCGAACCGCAGGTTGGCTTCGGTACAGGGTGACCGATAGCTTGACACTCCCAAGACCCGCGCCCATATTGCCGATATCAAACGCGCCTCATCGTGCGCGCCGCTGCGCCCCGAACCAATGTCCTCCTAGCCGCTCGAACCTTGAGATGACAAGCATGAACACCGCGTTCAGCGACATCTTCCTGGGTGTCAAACGATCAATCGGCTTGATGAGCCGAAGAGACAAGCAGCGGCTCGGTGTGGCGACTTTCATAATGCTCATAACTGGCATCCTGGCCAATGGCCCCGCCGTGATCCTGGGACAGATGGTGGATCAGCTGGTGGGCAGCAATGTCATTCAGTTCGACGTTGCAGTTCCTTTCATGATCCTGCTCAGCGTTGTCATCCTGGTCCGAGAAGCGTTGACCGTAGTTCGGAAGTACCTGATCGAAGATATCGCCACCCAGACCGACAAGCGCCAGACGGTCGAGGTAATCGACCGATTGCTCAGGGCCGACATAGGCGGATTCCTCTACCAGCAACAGATCGGCTCCTTGTACGGGCGTATCTTCCGATCCATCGAAGGACTGATCAGTCTTCTCAAACTCATCTTCCTGGAGTTCATGCCCTTCTTCTTTGCCGCGCTGGCCCCCATTGCCATCGCCTTCCTGGAGAAGCCGCTGATTGCCTCGGTCATGATCTTGGTCATCCCCACCGGGTTGCTCCTGGTCGTCAGACAGGTCTCTTCGCAGAAGGGAATCCGGGTCGCCTTATTGCGGCAGAAGGAGAAGGTCGACGGCAAGGTGGTTGAGATGCTGGGGGGCATCGAGACCATTCGAGTCCTGGACACCGTGGGGTTTGAGGTCGCCAAGGTCGAGAAGACGGCCGAGGAACGGCGCAAGATCGAGATCAAGCATCACATCTACATGGCGCTGTATGACGCGATCAAGTCGCTCAACGAGGGGTTCTTCACGATCGTGGTGATCGTTCTCTCGATCTACATGGCTTCGCGGGGCGTCATCTCAAGTGGAGATATCCTGGTCTACGCCATCCTGTTTACGAACATCACGACGCCACTGCGCGAGATTCATACGATCCTTGACGAAGCGTCCGAGTACTCCATCCAGGTCAACGATCTTTACAACATCCTCAATCAGCCGCTCGACACCTCCTTTGCTGGACAACAACCGACTGGCAAGATACAGGCCGACGCAAGTGAAGCGGCCGTGTCTGTCAAAGACCTATCCTTTGCCTATCCCGGAACTGACCCGGTTACAACGTTGGATGGCGTCACGCTCACGGTCAAGAAGGGCGAGAGCGTCGGGATCGCCGGTGCCTCCGGCTGTGGAAAGACAACGTTCATCCATATTCTCTTGAGATTGATCCACGGCTACACCGGTGAGGTGTCGCTGTTTGGTGAAGCGCTGGAGACGATCTCCAGGCAAGAGCTGGCCGAGAAGGTCGCCTACGTTCCTCAGAAACCCTTCGTCTTCGAGGGCACGATCAGGGAAAACACACTATATGGATGCGGACGCGCCGTGGCCGACGAAGAGCTGGCCGAGGCGGCCGGCAATGCCTGCATACTTGAAGAGATCCAAGAGAGTCTCGGCGGTTATGGGGGCCACGTCGCGGAGAATGGGAATAACCTGAGCGGGGGTCAGCGGCAAAGACTGGCCCTGGCCCGAGTCATGCTGCAAGCACCTCAGTTGATCGTCTTTGATGAGGCCACGTCCGCGCTGGACAATACGAACGAAGCCATCATCCAGCGGAATATCGAGAAGATATTCAAGGGCAAGACGATCATCACGATTGCTCACCGACTGACGACTCTGAGGAATGCGGACAGGATCCTGGTCTTTGATGCGGGGCGGATCGCGCAAGAGGGTGACTTCAAGGTCTTGTCAACGACGAAGGGCTTGTTTCAGGACTTCCTACTGCAGAGAAGCACGCCGCTTGCCGTGAAGGGATCTGGGAATAGCCATTGATTGGCTGGCGGACAGCGGCCGACGGACGGGCCCCGTCTCCAGAGCCAGTCGACGCGCCCCACCGCATCAGGCCGAGTGCGTGGCCCCGAACCGTTCGAGTTCGGCGTGTGCCAGTGGCGTGGGCGTGGTTGCGGCTGACCCACACGTGGCCTGTCCTGTGACCCGCACCTGGTCACTGTCCTGTGGGCCCTGGCACGTCGACGACAGGACCGCCTGGCTGACGAAGGCGTGGGTTCGGCTCGCATTCGCATTCGCCCGTACTCGCGTTCGGCCGTGCTGGCGCGGGTTCGGCTCGCATTAGCGTGGCGGGAACTCGGCTGGACGACTGGCTTGGCCCGGACGCGCTGATCGCCCGGTGAGCACATCCGACGAGCCCGGCCTTGCCGGGGGCGGGTGAGCGTCCATCTTGCCCAACTCGGCATGCACATGCGCCCGGCCGGCCATCCTTTGGAGTCGCCAGCGGGCGTTTCGGTCGAGGATGTAGCGCGAACTGAGCATCTCTGGCGCGGGACGGGGACTGAGCCGCGAGGTCGGTCGGATGGGGCTGCAGAGTCGGTCGGATGTGCTCGCCCCGTGAGCAGCGAGCATGTGCCGCGGCCGTTTCGACAGGACTTGCATCTGGATTCGAGCCAGAACAACGACCACGCCAAGCGACCGGCACTCGCTGCGATGCCGGCCTCGCCAGCGCCGGCGCTCGCTGCGATCCTCGCCCCGCCAACGCCGGCGCTCGCTGCGATCCTCGCCCCGCCAACGCCGGCATCTTTGGGCCAGGCCGCTATGGGGCCACCGGATGAGCCGGCTCCGCGAACTCACGCTCCGTGCACGGCCCCGAAGCGTTGCAACTCGGCCTGGGCTGAGACGATCATGGGATGCGACCGTCGTTCAGACCGGATGACGGACGAGATTCGCCTGGCGAGCGGCGGGCGGATCGGTCGCACCTGGGCTCGAACCGGCCGGTCCAGGAGGGCCAGCCCGGGCAGCACCCCTACGCCCAGCCCCGCCTCGACGAGGGCGATGATCACGCTGAAGTCCTTGCAGCTCGACCGGATGTGGGGCTCGAAGCCTGCCGCCCGGCACGCCCGAAGCGTCACTTGCGACAGGTGACTTTTGTCCGTGTCCATGATCCAGAAGGCGTCCCGGAACTCCTCCAGCCGGGCTTCTCCGGCTGGAGGCCGTCTTCGAGCCGGAGTTCTGCCGGACGAAGCAGACGCGCGAACGTTCGTCCCGGTCGAGTCCGGCGTCCCGGTCGAGTCCGGCGTCCCGGTCGAGTCCGGCGTCCCGGTCGAGGCCGGAGGCGCTTCTGTCCTCTCCTGGGAGGCCGCCGACTCAGTCGCGACCGCCAGGTAGATCGGGTCGCGCATGAACTCGCAGACCTCCAGGCCGGGATCGGTGACCCTCGATCCGTCGCCGTAGTCGTCGACGATGGCGATGTCGATCTCGTCCATCTGCAGCGCGGTGAGACTTTCGTCCGCTTCCAGGTCGCGGAGCGTGACCCGCAGCTCGGGGTGCAGCCGGCTCAACGCCGTCATCACCGACGGCATCACCGCCCGGGCCACGGTCGGAAAGGCGGCCACCCGCAGAGTTCCGGTGACGACCCGCTGCATCGAGGCCAGGTCGGCCTCGGCGGCGGCAATCGCGCCGGTGATCGTGTCGGCGTGGCGGACCAGCCGCGTGGCGGCGTCGGTGAGTCGGACCCGCCGGCCACTCTTCTCCAGCAGCTGGACGCCCGCTTCGCGCTCGAGGGTCGCAAGCTGCTGGGAGACGGCCGACGGGGTGACGTTCATCGCCTCGGCTGCGGCCTTGATCGAGCCGCGCCGAGAGATCTCGCGCAGCAACTGCAACCTCCATACACCGAGCATTTCGAACGCCTCCGATCATGGGCAGGATTTGCGCCGCGCGGCTGCGCCGAGCCTCCGTACCGCCGAGCGCGGTGCCGCCGCGCCACGCCGAGCCGCTGTGCCGCCGCGCCGGGCCGCCGTGTCGCCGTGCCCAATCCATCAATAGTCTAGTTCTACTACATCGTTCGATGAGGAAGCTGAACTTGACCTGACTATGGGCCGCTGGCATGCTCGGCCGGGGCCGGCTACCGGCTAGTCTCGCTTCGGCGGTCCTGGTGTTGGAGAAGGAGTTGGTCATGAAGCTCGCTGAGAGAATGGCCCGCATCGGGACCGAAACCGCCTTCGAGGCGGCCGCGCGAGCGCGAGCGCTCGAAGCTACCGGTCGGTCGGTCATCCACCTCGAGATCGGCGAGCCCGACTTCGACACGCCGGCGAACATCCGCGAGGCCGCCAAGCGAGCCCTCGATCGAGGCGCCACGCACTACACGCCTACCCCCGGGATCCCCGAACTGCGAGCGGCGATCGCCGCGGACTCGACGGCCCGCAAGGGCTTCGAGGTCACCCCCGATCGGGTGGTGGTCGTGCCCGGCGGCAAGCCGGTCATGTTCTTCGCCATCCTCGCGCTCGTCAACGAGGGCGACGAGGTCATCTACCCGGACCCCGGCTTCCCGATCTACGAGTCGATGGTGAACTACGTCGGAGGCAAAGCGGTCGCCTGCCCGATCCGCCAGGAAAACAGCTTCCGCCTGGACCCGAAGGAGCTGGCCTCGCTTGTGACCGAGCGGACGAAGCTGGTGATCATCAATTCGCCGGCGAATCCGACGGGCGGCGTCTCGACGCGCGAGGACCTGGAGCAAATCGCCGCTGTCGCTCGCGAGCACGACCTGGTGGTGCTCGCCGACGAGATCTACGGCCGGACTCTCTACGAGGGTGAGCACGTTTCGATCGCCTCGCTGCCCGGCATGGCCGAGCGGACGATCGTCCTCGACGGCTTCTCTAAGACGTACGCCATGACCGGCTGGCGCCTCGGTTACGCGATCGTGCCAGAGCCACTCGTGACGCCGTTCAGCCGGCTGATCGTGAACAGCGTCAGCTGCACGAACGCGGCCACCCAGTGGGCCGGCGTGGAGGCCCTGACCGGGCCGCAGGACGCTGTCGATGCCATGGTCGCCGAATTCAAGGCCCGCCGCGAGCTGATCGTCGACGGCCTGAATGCGATCCCCGGCATCACCTGCCTGCGGCCGTCCGGCGCGTTCTACGTCTTCCCCGACATCTCGGCAACTGGGCTCACCGGCGCGGAGCTGGCAGACCGGCTGCTCAACGAGGCCGGCGTGTCCGCGCTGGCCGGAACGGCCTTCGGGCACGTCGGTGTGAACCACCTCCGCTTCAGCTACGCCAACTCGCGAGAGAACATCGCCGAAGCCATGAGACGGACTCGGACCGTGGTCGAGCCGCTCGTCGAGGCGCGCCGCGGCGCGGCCGTCTCGTGACGGCGGCGGGGCACGGCGCGGCGGCGGCGGATCCAGGCGCGGCGGCGGGGCACGGCGCGGCGGCGGGGCACGACGCGGCGGCGGGGCACGGTGCGGCAGCCACGAATCCCGGCGCGGCGGCGAACCAGGGCGCGGCGGCCGCGGATCCAGGCCCGGCCTCCGAGGCGGACCGCCTCTTCGCCCTCGCCGAACCCGACTTCGCCCGCTACGAGGTCCTGAAGGATCTCATCGACGAGTGCATCGACCTCCAGCTCGACTACCGCCAGAGCGGACACCCCGGCGGCTCGCGGTCGAAGGCCCACATGCTCCTGGCGCTGCTCCTCTCCGGGGCCATGCGCTGGGACATTCGACGCCCGTGGCTTCGCTTCGGCGACCGCTTCGTCCTCTCCGCCGGCCACGCCGTGCCCCTCGTCTACGCCACTCTCGCCGTCCTCAACGAGAGTCTCAGGGCCCGCTTCGATCAGACCGGCGATCCCCGCTTCAGCTTCCCGAAGGAAGGGCGCTTTGCCCTGACCTGGGAGGACCTGCTCAAGCTGCGGCGTCGCGGTGGGCTGCCCGGACACGCCGAGATGGCCGGCCGGACCCTGTTCCTCAAGGCCAACACGGGGCCGTCCGGCCACGGCATGCCCTTCGCCGCCGGGGAGGCTCTCGCCCTCAAGGCGGCGGGGGCCGACGAGGTGCGAGTGTTCGCCATCGAAGGCGAGGGCGGGCTGACGCCCGGCGGGGCACACGAAACGAAGAACTCGGCCTGGGGCCTGGGCCTCTCGAACCTGGTCTTCCTGGTCGACTGGAACGATTTCGGCATCGACGAGCGGCCTGCCTCGGCCGTCGTCCACGGCACGCCCGTCGACTGGTTCGAGCCGTACGGCTGGAAGGTGACCGGGACGGAAGACGGCATGGAGTGGGGGCCCGTCACTCGCGCCGTGCTCGACGCCGCTCGCGGTCCGAACCCGACGGGGGCTCCCAGCGTAGCGTGGTTCCGGACCCGCAAGGGCCGTAACTACGGCAAGGTGGACGCCGCCAGTCACGGCATGCCCCACAAGCAGCATGCCCCGGAGTTCTGGACGGTCAGACGCGAGTTCATGGACCGCTACGGCGTCACCTACCAGGGTGTCGGCGAAGCGGCTACCTCCGATGCGGCTGCCCTTGCGGCCGAGGCGGCCGCGAACTTCCGAGCTGTGATCGGCGTTCTCCGGCGCGATGAAGGCCTGGTCGTATGGCTCTCCGACCGGCTGCTCGAGATCGCCGGGACGGTCCCGGAGAGGATCGACGGCGCCCGGATCTCGAGCAAGACGGCGCGCCTGGCTTCCGCCGGCGCAGCGGCCAATGAGGCCCCGGTCGGTGGCGCAGTTCCGGGCGGTCCGCCATCCGACCATCGGCTCTTCGACTTCGAGCGCTACCCCGCCGAGATGTGGCGGGCGCCCGGCGACAGCCAGCCCAACCGTGCCGCCCTCGCGACGTGGGGCTCGTACGTCAATGCCGTCGCCAAACGCGACTACGGCCGGCCTCTCTTCATCGCCTGCTCCGCCGACCTCGCCGAATCCACGAACATCGCCGGCTTCGCCAAGCCGTTCGGGGAGCTGCCCGGCTTCGGGTCGTACCAGCGCGACTCCAACCCGACCGGAACGCTGCTGCCGACAGAGATCACCGAGTTCGCGAATGCGGGAATGATGGCCGGCCTGGCGAGCGTCAACTTCGCGGACGACCCCTTCGCCAGCTTCGACGGGTTCTGGGGCGCAACTTCAACCTACGGCTCGTTCAGCTACCTGTTGTACGGGCCGCTGCGGATGTTCAGCCAGCTCGCCCAGGACGCCGACCTCCGCGTCGGCAAGGTCCTCTACGTGGCGGGCCACTCCGGGCCGGAGACGGCCGACGATTCGCGCAGTCACTTCGGGATCTTCTCGCCGGGTGTGACGCAGCTCTTCCCCGAGGGCCAGGTCCTGGACCTGCACCCGTGGGAATACAACGAGGTCCCGGTGGTGCTGGCCGCGGCCTGTGCCACCGACGTCCCGATCATCGCCCTGCACCTGACCCGGCCGCCGATCGATATCCCGGACCGGGCCGCGCTCGGCATGCCCAGCCACTTCGCCGCGGCCCGCGGCGCCTACGTCATGCGGCCGTTCCGCAAAGGGGAGCCCGGGGCCGGCACGGTATTCGTTCGCGGCACGCTCAGCACGGCCAACCTGGTCAAGGTCCTGCCGGAGCTGGATCGCCGCGGCCTCAACGTCAAGGTGGTGGCGGCAATCAGCCCCGGTCTCTTCGCGATGCAGGACGAGGCGTACCGCGCCGCGACCGTAGAGCCGGCCGACAGGCTCGACGCCATGGTGATTACCAACGGTGCCTACAAACTGATGCGGGACTGGGCGGACGACCCGATCGTCCGCGACTACTCGCTCAGCTCCGACTGGGACGACCGCTGGCGGACCGGCGGGACGCTCGACGAGGTCATCGAAGAGGCGCATCTCGACAGCGCCCACATCCTCGCGGCGATCGAGCGATTTGTCCGCGAGCGGCCGGCCCGGCTGCGCAGGCTTCGGGAGCGCGTGGAGGCCGCCGAGGGCCGATAGCCGAGTTTCGGGCGCGGGCGAGTTTCGGGCGCGGGTCGCCCCAACCGAAAACAGCCTTTCGCGACGCCTTCGGTAAGATTCGCGGAGTGCCGGACTTCTACGACATCGACCGCGCCAACGCCAGGCTCCCGGAGCTCCGCGAGAAGCTGCTGCAACTCCGCGCTCTCAGGGCGGACGTTCTGTCGGTGCGCGACCGGATAGTAGAACTGAACGCTCCGGCCCTCGCCGGTGGCGCGGCGGCCACTCCTGCCGTGCCGACGCGCGACGAAGCGGGTCGGGAGACCAGGCGGCTCCGAATGCGCCTCCAGGGACTGGTCGATCAGATGCAGGCCGCGGTGCTGCAGATCGATGGTTGGGGCATCCAGCTGCGCGAGATCGAGTCCGGGCTCGTTGACTTTCCGGCTCTCGCCGCCGGCCGGCCCATCTGGCTGTGCTGGCGCCTCGGCGAAGATCGGGTCGAGTGGTGGCACGAAGTCTCGGAAGGGTTCGGCGGCAGACACCGGATCGAGGACCTCGTCTGACGGGCGAGCACGCCCCTCCCCGACCCGGCGGCGAGCGGACCGATCGGATCCGATCGACCGTCATGCAGGGCGATCGAGCGAAGGCCTATCGCCCGCTCCCGCCCGACCTCCGTCGAGCCGCGCTGGAATCCGGCATGGCGGCATTCGAGCGAGGCGACTTCTTCGAGGCGCACGAGCTTCTCGAGCCGGCCTGGATGGGGACGTCGGACCTGGCCGAACGGGCGCTGTACCAGGGATTGATCAAGATTGCCGCCGGATACGTCCACGCGGTTCGTGGAAACCCGGTCGGGATGGCTCGCAACCTCGGCGGCGCGCGAAAGCACCTCGAGACCTCGCTGCGACTCGACCCCGGCCTGGGCGCCCGCACCGACATCGACATCCCCGCGCTGCTGGCCGCGATCGACGAGCGGCTGGCAGCGTTGGCCACGCTGGCCGACGCCCGCGCCGCCACCCCGAAGCCAGTCCCCGACCTGCTGCCGGTGGCACCACCGATCCGCTGAAGAGCGGATGCCGGCTGCCCCCGGTCGCCGGGTGCGCCTACTATGGAGGGCAGCAGCCCTGGCTGGTCGGCCTAACCCAGGCGGGCTCCGAGGGATCGTCGAAGCCTCATGCACGGGCCTCCGCGCCGCTGCCGATCTCCTGGCTGAGGCGCACGGGATCGAGCAGGACGATCTCGTCGCGCTCGGTTTCGATCAACCCCTCGCGACGGAGCTGATCCAGGGTACGCGTGACGACCTCACGGACCGATGCCACGGTCTCTGCCAGCTCCTCGTGGCTGGCGTGTACGACCAGGTGACGTCCCCGGCCCGGGGTCGCGAGGGCCAGCAGCTGGATGATGATGCGCTGACGCAGGGGCAGGAAGGCCTGCGCCGCGAGATCCTCGAACGCATGTCGTAGCTGCCGGCCGAGCTCCTGCGCGCAGGAACGGGCGAGGAGGGCATCGGAACCGAGCGCGCGGCGCAGCGTGTCCGCTCGGAGCGCCAGCACTGAAGCGCTCGTAAGGGCTTCGATGCTCATGGGCACCGGCCCGCCCAACACGAGCATGAGTCCCACCACATCGCCGCTGCGGGCATACCGGATGGTGACCTGACGCCCCTCGACCGAAGTCAGGAAGACGCGCAGCAGGCCCGTCAGGACCACGATCACGCGCGGCCGCTCGTCACCCCGATACAAGCAGACGCCGGCGGGAACTGTGATTCGGAGGGCCCGATCGAGGAGTCGATCGGTAGCGTCCTCTGGCAGCGTGTACAGGAAGCCGCCCTGCAGCCCAAGGGCCGCGAGCCGTTCACGTCCATGCGCTTCGGTGGCCATCGCCACGCCCAACCGTGAGTTCGATCGTCTCGACGACGCCAAGTCTAGACGGCCATCCCGGCCACGCGGTGACCGTAGTCAATGTCATGCCCCTGCTACCCGCCCGATGGTGTGCGCGTTGCAGACAGTCAAGAGGCATTGCGCCTCGGCGATGCCCGCTGCAACGGCGGAAAGGAACGGCGCAATGAAGAGGATCGAGTATCGCGTCGAGCAGATGCCCTTCCAGGAGCATCCCGAACAGCACATCTCCGAGCTGGTGGAGCGGCTCACCGAGCTGGGCAAGCAGGGCTGGCGGGCGGTCAGCGTCGATCTGACGTACCACCCGTCGTACTCGCCAGCGGCTCAGCCCGGCATCCCGCTGCCGGTGCTCCTCGAGCGCGAGGTCGAAGGCTAGGGTTACTTGGCGCTCCCGGTCGGCGCGCGACGCCGGGATCTCCAGGCACGCCAGCCTGGGTTACGCGTCCAGGCTGTGGCCATGTGGCGAGGGCCGGACCTATCCTCCGGCCCTCGCCAATTGCGAAGGTGGTTCAGCCGTCGGAGGCGGATCGGCTGCCTTTTCGGCACCAGGTTTCTGAAGGGACCTGCGAGCCAATCGTCCCGCCCAATCCGGCAGCTTCGAGGAAGACATATCCTCGACGAAACCCTCTCAGTCGCCGCAAGGGTGGCCCAGCATGCACAACGACGCGACGGTGACAGCCTCGGGGCCAACTTGTCGTCTCGTCCTCAAGTCCCGTCGCCCCGACTCGATCTGGCAGAGCCCACGCGTTGGGGGGAGCGTTGTCGCCAGGCCCGGGCTTGACGCGAGAGCCGTTCAGGCTTCGGCCAGGGTCGCCGCCACCAACCGGCGCAGCTCCGTGGCGGCGCGATCGTCGGCCCAGGCAAGCAGCTGCACCAGGTTGAGCAGATCGACCAGGCGAGTGAGGCGTCGCCAGTTCGCCGGCAGTGTGCCGCCGGCGGCGAGGTAGGCCGCGGCAAAGGCATGGCCGAAGCCGGGTGGTCGCGAATTCTCGTCGCGCGGGAAGGTCGCGAAGTCGATCAGCCTGCAGCCGGCGCAGGCGAACTCCCAGTCGAGGATGCCGGTCAGGCGCCAGCCGCCGGCCGCCGGGTCGGTCGAACGATCGGCTTCATCCCGGCCCAACCGGCGGTGCGAGACGCTCGAAGTCTCGGCGACTTCGCGCACCAGCAGGTTCGATGCCCGGAAGTCGGCATGGACGAGCACGGCTTCCGACCATGCCGGCTCGACCGCGCGGGCATTCGAATCGACCGTCGCCCGCACCCGGTCGGACAGCTCCGGCCCGAGCCGCTCCACGACACGTCCATCGAGCGCCTCTCCGACCGCAGCGCCCCAGGCGGGCATCGGCCGTATGACGCTCATCTCCGGACCGAGAAACCCCGCCGCCGGGAAGTGGATCTCGTGGATCCGCGCGAGCGCGGCCCCGCAGGCAGCGGCCAGTTGACAGGCCGTGGCCGCGTCGACCCCGCCCAGGACCTCATCCAGGCTCCGGCCGTCGAGCCATTCCAGCACTGCGAACGGCGGCGCGGCCGCGGCATCCGAGTGGAGCACGCGCGGCGCTTGCACACGGCCGGCCATCGCCGCGAGGACGGCCGCCTCTCGGGCGCATGCGTCCGTATCCGCCACGTAGAGGCGCAGCACGACCACGTCTCCATCCGCAAGAGCGAGCCGGTAGTTCGTGTTGCGCAGGCCCGATCTCAGCGGGGCGACCGCCACGACGCGGGCACCCGGCATGGCATCGCCGACGAGCCGATCGAGCTCTCCGGGCGGTAGTTCCACGAACGGACGCGCCCGCTCCCAGCTTCGCTCCATGGGCCGATTCTCGCCTACTCGGGCACGAACGAGACGCCGACGCCGCAACCCGTAGACTGTCGGCCATGCCGAAGCCGCCCAGCCCGAGCCCCGACACGTCGGCGGTCGAAGCCGGGTCAGCCGTGCCGACGGTTCCGGCCGCCAGGGCGGTGGCTGCTCCACCGGTTGCGCCCACCCCGTCAACGCCGCCTGCCCGGCGGCGTCACGCCGTCGCCCGCCGGATCGGCATGACGCCCGAGCAGTTCGTTGTCGCCGCCGGGGTCATGGCCGCTCTCGCCGTGGCCGCCCTCGACAGCACCGTCGTCTCGACGGCTATGCCGACCATCATCGGCGATCTCGGCGGCCTCTCGGAGTACGGCTGGGTATTCTCCGCGTACCTCCTGGCGTCGACCGTGACCGTTCCCCTGTATGCCCGCCTCGCCGACATGTACGGTCGCAAGCCGGTCTTCCTGGCCGGCATCGCGCTCTTCATCGGCGGATCGATGCTGTCCGGCCTGGCAAGCTCGATGACCCTGCTGATCCTCTTTCGGACGATCCAGGGCCTCGGCGCCGGGGCAGTCCAGCCCATCGCCTTCACGATCGTCGGCGACGCCTTCGAGAGCGAGCAGCGGGCCAGGATCCAGGGCCTCTTCTCGGGCGTGTGGGGCGCGGCCGCCGTCGTAGGCCCGGCCATCGGCAGCATCATCACGACGACGGTCGGCTGGCGCTGGGTCTTCTTCGTGAACGCTCCGGTGGGCCTGATCGCAGCAATCCTGATCGGACGTTTCCTTCACGAGAGGGTCGAGCATCATCGCCACCGGCTCGACTTTGTCGGCGCCGGGATCCTGACGCTGGGCCTGGTCTCGCTGCTCTTCGCGGCCACCGAGGGTGGCCAGCTGTGGGGCTGGACCTCGCCGATAACGCTGGGCCTGGTCGTGGCGGCGTTCGCGCTTCTTTCTTCGTTCGTGGTCTTCGAGCGCCGGATCGCCGAGCCGCTCATCGACCTGGGCCTGCTCCGCGTGCCGGTCATCGCAGCCGGGCTGGCCATCGGCGGCCTGTCGGGCGTGGTGATGTTCAGCCTCTCGACCTACGTGCCGCCCCTCGTCCAGGGTGTGATGGGCGGGACGGCGCTCGAGGCCGGCGTGGCCGTAGCCGCGATGTCGATCGGCTGGCCGATCGGCTCGATCGTCGGCGGACGGGCTCTGCTTCGCTTCGGCGCGAGGCCCACGGTGCTGGTCGGGATGGCGATGCTGGTCGTCGGCACCTGCGTCGTCACCCAGGCGATTCAACCCGGCACGCTGGAGGGCGGGCTCGTCGTGGCGTCCCTGGGCGAAGCGATCACCGGCCTGGGGATGGGCCTCTCCGCGACGACCATCCTGGTCATGGTCCAGGCAGCGGTTCCGTGGCAGCGCCGCGCAGTGGCCACAGGCCTGGTCCAGTTCAGCCGCACGATCGGCGGGGCCATCGGCGTGGGCCTGCTCGGCGGGATCGTGACCGCGGCCGTGGGCAACTCCTCGGCCGTCGTCCTCGACCCGATTGGTCGCAACTTCATTCCCGCGGCGCAGCTGGCGGCGATGCGATCGTCCCTGTCCGGCGGGCTCGAGTGGGTCTTCATCATCCTGGCGGTGGACGCCGCGGTCGTGGCAGCCGTTGCGCTGCGGCTGATGCCGACCGTTCGCATCGAGCGGCGCCCGGCGGCGGCTCCAGCTGCCGGCGGCGAGTTTGCGGCGGCGCCCGCTGCCGGCGGCGAGTTTGCGGCGGCGCCCGCTGCCGCCGGCGAGTCTATCGATCGCGCCGGGGCCGGCTAGGCTCCGACGAGCTCGACCCCCGCTACGTCCCGGAAGCGGTGCGCCATCATCGCCACTGCCTCCGGATTGGAGTCTACGAGCAGGAAGCGGCGGCCCAGCTCGAGCGCCGCCGCGCCGGCGGTGCCGCTGCCGGCGAAGAAGTCCGCCACCACTCCCTCAGGTGGACAGGACGCCGAGACGACCCGCCGCAACACGGCTACCGGCTTCTGGGTCGGGTAGCGGGTCCGTTCCGCGCCGCCCGGAGGCACGATCGTCTGCCACCACGTGTCGGTCGGGAGCTTGCCCCGAGCCGCCTTCTCGGGCCCGACCAGGCCCGGCGCCATGTAGGCGATGCGCTCGACCGCCTCGGCGTCGAACCAGTATCGCTCCGTATCCTTCACGTAGACGAGGATGTCGTCGTGCTTTGCCGGCCAGCGGCGCTTGGTCCGACCCCCGTAGTCGTACGCCCAGATGACTTCGTTGAGGAAGCAGCCTCGCCCGAAGATCGCGTCGCATAGGACCTTCGCGTAGTGAACCTCTCGCGGATCGAGATGGAGATACAGGCTGCCGCTCGGCCGAAGGACCCGGCGCATCTCGACCAGCCGCGGTTCGAGGAAGTCCAGGTAGTCGTCGTGGACGTCAACGTAGCTGGCCGAACCCAGCCTTATCGTCCGATAGCGCCGCCCGGCGAATCCGGTTCGATCGCCCGCCACCTCGTCCCGAACGGTTCGGAGGCGCCTCAGCGTCTGTCGCTTGCCGGTGTTGAAGGGCGGGTCGATGTAGACGAGGTCGATCGAGTCGTCAGGCAGGATGGCCAGCACGGCCAGGTTGTCGGCCAGAACTATCCGCCCGATCGCGCCGCCCAGGAAATCCGTTCCGTCAGACACGGTTCGAGGTTAGCAGGCTGCCACGCCCGAAGCCGGAGCGGCCCGCGGTCGACCGCGGGCGTGGACCGCGCCCGAACCGGCCACACCGGCCGGCGGTCCTACTTCGGGTAGCTGCCGGTCAGCTTCTTCCAGACCCGGTGCGGGGCGTGGAATGCAGGGGTACCCGGCAGGAACATGTACGGGCACAGCCCCTGGACGACGCTGATGCCCTTCTCCTCGCAGAACGCCACGGCGGATTTGGTGGCCGCGCCCGGCGCCATGCCGCCGTACATCCAGACGTGCTTGATGCCGGCCTCAGCGCAGTCGTGGACGACCTGGTCGGTCGACTTCTTCGACGTCATGATCAGCGCGCCTTCGACGCCGGGCTTGATGTCCTGGACCTTCGCGAAGCACGGCTGTCCGTCGATCTCCGTCACGGCCGGGTTGACCGGGATGGCCTCGTAACGGCGCTGGCGGAACTCCTGCCAGAGCACGGTGCCAAAGCCCTTCGGGTCTCGGGACACACCCACGACCGCGATGCGCTTGAGGGCCAGAAAGTCGTCGATTTGCTGCTTGGTTGTCACTCGCTCCTCCCGCTGACTGGTCAGCCCGGAGTCTGGCATGCAACCGGCTGGTGTCGAAGGGCTGGATGGACCGGCCGACGGTGACCTCCGGGGCAGCTGCCGAGGAATCGCGATGGAACCGCCCCCATCCGACTTCGATCGACCGCCCGACTCCGCTGCTCGACCGACCTCGGGCGGCCTTCCCCGTCCGGACGCGACCGACGGCACTGGCCCACGCAGCCGAGCGTCTGCAAGCTCTTCCGCGAAACCGAACAGGAGGGTTCCATGAAGAAGGCCATCGTCGTGTACCGCAGCCATTCGGGCGTGACTCGCCGGTACGGCGAGGCAATCGCCGCGTTCCTCGAAGGCAGGGGCGTGGACACCCAGGTCGCATCGGTCGGCGAATGCGACATGGCATCCCTCGCCGGCACCGACTACCTCCTCCTCGGCTGCTGGACGAGCGGCTGGTTCGTCGTGATGCAGCACCCCGACGAGCCGTGGCTGGCCTTCGTTCGCGACATGCCGCCCCTGACCGGGCCCCGGCCGAAGGTCGCGCTCTTCACCACCTACAAGCTCATGACCGGCAGCCAGTTCCCGAAGATGCGGGCCGCGCTGTCCGGCAAGACTCTGGGCCCCGCGCTCGAGCTGAAGTCGCGCGACGGCCGCCTCTCCGCCGCCGATGAGAAGGCCCTGGAGCAGTTTCTGGACTGACCGGGCCGCGTGCCGGGCCCGGGGCCTCGGCGGCGGCGGCGGGACCGGCGCCCCACACCCCGGCGGTCTTGAGCGGTCCGAAAGCGGCGCCCTGTGGGTCGCCGGTGAGCATCCGGCACGAGGTTGCCCCGGCCCAGTGTCGTTGACCACATCTCTGCCGCCGCCTGAGCGGCATGATGCGTGGCAACATTGGCCGGTCTCTCCATCACCTGACCCACTCGGGAGGCCGCGCATGAAGGTCCTGTTCGTCGGCGGCACCGGTCTGATAAGCGGCGCCTGCACCAGCCTGGCCGTCGAGCGCGGCCTGGACCTCTTTCTGCTGAATCGTGGCCACAATCCCGACCGGGCCCGTGGCGCATCCGTGATCCTGGCCGACCTGCATGACGAGGCTGCGGTCGGACGAGCGCTGGCTGGCAGCCGGTTCGATGTCGTGGTCGACTGGATCGCCTTCACTCCCGAGGACATCGAGCGGGACCTGCGCCTGTTCGGCGACCGGACCGACCAGTTCGTGTTCATCAGCTCGGCGAGCGCGTATCAGAAGCCGCTGGGCGACTGGCTCATTCGCGAGGACACGCCGCTTGCCAACCGCTTCTGGGACTACTCGCGCAACAAGATCGCCTGCGAGGAGCGATTGACGCGAGCGTACCGAGAAGATGGGTTCCCGGTCACGATCGTGCGCCCCTCGCTCACCTACGGCGACACGCAGGTGCCGTTGGTCGTGAACAGCTGGGAACGGCCCTACACGGCGATCGCGCGGATGCGCCGGGGCGAGCCGCTCATCGTTCCCGGCGACGGCACGTCGCTCTGGACGATCACCCACAACAGCGATTTCGCGCGGGGATTCGTGGGCCTGCTGGGTCGCCGCAGCGCGATAGGTCACGCCTTCAACATCACCTCGGACGAAGTCCTGACCTGGGACGAGATCTATCGGCAGACCGCCGCCGCAGCGGGCGTCGAGGCGCAGATCGTCCACATCGCGTCCGACTTCATCGCGGCGTGCCTGCCGGAAATGACCGGCACGCTGCTCGGCGACAAGTCGAACAGCGCCGTCTTCGACACAACCAAGATCAAGCGCTTCGTGCCCGACTTCCATGCCCGGACGCCGTTCGCGGAGGGAATTCGACGGACCATCGCCTGGTTCGACGCCGACCCCGCCCGAAAGCAGGTGGACGCCCAGGTGGAGGCCCGATGGGACCGCCTCATCGCCGCCTACGAGCGGGGCCTGGCGAAGGCGATGAAGGAGTTCGCAAGCGGGGACTGACCGGCTCGGCCCAGGCCCGCCGGGCCGGCGTCGGTGGCCAGGTCAGACGGCCTCCTCGATAGCCTCCTCGAACTGGGAGTTGTAGAGGTCGCAGTAGAAGCCGCGACGGGCGATCAGCTCATCGTGGCTGCCCTGCTCGACGATCCGGCCGTGATCCATCACCAGGATCTCGTCGGCATTGCGGATGGTCGAGAGGCGGTGGGCGATGACGAAGGCCGTGCGGCCCTTCATCAGCCGGGCCATGGCCTCCTGGACAAGGACCTCCGTCCGGGTGTCGACGGAGCTGGTGGCCTCGTCGAGGATCAGGATCTGCGGGTCGATCAGGAAGGCGCGGGCGATGGTGAGCAGCTGCTTCTCGCCCTGCGACAGATTGGTGGCGTCGTCGATCACGGTGTCGTAGCCGTCGGGGAGCGTCCGCACGAAGTGATCCACGTGGGCGGCCCTGGCCGCGGCGATGATCTCCTCCTCCGTGGCGTCGTCCCTGCCGTAGGCGATGTTCTCGCGGATCGTGCCCCCGAACAGCCAGGTGTCCTGCAGGACCATGCCGAAGATCCGGCGAAGGTTGTCGCGGGTCAGCTGCCGGGTGTCGATGCCGTCGATCCTGATGGTGCCGGAGTCGATGTCGTAGAAGCGCATCAGCAGGTTGACGACGGTCGTCTTGCCGGCTCCGGTCGGTCCGACGATGGCCAGCACCTCGCCCGATCGGACGTCAACGTTGAGGTCGTCGATGAGCGGCGTCTCGGGCAGATAGCGGAAGGCGACCCCCTCCAGGGCGACGTGGCCCCGGGCGTCAACCAGTGCCTCGGGAACGGCGGCATCGGGGATCTCCTCGGGCTCGTCCAGGAGCTCGAATACGCGCTCGGCCGAGGCGATCGCGGATTGGAGCAGGTTGGCGACGCCGGCCGTCTGGGTGATCGGCATCGTGAACGAGCGCGTGTACTGGATGAACGCCTGGACGTCGCCGAGGGACATCGTGCCCGTGGCGACCTGGACGCCGCCGAGCACGGCGATGGCCACGTAGTTCAGGTTCCCCAGGAAGAACACGACCGGCAGCATGAGCCCGGAGATGAACTGGGCCCTGAAGCTCGCCTGGTAGACCCGCTCGTTCTCCTCGTCGAAGTGGCGGATCGCGGCTTCCTGGTGCCCGAACGACTTCACGACGGCGTGGCCGGTGTGGAACTCCTCCACGTGGCCGTTGAGGGTCCCGGTGTTCTCCCACTGGGCCGCGAACTGCTTCTGCGACGGGCGGCCTATCAGGATCGTCACCGCGATGACCGCCGGCAGAACGAGCAGTGAGACGAGCGCGAGCAGGGGGCTGATCCAGAGCATCATCGCGGCTACGCCGATGATCACGGCGACGGCGGAGATGATCTGGCCCAGGCCCATCATCAGCGTGCTGCTGATGTTGTCGACGTCGTTGGTTACGCGGCTGAGCGTGTCGCCGCGCTGGTGAGTGTCGAAGTACTTGAGAGGCAGCCGAGCGAGCTTCTCGTCCACGTCGCGGCGGAGCCGGTACACGGTCCGCTGCGAGATGCCGGCCATGACATACCAGGAGATCCAGCTCAGGACGAAGGACCCGAGGTAGAGGCCGGCCAGGCCGAGCAGGAGCATGCCCAGGGCCCCGAAGTCGACGCCCACGCCGGGGATGGCCCTGGTCCCGGCGACCAGATCGGCCAGCGGGCTGTGGACCCGCTTCAATGCCTCGATCGCCTGATCGTGGGTGGTGCCGGCCGGCAGGTACTGACCAAGCAGCTTGCCGACCAGGCCATCCATGAGCCGGTTGACGGCACTACCCAGGATCCTGGGGCCGAAGATCGTGCCGGCCGTGCTCACGAGGGCGAAGACGGCGGCCAGCAGCAGCAGCCCCCGCTCCGGCTTCATCACGCGCAGGAGGCGCACCAGCGTGCCACGCCAGTTCCGCGCCCTCCCCGGCGGGGGCATGGTCCCGGTGCCCGGGGCGCCACCCATGGCACCGCCCTGAGCGACACCGGAGACCGCGATCTCCGCGGCCATGCCCGGGATGGCCTGATCGCGCCGTCCGTCGCCGCCCGCGGGACCGCTCATGCCGCTTCCTCCGGGGTCAGCTGCGAGTAGACGATCTCGCGGTAGGTCTGGCAGGTTTCCATCAGTTGCTCGTGAGTGCCCTTGCCGACGATCTGGCCGCCGTCGAGGACGACGATCTGGTCGGCGTGCATGATCGTGCCGACGCGCTGGGCCACGATGATGACTGTGGCGTCGCGGGTCTCCGGCCGCAGGGCGGCGCGAAGGCGCTGGTCCGTCCTGAAGTCCAGGGCAGAGAAGCTGTCGTCGAAGATGTAAACCCTGGGCCGCTTGACGATCGCCCGGGCGATGGCCAGGCGCTGGCGCTGCCCGCCGGAGACGTTCGTTCCGCCCTGGTCGATCGCCGCCTCGAGCTGGCCCCCCATCTCGGCCACGAAGTCGCGCGCCTGTGCCGTCTCGAGCGCCTTCCAGAGGGCATCGTCGCCGGCGCTCTCATCGCCGTAGCGCAGGTTGCTGGCGACCGTGCCGCTGAACAGGTAGGCCTTCTGGGGCACAACGCCGATCAGCCGCCACAGATCCTCCTGGCGCATCTGGCGGACATCCACGCCGTCGATGGAGACGCTGCCGGAGGTGACGTCGTAGAAGCGCGGGATGAGGTTGACCAGGGTGGTCTTGCCCGAGCCTGTGCCGCCCACGATCGCCGTGATCTCACCGGGGAGCGCGGTGAAGTCGATACCGGACAGGACCGCGGCCGCGGCGCCCGGGTAGCGGAACTCCACGCCCTGGAACGCTACCAGCCCGCGAAACCCGTCCGTCTCGACCGGCTCATCCGGGTCGCACAGGTCCGGCTCGGTGTCGAGGACAGCCTGGATCCGCTCGGCGGCGGCCGCGGCGCGGGGCAGCATCACGGCCACGATGACCCCCATCACCAGCGAGAGGAGGATCTGGATCATGTACAGGAGGAAGGCCGAGAGGTTGCCGATCGGCATGCCACCCGAGTCGATGCGCAGGCCGCCGAACCACACCACGGCCACGGCGGAGAGGTTCATGATCCCGATCAGGAACGGCATCATGACCGCGAACATGCGGTTCACCTCGAGCGCGGTATCGGTCAGCTCCTGGTTGGCCGCGTCGAACCGCTTTGCCTCGTGGTCGGTCCGCACGAACGCACGGATCACGCGCGTCCCGCTCAAGGTCTCGCCCATGACCTGGTTGATGCGGTCGGTGCGCTTCTGCATGGTCCGGAAGAGTGGCAGCGCGCGGGTGGCAAGCGTGCCGACCACGGCCACGACGACGGGGATGATCACGATCAGGGTGCCGGATAGGGGCACGTCCTCTCGCATGGCCATGATCACGCCGCCTACGGCCATGATCGGGGGCAGGATCATCATGTTGAGGCCCATGAACACGAGCATCTGAACCTGCTGGACATCGTTCGTGTTGCGGGTGATGAGCGTGGGCGTACCGAAGAGGTTGGTTTCCTTCTGGGAGAAGCGCATGACCTGGCGGAAGATCGCGCCTCGAACGTCGCGGCCGAATGCCATCGCCGTCATGGCCGCGAAGTAGACGGCCACGATCGAGCAGACGCCGAGTCCGAAGGTGACCTGCAGCATGCGGCCGCCGGTTTGCAGGATGTAGCCTGTGTCACCCCGCACGACGCCGTTGTTGATGATGTCTGCGTTGAGGCTCGGCAGGTAGAGGTTCGCCAACGCCTGGATGGCCACCAGGGTCACGACGATGAGCACGCGCCAGCGGTAGGGCCGAAGGAAGCGTGCCAGAAGCCTGATCATTCGGGCTGCTGCCGCGCAGTCGACTTCGCGCCGCCGGCGCGAGCGAAACCGACCTCGCGATCACGCCGGGACATCGCGGCTCCTGAGATGCGGTCGTCGACGGGGCAGAGCTCCTGGCCCTCCCGTGTGGCTGAAGACGGCAACGATCCCCTCCCGGGCCGCAACGCGTTGGCTTGTCGCGCCATTGGCACGCTGCCCGCCGGCCGATGAGAACCGGGGCGCGAAACGCACGCACAGGCGCGCGGTCAGTCTAGAAGAGCGGCACATCGAGAGCTAGAGTCAAGGGCCACGAGATCGAACGCCACGCGTGGGAGCGGGTCGGTGACGCCCCCCGGGCGCCACGGCGGCCACCGGAAGGACGTGGGATGCATTACTCGGAAAAGGCGATATCGGGCATCGCACATCCCAAGCCGGAGAGCCGCGCCGTCGAGAAGGACGGCTTCCGGCCCGACATCGAGGGTCTGCGCGGCGTCGCCGTCTCGCTCGTCCTGCTGTTCCACACCGGCCTGCTCTCGGGCACGGCGCTGCTCACCGGCGGCTTCATCGGCGTCGATCTGTTCTTTGTGGTCTCGGGCTTCCTGATCACCGGGCTCCTGATCCGCGAGCGCGAGCGCAACGGGAGGATCAGCTTCTCCCGCTTCTACGCCCGCCGGGTCCGGCGCATCCTGCCGGCCGCCGCGGTCACGCTGCTGATCACGATCCCGCTCGCGAACGCCGTGGTCACTCTCGTGGATCGGCCCTCGGTCATGGAGGACGCGGCCTCGGCCGCCCTCTCGATCGCGAACATCCGCTTCGCGATGACGACCGACTACTTCAACCCGGTCAACTACTCGCCCTTCCTGCACTTCTGGTCGCTCGGCGTGGAGGAGCAGTTCTACTTCGTCTGGCCGGCGTTGCTCACCCTCGTGGCCTGGCGCTGGCCCCGCGCCGGCGCCGCCGTCGCCCTCGCCGCGATCGTCGTGGTCTCCTTCGCGGCCAGCGCCGCGATCACCGAGATATCGCCCTCGACCGCCTTCTACATGCTCCCCACGCGGGCCTGGCAGCTCGCCGCGGGGGGCCTGCTCGCGGTCGGGGCGGGCTCGCTCGAGAGGCTCCCGGGCGACCTCCGGAACGCGGCCCGGCAGCTGCTCGTCCTCGGCGGCTGGGCCGCCCTCGCGGCCCTCGCGGCGGTGGCCGTCCTGGCCAACCCGGTCTCGACGCCGTACCCGGGCACCGTTGCCCTGGTCCCCACGCTCGCCGGGGTCCTGCTCATCGCCTCGGGTCCCGAGCCGACCGGCCCGGGGCTCCTGCTCCGCCTGGCGCCGATCCGCTTCATCGGCAGGATCAGCTACTCGCTCTACCTGTGGCACTGGCCCATCCTGATCCTGGGCGGCCTGTACTTGACCGGCGGCGCCCTGCAGCTCAGCGGCATGGCGCCCCAGACCATCACGCTGGCCCAGGCCGCCGCCCTCGCGGGGCTCTCGATCCCGGTCGCGACGATGAGCTGGTTCTTCGTCGAAGAGCCCTTCCGGCGCGGTGCCATCCCGCTGCCGCGCCCCAGCCGGGTCGTCTTCGCCGGCGTGGCCGTCATGGCGGCGGTCGCCGTGATCGGCACGGGCTTCGACTTCGGGGCCCAGTCCGCGCTCGCGGCCCTCGGCGGGAACGGGGCCACTCCGAGCGCCACCGAGATCGCCACCGAGCTCGCGACCGCGAGCCCGACGGCCGCCACCTCGCTCCCGCCGGGGACGCTCCCCCCGGGGACCCCCACCCCGGTCCCGGAGATGACACCGGCCCTGACACCCGCGCCGAGCATGGCGCCGCCGAGCTCGTACGCGATCACGAGCGCCATCCGGCCGGCCCTCGGCAACGCCGCCACCGACTACGAGCAGCCG
>JBEKVD010000020.1:0-40068 GCA_049514315.1 Candidatus Limnocylindrales bacterium | reverse complement strand
CAGAGGGCGAGGGCCGGCATCTAGCGCCAACGGTCATCTGCCGGATAGGCTCGCACCGGTCTCCCCGCGAGAGTCCAGACAATGGTCGGACCCTCAGCAAGGAGTTATGTCAGGCTATGGGCATGCCGAGCCCGACGCCGAACCTCCTGCAGCTCAACGTCCATCTGCCGACCGGCAACGATTGGGCGATCGACGTCGGCGCGCTGGCGCAGGCCGTCGGCGCCGTGCTCGCGATCCTGGTCGTGGCGGCCATCCTCATTCGCCTCGCCCATGTCTTCGTCCGAGGCGTCGCCGGGGCGCTCCTCAAACGCGAGAACGTCGAGGGCACGGCCACGGAGCTGACCGCGGCCGAGATCAAGAAGCGGCAGGACACCGTCGAGACGCTGGCGGTCAACGTCATCCGCTCCTTCGTGGTCGCCATCGCCGGCCTGATGATCCTCGAGGCCGCCTTCAAGGTGGATATCGGCCCGGCCATCGCCGGTCTTGGCATCGCCGGCATCGCCATCGGCCTGGGTACGCAGCACCTGGTCCGCGACTACCTGAACGGTGCCTTGATCCTGATCGAGAACCAGTACGGCAAGGGCGATGTGGTTCGCATCGCCGGAGTGACGGGCAAGGTCGAGGATTTCACGCTGCGCCGGACGACGCTGCGCGACAGCGATGGGACGGTGCACACCGTGCCCAACGGCGAGGTCACGGTGGCCTCGAACTTCACCCGTGTCTTCGCCCTGGTGAACCAGGACGTCCAGGTCGCCTACGACACCGACATCGACCAGGCGATCGCCGTGGTCGATCGTGTCGGCCGGGGGCTGGCTAGCGACGAGGACTTCGGGCCCCGAATCCTCGAGGCGCCCCACGTGGATCAGGTCTCGGCCCTCGGTGAGCTGGGCGTGACTCTCAGGATCATCGGTAAGGTCCGAGCGTCCGAACAGTGGGCCGTCGCTGGCGAGCTGCGCAAGCGCGTGCTGGCCGCATTTCTGGCGAGTGGCGTCGAGATCCCGCAGCCTCAGCGCGCGATCATCACCCAATCACCGGTCCGGAACGGCACGCCGCCCCCGGACAAAGCCGGCGACGCGGACGCCTCGGCACAAGGTGGAGCGACCTCGGAGCCCGGCGTTTCCGCCGAGCCCGGCGGCTCAACGGCCGGTCGCACGACCGATGCCGACCCGGACGGGGGTTTGGGGTCGCGGGCGTAGCGTCGTCTAGGAAGCGCGCAGCGACGCGCTCGTGTTGCGCCCGCCGCGAAAGATGCTGAGAAAGCCCTTGCCCGACGTGGCCACCCCGGGATCGCCAGAGGCCATTATCCGATCGCACAGCGTCCGGATGTCCTCGATGACCTTCTCCTTGGGGAAACGCTCCACGGCCGAGCGACCCTCGTTTGCCGATCGAACGAAGGTCAGGCCCGCGGACCGGACCTCGGCCAGCGCCGGCAAACCCACGGTCCGCTCCATGTTGGCGACCGATGTGCCGCTGTTGGCGCGATTCACGACGATGGCCAGGCGGTTGTGGATCCCGAGTTCGATGGCGACCTCGCGAAACTGGACGGCAGCCCGGATCGCGGGGACGTCCGGCGTGACCGGCACGACTATCCTGTCGGCGCGCTCGAAGATGGCCTGGTTGAGGGGCCCGTAGTCCGGGTGCATGTCGACGATGACCCAGTCGTAGACGCGACAGGCGGCCGTGATTTCCTCGGCGACGCGCCCCGGATCGAGGGCCTCGGCGTGGAGAGGGGACTCGGCAATGACCAGGACCGAGACCCCGTTCTGGTGCCGTGCCGCGATATCCGCGAATACCTCGGTCGCGGCGGTGTCGAGGTTTTCGGTCCAGGCGTCGGCGACTGTTCGGACGTTCTCCATTCCGAGGGACGAGGCGATGTGACCGGTGACCATATCGCAATCGACCAGCAGAACCCGCTGCGCCTTTCGGATTTGCAGCCAAGCCGCCATGTTGATGGCGATCGTCGTCTTGCCGACACCACCTTTGGGATTGAAGACGACGATCATCTGGCCGCGGTGATCCTCGAGGGGTGGCTCGCTGGTCGAAACGCCCTGGATGACCCGGCTCGCCTCGTCGTCGGAGGGGGCTTCGGCCCGGATCAGCATGGCTTCGACCCGCCACCGCAGCGACTCGGGCGAGTATGGTCGGCTGAAGTACTCGTCGTTGACGCCGGCCTTGCCCGCCAGGTTCATCCGGTCGAGGGCCTGCGCCGCGACGACTATCAGGGCCGGGATGTCGCGATCGCCTTGATGGAGGATCGAGTACATCTCCGGCAGCCGGTTTGGGTCGCTCTCGCCGTCGAGGATGGCCAGGCCGATGTCGCGGCGACGGCGCAGAAGGCCCTCGAGATCCTTCGCAGTCCGGGCCTCGATTGGCTCGTAGCCGGCTTCCGTGAGCTCCGCGCCTACCCCGGCAGATTCAGCCTGCGGCAGAGAAATGGCGACTGCTGAGCGAGGCACGCGACGGAAGCTCCCAATGGCACGAGGACCGTCCGGTGAAGTCTAGCCTTCGGCCTCAGGGTCGTGGGCGGAGACGTTGAGCATGCCCTCGCGCTCGTTCATGACACGCGCCTGGAACCCTGGCAAAGTCGGAATGAGCGAACCCAGAGAGGTGTCCGAGCTGTGGCTGACGGCAAAGATGAACTCGCCGTCGGGTCCGGACGAGACGCCCACGTTCTTCACGCCGGCCAGACGGCCAAGCTGTCGCTTGAAGGTGGCAACGCTGACTACGCTGACGAGTCCGACGACGACGACCTGCGTGGACTGGATCGCCGTTGTCTTGAGCGGGGCCTCTCGACCGCCGACAAGGGCCGACTCGTCTACCGCTTCGACCACCGGCTCTTCGGCCACCGGCTCTTCGACCACCGGCCCTTCGACCACCGGCCCTTCGACCGCCGGCTCTTCGATCGCCGGCTCTTCGACCGCCGGCTCTTCGACCGCCGGCTCTTCGACCGCCGGCTCTTCGACCGCCGGCTCTTCGACCGCCGGCTCTTCGACCGTTGCCGAGCCCTCGGGGGATGCCTCGACGCCTGACTGAGTCGTCTCCTGGGGTTGCCCCGGAAGGTCCGGCGCGACGCCGCCTTGGTCGACCCCTCCAAAAAGCGGCGGGTCTGGCATCTGGGCGGCCATGGCGGCGAAGACCGTGGGATCGGACTCCTGGAGCAGTCGCTCGAAGAAGGCGCTGACCTGCGCTTCATAGTCCGAGACTTGCTTCCGGACGCCAGCGATTTCGACCTGGGTCGAGGCTGCGTGGTCCTGCAGTTCTTGTTCGAGAAGCTCCCGTCGGCGCGCAATCCGCCGCTCAGTCTCGACGCGAATCCGCTCCATCTCGGACGCCGCCCAGTCGTTGATGGAGCTAACGTCGGCCTCGGCAGCGTTGCGCAGCGAGACGGTCTGGTGGTCCGATCCCGCTAGCAGTTGTTCCTCGTACGACTTCGCGTCCGTTTCGCACTGATCGATCGCCCCCTGCCGCGCCGTCTCGGCGGTCGAACGCATGGCCTGCGTGAGGTCCGCCATGAACCGGTTTCTATGACGTTCCGACGTCTCGTTCACGACGATCTCCCCGTTTGTCAGCTCTACCGGGGCCCCGGCCGGACGCCGGGGTCTACCAGTTCAGGTTACTACGTCGATGCCACTCTCAGGCCCGCGACTCCCGGCTTGGGACTGCGAATCATGGTCGCGGATCCCCGGGCCTGCGGATGGTGCCTGCCCGTGAGGCGAATCATGGGTGGAGTGTTTCGCATAGACACCCCGTAGAGGTACGGGGACCGGCCCCCAGACGTACCGCCTGGGAGTTCTCGTGGGGCTGCCGACCGGGTCCGGCCGTGCAAGCGAGGACCGTCTACACGATCGAATCGGGCTTGGCCGGGCGGTCAGCGCGGGCCTTCTCGGCCCAGGCGCCCAACACTCTGTCCTTGTGCGGTCTGATCGGACAATGCCCGTCCCGGTTCGCGGCCTCATCGCAGTAGCCGAGGGGCACGCATTTCGGGGCCAGAAAGCTGCCCAGGAACGGGCTGGCGACGAATACCTCGTGGCGAATCAACTGGAAGAGCCTTCGAATCTCCCACTGCGCCATCGTGCACAGCCGCAGCCCGGACATGTGAATCAGGGCCCTGAGGTTGGCGGTCATGACCAGGTTCGTGCGTGTCGCGTTTGGAAAAACGAAGCGCGCATCCTCACCGGGGATGCCGGCCTCGACCAGTTCGCTGTACAGCTCCAGCGCGCCCTCGACCTGGTCCTCGTAGCGCTCCAGCAATAACGGGTCGGCCTCGGCAATCGTGCCGGGCAGCATCGTCGAGACGCCCTTCTTGTACGACACGTAGCGCTGGCTCTGCTGGTCGAAGGCCACGCCCACCCGGTGGCGGACGAGCTGGTGACTGAGAGTGCGACTGACGCCGGAGATGGCGAAGGTGAAGACGACGTGCTCGATGGTGCTGCCGTGGCCGGACTCAATGACCCGCCCTATCAACTCACGCTGCTTTTCCGGCGGGATTCGACCGTCGACCGCCCGCTCGAAGATGTCGTCCGGCGCCAGCTCGGAATAGCAAGTCCGGCACGCCGTGTAGATCAGCGGGACGTAGTAGCGCTCCACGATCTCGTGGTTCGGGAAGACCATCGAGGCCCGCAGGCCCAGATCGCGGCGCCCCGGGTTCCGGGGTATCGCGGAGGTGGAGGCGCCCGGCCGGCCCGGGGCGCGGCTATCGTCCGTCACCCGATCAGGATAGCCCCTCGGGGGTTCGACAGGCCCTGGGCGTCCCGGTCACCTCGCGCAGCGCGACGTTGCGCCCCTTGACCTCCAGGTCGGCCGTCACCGCCGATCTGCGGACGAGATAGCCATTGAAGGCTAACTACGTCGGCGTTAGCCTCTGCCGGATGGCGGGTTGCAGGGGACTGGTTCTGTTGGGCGAGGTAGTTCGATCGCGGCGCGAGGGCGCCGGCTCGGCCGCCTGGCTGCGCGATCTTGCGGCCGCGCTGGACGAGATCTACGGGCAGGAGCGACTGGCGCCCTTCGGGTTCACCCGGGACGGTGAGATCCAGGGGCTGCTCGCGCCGGAGGCCGATCCCTTAACCGCCGTCCTAAACGCGGCTCTCGGACCGGGAGCGCGGCGCATGCGATGGGTCGCAGTTCGAGGGGAGGCGGCCGCCGACCCCGATGGGGGAGGCGTCCCCGCCACGCAGCGCACGGGACCGGTCTTCGTCGAGGCTCGCCGGGTCATCGACGGGGCGCGTGCCGGTCACGAGAGGCTGGTCCTGTCGACGGGTCGCCCCGACGTAGATGCGCTGCTGGGCGACCTCGCGCCGGCCCTGGTCGATGTCCTGGACGGCCTGACCGAGCGGCAGCGCACGGTGGCCCGAATGGCCGTGCTGGAAGACCTGCGGCAATCGGAGGTCGCCGATCGCCTGAACGTCAGGCGTGCCACCATCTCGGTCTCGTTCAACAGAGCCCGCGTCCGGTCGTTGCGGCGACTCGTGACGGGCATCAGGCGTGTCTACTCGAGCGGATCCGGCGGTCCCGGGCAGTCCGCCGTCACGGACGAGCGCACCCTGGCTCCCCGGGACGTCCTCACGGAATGACGCCCGTGGCGCGCAGGTAGAGGGCGCCGACGCCGGCGATGACCCACGAGACCCACAGCACGGCGATCAGGGCCGGAACGCGGTTCTCGATCAGCCGGCGCGTCGCGCTCAGGTTGAACGGTTCGATCAGCCGGTCCAGGCCGGCCTCATCGAGGCCATTCTCTGCCAGGGCCAGCTCGGCAAGCACGTCGGTGTCGGCGTGAGTGCGCGAACGCTGCAGCAGCTTGAAGCGAGTGAACACGCGGCGTTCCGGCGGTAGCTCGCGCTCCGCTCGAACTATTTCGCGATGCCAGAAGCGGACGTCGTCGCCGAGTGCGATTGCGGCCCGGCGCATCCGGGCGAGCAGGATCAGGCTGCCTGCCGCGTCCACGACAAGGAGCACTGCGGGCACCCAGGCGCGCTTCACGTCCAGGTTGAGTATCGACACCAGCAGACCGCCGGCGAGCCCGAGGAGAATGACCTCCATGACCAGGTACGGGCTGCGGAAGCCGTGCAGCCAGGAGTCGCGCCATTGGGCGCCGGCGAGCATGAAGCCCAGCTGGGGTGCAGCCGCGTGGGTGCCGTCGAGCCCTTCGAGGCGCTGCTGAAGCGGGGTCCGCCGGGGGGCGGGCAAGTCGGGCGAACGCGGGGGAAGGATGCTGGCCATGTCTCGTCTAGCCTGCGCAGATGGTTGGTGGCTCGGCCACGACCTCGGTGCCGGTGTGGGCGAGATCGGGTTGTCGCTGAAGCATCGACGACGGAGAGCCGGTGCCGGAGTGCCGGCGGGCACCTGGACGTGGTGCCGAAGGGTGTTCCGGACGCTGCCGGAAGGCCTCGGCCGCCCGGGACGCTTCCGCCCGCACGCCCGGGACGCGGCGCCCGACCGGGACGCGGCCTCGCGCGGTTCGCGATATTCGGATCCCGGGCCTTGTCGATGCGCCTGATCGTCGCCCTCAGGCGAGGCCCGGCCGGAGCGTGTAGGCTGGCGGGCGCTGCCCGGGATCGGTTGCGAGGCTGCGAGTGCATGTTCTCGAAGCCCGGCGCCGCCGGCCGGGAGGAGGAGTTCGATATGGCCAATCCGGTGACCGTCCAGTACTTCTACACCATTCGGTGGGGCTTCCAGGACGAGTTCGTCGAGCTGTTCGAACGAAACCACTGGCCGCTGCTGCGCGCCCAGCTGGAGTCGGGGCGGATGCTCGGCGTGCGCGCCTACCTGCCCCGCTTCCACGGCGACGGCCGAGGTGACTGGACCTTCGAGGTGGAGATCACGTATCGAGACTGGGCCGCGATGGAGGAGCACACCGACCCGGCGATCGTCGCCCGCCTCTATCCGGACGCCGACAAGCTGGCCCGCGAGGAGCGGCGCCGGTTCGAGCTGATCGAAGCCCACTGGGATGTGCCCCTCGAGGAGCACCCTCTTCCGAGGTAGGCGCGATCCCAGGCCGGCTCTGCTCGGGCCAGCTACGGCGGTGCGCGGAGCGCTTACGGCTGCGGGGCTCCCGCCGTCAGCGTCGTCTCCTTGAGCGAGTCGATCGTCTGGCGCAACACCGCGGCCGACTTGCGGACGCCTCGCGCCTCGTGCGGGCTCAGATCCAGGCGCAGGACGCGTTCGATGCCGTGCCGGCCCAGCACGGTTGGCAGACTCAGGCATACGTTGTCGATGCCGTAGTAGTCCGTGACCAGGCTCGAGATCGAGAGAACCGTGTTCTGGTCTCGCAGGATCGCCTCGGTGACCCGCAGCAGGCCGGCGGCGACCGCATAGTAGGTGGCGCCCTTGCGGCTGATGATCTCGTAGGCGGCATCGCGGGTCTGGCGGAAGATGCGCTCCATGGTTTCCGGGCTGAGCGGGATCCCGTTCTCCGCGCAGAAGGACGGCAGTCGCATCCCGGCCACGTTGGCGAGCGACCAGACCGGGACCTCGCTGTCACCGTGCTCGCCGATGATGAAAGCGTGGACGCTGCGCGGGTCGACGCCGAGGTGCTCGCTGAGCATGTAGCGGAAGCGGGCCGTGTCCAGGATCGTTCCGGAGCCGAAGACGCGGTTGGCGGGCAATCCGGCCAGCTCCAGGGTCAGGTAAGTCAGAACATCCACGGGGTTAGTGGCGACGACGATGATCCCCTCGGGATTGGCCCGGGCAACCTCGGGAACGATCTGGGCGAAGATCGCCGCGTTCCGGCGGACGAGCTCGAGCCTGGTCTCGCCGGGCCGCTGACCAACGCCCGCGGCGATGATGGTGATGGCGGCCCCCTGGCAGTCGGCGTAGGAGCCGGCACAGATCTTCGTCGGGTGGGCGAAGGGCACGGCGTGGTTCAGATCCATCGCCTCGCCCTCGGCGCGCTCGCCGTTGACGTCGATCAGGACGATCTCCGAGACGATGCCGGAGAGCAGCAGAGTGTAGGCGAATGTGGAGCCCACCAGGCCGACGCCGACGATTGCGACCTTGGTCGGCCGCGCGGGCTGGTAGTCCGGATGGCGGATAATTGAAGACTCGGCCGTGGGCTGGCGCCGGCGATGCCGGCGAACGGAAGCGGCGGGGGCTTCAGGCATCCTGGGCGCTGCAGGATCGACCGGCTCAGTCATGGTTGCATGGTGACACGACCGCGCCGAATCGGCGCGCCTGTTTCCGCGCTCGACCGCGGAGCAGATTCCCGCCGAAGCGATCGCGGTTGGTGGCAGGAAGCATTTCGAGCGGATCGCGTTGGTGGGCCGGAACTCCGGTCGCCCTAGCCCCTGGCCTTGCCCAGCTCGGTGACGACCGTTCGGAACGGCTCGGCGTAACCGGTGAAACCGGCGAACAGCCGCCAGACCTCCTCCGGCGGGCGGCCCGATCTGAGCAGCCCGGTGCTCCAGCTCTTCGCGTTGGCATTGGTACGCGGCCCGAAGCACCCGTAGCAGCCTCGGCCGTAGGTGGGGCACAGGGCGTTGCATCCGGACGTCGTGACCGGGCCCATGCACGCTTCGCCCCTGGCGACGACGATGCAGACGATGCCCTTGCGCTTGCACTCGCGGCAGACCGCCTCGTCGCGGATCTGGGGTCGACGTCCCACGAGGACCGACGTGAGCAGCTCGGTCAGTTGCCCGCCGTCGATCGGGCAGCCCCGCAGCTCCGCGTCCACCTTGACGTGGTCGGCTACAGCGGTTGCCGTGGCCAGCGATTCGATCCACTCGGGGTGGGCGTAGACCGACGCGCGATAGGCGTCGTGGTCGGCCCAGTTGCGCACTGCCTGGATGCCGCCGGCCGTGGCGCAGGCCCCGATCGTGACCAGCACACGGGCCTGCTTGCGCAGTTCCTTGACCTGGTCGATGTGCTCCCGCGCACTGATGGAACCCTCGACGAAGACGATGTCGTAGGGACCCGGCGACCGGCGCGATGTGGCCTCGGGGAACTCGACGATGTCGAATCGCGAGACGATCTCGAGCAGCTGGTCTTCGAGGTCGAGAAGAGTGAGCTGGCAGCCGTCGCAGGAAGCGAACTTGGCGACGGCGACTCGCGGTCGTACGGTTCTGCCCGTGGTGGCCATCAGATTCCCTCGCGGTTGAACATGGCGCCGAGGTCGTTGAGCCGGAAGACCGGGCCGTCCTTGCAGACGAAGCGGCCCCCCATCTGGCAGTGCCCGCACAGCCCGATGCCGCACTCCATGTGGCGTTCCATCGAGACGTGGATTCGGTCGCCCGGGACGCCCTTGGAGAGGAGACCCTGGACGGAGGCCTGCATCATCCGCTCCGGTCCCACGACGAAGGCTGTGACCTTGGTGCAATCCCAGGAGATCATGTCGAAGAGGGTGGTGACTACGCCGACCCGTCCCTTCCAATCGGGACCGGCCCGGTCCACCGTGACGGTGACGTCGATGGCCTTGCTCGCGGACCAGGCCTCCAGGTCGTCGCAATAGAGCTGATCCTCCGGCGTGCGTGAGCCGTAGAAGAGCGAGACCGACTCGAAGCGGTCGTGGTTGGCTACCAGCGCATCCACCAGGCCGCGGAGTGGCGGCAGGCCGACGCCACCGGCGACGACGACGGCATGCCGGCCGTACGCCTCCTGCATGGGCCAGAATGTCCCGAGTGGCCCGCGCAGGCCCACCCTGGCGCCGGGGTGCAGGTTCACAAGGGCCGTGGACGTGGGACCTACTGCCCGAATCGTGAGCTCGATCGCGTTGGCCCGGAAGCGCGACATCGATATCGGCACGGCCGGGAAGGCCGGCAGCGCGACCATCACGAACTGGCCCGGCCGGCCGGCCAGGAACGCCGGGTCGAGGTCCGTCAGCGTGAGCGTGGCGGTGTCCCCCGTCTCCGACCGGATGGACGCCACTCGGGCGATGGAATAGCTGCCCGGGCTGGCGGCGACCGGCTCCACCGCCACCGGCCGGGCGATCGGTGCGACGGGGGGCGCGATGGCTGAGAGTTCCTCGCGAACGTCGATCCGGACCGGGCACCAGGTGATGCACCGACCGCAGCCGACGCAACCGGAGCTGCCGAACTGGTCCCACCACGTCGAGAACTTGTGGGTCAGCCACTGGCGGTACCGGTCGCGAGGTCGGGCTCGGAAATCGCCGCCGGCCACCTTTGCAAAGCCGACGTCGAAGCAGGTGTCCCACTGCCGTTCGGTTGTGCACGACTTGCCGTCCAGGTCGGACCTCTCGACGACCGAGGTGCAGAAGCATGTCGGGCAGGCCATGGTGCAGTTGCCGCACTCGACGCATCGTTCGGCGACCTGGGCCCAGCGCGGATGGTCGAGCTGCAGCTTGAGTCGATCGCCCACGCCGGCCATCGGCAGCGGCTCGCCCATCCCGGTCCGGACCGCCTCGACGTTGTCTACCGCCGCCCCGGTCTCGGCGTGGGAGGGACGGCGCGTCGGCAACTTGGCAACGACGGCAGCGCCAGCCGTCGATCCTGCCTGGATGACGAAGCCCCCGTCGATCTCGGTCAGGAGGATGTCGTAGCCGCCGTGCACCTCCGGCCCGGTGCCCATCGAGGTGCAGAAGCATGTGCTCGACGACGTTGTGCACTGGACGGCGATGATGAAGGCCGCGCTCCGTCGAGCCCGGTAGTCCTCGTCGGTGAACTGGCCTCCCAGGAAGACCCGATCCTGAACGGCGAGGGCCGCGAGCTCGCAGGCTCGGACTCCCAGGAAGGCCACCGGGGGAGCGTCCGGCACGGGCTGGTCGAAACCGAAGGTGTTGGTTCGATGGGCCCGGGCTATCGTCAGGTTGGGCGGGAAGGTGAACCTCTTCCATGGAGTCGGCCCGACCGTGTAGCCAAAGACCCGATCGTCCGTGCTGCGCTCCAACCGATAGTGACCCGCGGATTGCTCGTCCCGCCAGCCTACCGGCAGATCGGCCGCCGTCTGGATCTCGTCGTAGACGATGGCACCTTCACGGACGGTAGGGCCGACGAGACGCCGACCGCTGTCGCGGACGGCGTCGATCAGGGCGCCGAGGTCCTCGCGGGCGAGGAAGCACTGGCTGGCCGCGGCCGCCTGGTCTTGCGCGGGGCTGGTGATCACGGCTCCGGTATCCTCCTGGGGAGACGAGCGAGATACGGGCTCGGGCCGACCGTCAGCCGGCGAACAGATCGAGAAGCTGCAGCCGCGTGGATCTGAGGCGCCGGGCCACCGCCTTGAGGACTTGCGGGTACAGACTCGCGGCGAGGGCGTGGTCCTCCTTGAGGGCCGCCCGAAGCGTCGTGCCTTCGATCACGAGGGCCTTGCTGACCTGGGTGGCCACGACCGTAGACTGGGCCTTGGTGTCGGCCAGGACGGCAGACCAGCCGAAGATGTCGCCCGGCTCGACGCTCAGGATCGTGACCGGCCCCCGCTCGGGGACGAGCGTCTGCAGGGCCAGCCGCCCGGAGAGGAGGATGCCCATCTCCCGGGCGTCGTCGCCCTCCCGCAGGATCACCTCGTCCGCCTCGAAGTCCTGTAGTTCGCCCAGCCTGGCCAGGCGTTGCTGTGTCTCGGGCGAGAGTTCGGCTCCGAACCACGTGTGGTTGAGCGTGGCAATGACGGCGGCGTACTCATCCATGATGCGAGCATGCCTTCGGACCTGTGGCGCGGGCAGTGCCATCAGGTCGGCGGGCGTGGGCCATTCGGCCCCGTTGACGCCCGTGCCTTTGCGCCGACGTCGCTAGACTGCAACCGAGTCCCTGCAGGCGGAGTTGCCAGCCGATGGAACCGAAACGGCGCGTCGTCGCGGTCCTGGCCGGAGTTGCCGTCGTCATGATCGGAATCGGCATCGCGGCGCTGGTCCTCGACTCTGGCTTCGTCGCCGGCGGCGGGGCCACGGCCGGCGGCTCGGGAACCTCGTCAAGCCCACCCGGCTCTCATTCGGCCGGCCCCTCGCAGACGCCCGTTCGGTCGACCCCCTCGGTCGCCGTCCGTCCCACCAGTCCCGCGCCGAGCGCTTCGGCATCGCCTTCGTCCTCGGCCGGTCCAACTACCGGTGCCGCCGGTTTCGTTCAAGAAGGTGACGGCTTTGTCTACAACGCCGCCGATGGGTCGACCATCCCGGTGACGCTTCTGCCCGGCCTCGAGGTCAGGATCCAGCAGGGCAAGGCCACCTACTGGGCTCTCGCGTCGAACAAGTACGGCCTCAAGGCCGGCTCGTACGCGGGCCAGTTCATGCCCCTCGTTACCATGGGTCAGGCCGACGGTTCGAGTGCCGAAACGGGCGGCATCGTCCTGACGGGCCCGGTGGTGTCCAAGTTGATCTCGGACAAGCTCGCCTCGATTCCCTCGGCGGCCGACCGGTGGATCGTCGCGTTGCCGGTCGATATCCGGTCCGAGGCCGACTCCCTGGTCGACGTTTCGTTCGACGAGTTCGGACTGGCCGGCTGGTCGAATACGCCGCGCGTCGTCGTTCGGTTCAGCGGCTCGCTGCCGATCGTCGATGCGATTCCGAGCAACGGCGGATTCCACGTCCTCGTCGAGCAGCTGGGCTTGACAGCATGGCAGGTGATCGATCCAACACGACTGGGCCTGCCGGCCGATGCGATCGACCCGGCTCACGCGATGAACCAGCTGCTCGTGTACGGCGACGGGACGCCGAGCTTCGACGGCGCCACTCTCCAGAGGGACATCGTGGTCGACGGGCGGGTCGCTCTCGGGACGCCAATGCTCGTGGCCGGCGGAGACGTGAGCGTCTCCCTTGTAGTCGCCGGCAGCCGGGCCGAACTGGGTCCCGACAAAGTCCTTTCGGTCGGGGACGTCCCGGTCTTCGTAGCTTCGAATTCCTAGGGCGCCGTCCCGCGGGGGGATGGCGCGACAGGGCGAGGATTCAGACCGGGCCGGCTGAGTCGCCCCGGGCCTTCCGCGCCGCCCGTTCTCTCTAGCAGACCTCGACGACCCTGTAGTCGACCGTGCCCGAGGGCACCTGGATGCTGACGGTCTCGCCGGGGTGCCGGCCCATCAGCGCCCGCCCGATCGGCGAGGTGAAGCTGATCTTGCCGCTTGCTGCGTCGGCTTCCGCGGAACCCACGATCGTGAACGTCTCCTCGCCATGCTTTGCGGTCTCGACCACCACGGTCGAACCCAGGACGACCTCGCTGCCGCCCTGGGAACTCGCCTCGATCACCACCGCCGACTTGATCATCTGCTCGAGCTGCTGCACGCGGCCCTCGAGGAACGACTGCTCCTTGCGGGCAGCCTCGTAGTCGGCGTTCTCGCTCAGGTCGCCCAGTTCGCGGGCGGCCTTGATACGGCCGATTACCTCTGGCCGACGACGCGTCGTCAGCTCCTCGAGCTCGACGTGCAGGGCCTCCAGTCCCTCGGCCGTCAGGTGCGTTGGGCCACCGGCCGAACCGACGGCCTGGCTCGCGCCGGACGCCCCCTTCGACGACCGTCGGATCACCGGTGTCTCGATCGCCGACGGTCCGGTCCTGAGTGGCTCCGGCTTCGAGGTCTTGCGGGGCGCCGCCCTGGCGCGGGCCGGTTTAGCCAGCGAAGCCGGCCTGGTGGCCGGAGTCCGGAACGCTGAGCTGCTCAGCGCCATCTCGCCTTCGTCGGCGTTGGGCAGGGGCGTGACCCTCGCGATCCGGGCCGGTCGGGCGGCCTCGTCGTCATGCAGCGGCGCGGTAAGGCCGTGATCGCGGCTCTTTCCGCCGGGCGTCGAGAGAACCGCGTAGGGCAGCTCGCCGGTCGTCTTCGTGAAGGCCTCGAGCAGAGCGTCCTCGTACAGTTCCGGGTCAGTCGTGACGGCCCACCAGATCCGGGTCTTGCCGACATCGCGGAGCGTCTTGATCCAGTAGCCGGACGGCTGCGGCCGCCTCTCCCCGAGGGGTGTCCTGTACATGGCGGCCAGTCGGGCCGAGACGGACTTCTGGCTCGAGCCGATGTACAGGATCGCCTGCCCGGGCAGCCAGAACGAAGCCAGGCGCGACTGAAGCTCGGCGACTGTTGGGCGCTTGCCGTCCAGGCGCAGGTCGGGGGCACGGCCCAGCCATTCGCGAATGGCATCCGGATCGATCGAGACCCTGGGCTGGGGCGCCGGCAGCTCGACGATGAAGACGCCCGGGCTGCTGCCGCTCGCTGGCCTGCCCCACAGGATCGGGCCCTCGACGGAAAGGCCATTGGCCAGCAGCAGGTCGCGACCGTTGAGGAGAGGCGCCGAAGACGATGACGTCGTCACTCGTGAACCGTGCCTTGCCTGGGCCGTGATGTCAAACGCACCCCGATTCACTCGTCGGCGGATCGGCGAAGGCCACGGGCGAATGTCAAGGACTTCGGGTTTCCGCCAACGTTCAGCTAGAGGAGGGACGGATCCTCCGGAACCGGGATGCCGAGCAGGAGCGGCAGGCCCATCCGGTCGGTGTAGATCGGGCGATAGCGATCGACGTTGTACATGGTTGCGACATCGACCGAGCGTGGGCCCAGGCCGGGGTCCGGAAGAGGCGAGTGGCTGTACTTGCCGCCGCGGATGGCGACCATGCGGCCGCTGACGCCGTCGGCGATCAGGTTCATGGCGACGTTGGCGAAGGTAATGCCGACGAGGGCGTCGACCGCGTCGGGGTCACCCGAGCGAAGGTCGTAGGTCAGCTCGCTGGCAAGGGTCTCGTGACCGGAGCGGGCCTGGATCTCGGATGCCAGGACCTCGGCGATGTTCTGCTTGTGCTTGTGCCCGAATGAGTCGGCAGGGCCGTACTCGGAGATCTCGCCACCCTCCCACGTCGCGCCTTCGGCCGCTATTGCAAACGAGTACCGGCTCGGGTTGTTGTTCTTGTCCTCGACCAGGAGCTTCACGAGGCGGTCCAGGTCGAACCTGAACTCGGGGATGAGGCAGCGGGCCGAGGTCACGTATGCCGTGTACAGGGCCGTGAAACCCGCATCTCGGCCGAAGATGCGGAAGACGCCGATCCGCTCATGCGAGCCGAGGGTGGTTCGCTGGCGGTTGATCGCGTCCTTGGCCCGCGTGATCGCGGTCGAGAAGCCAATGCAGTACTCGGTGCCCTGGACGTCGTTGTCCATCGTCTTGGGCACGGCCACCAGCTTGACGCCGTTGTCGGCCAGGACCTGGCTGAAGCTCAGGGTGTCGTCGCCGCCGATCGGGACCAGGTAGTCCAGGCCGAGGCGGTCGATGTTCTCGAGGACTACGGGCGTGAAGTCGTAGACGCCGTCCGTGACCTCGAGTTGCCTGAGCCGGTCCGGAGGGATGTGGGCGGGCAGCTTGCCGGCCTTCATCTTCCGGGCGTTCGTCCGAGATGTGTGCAGCCACGTGCCGCCGGTTCGATCGATCGAGCGGGTGTTGGTCCGATCGAGCGGAATGATGTAGTCGTGATCGAGGCCCGGGCCCGGCTTCATATGGGTCAGCCCTTCCCAGCCCCGCCGGATGCCGTAGACCTCGTAGCCGATCTCGGTGGCGCGATAGACGACGCTCTTGATGACGGCATTCAGGCCGGGGACGTCGCCGCCGCCGGTGAGGATGCCGATGCGCGGACTTCGACTCATGCTCGCCTTCCGTGGATTGTTGCGGGCGCAGCCAACGCGAGCGGCCGCGACCTTGATGGCCCGCACATCTTAACGAACGGCGCGGGCTTTGGCGGCGTTCGGAGGCAGACCAGGGTGAACGGCCGGGGTCGCGCGCGAGCCCAGGGCGTGCTCCGTCGAGACGGACCACCGGCGAGCCACCTCGGGCAGGGAGCAGCAGTCGCCCGGCTCGGTCTCGCCGAGCTCGGTCGTGGCGCAACCATCGCAGATGGCCGGAACTAGAGTCGACGCAGCTCCGTGGTTTCGTCCTCGGCGACTGCTCGGGCGCAGGTCGGACAGTACCAGCGGGCCTCGAGTGGAGTGCCGCAGGCCCCGTGGCGCAGGGCGTCCGACGAATTCGCCCGGGCGCCCCAATCGGCCAGCAGCCGCAACGCCCCGGCCAGCTCGCGCCCTTCGGCGGTCAGCCCGTAGCTCAACCGAACGGGCCGTTGGGAGTAGGGGCGGGCCAGCAGGACGCGTTCGCGTTCGAGGCGCTTCAGCCTGTCTGACAGGATGTTCGCGGCGATGCCCGGCAGGGCAGCCTGAAGGTCGTTGAAGCGGCGCGATCCATCGAGCAAAGACTCGACGATGAGCAGGCTCCACCGATCGCCGACGCGCTCGAGCGCGGTCTGCAGGGGCGACTGTTCAGTTCCGTTCGGCCCGGAGGACGCCTGGGGCGGCGGCTGCGCATCTTCTGGCATGGGACCCATCGTAGCGGCTCGGGCCTTGCATCTTCGGCCAAACGAGAGTAACTTGCTACTCGCTAGTTACTACACGGGCCGGTCAGACTGCGGTCCGGGGACTATCCGGCAGACCCGAGGAGCAATCGATGAGCGCACTCGACGAACTTCAGCAGGCAATAGCCCAGGTGGCCGAGCGAACGGCGCCGGCGGTTGTCGGCATCGGCGGACACTGGCATCGCGGCAGCGGCGTGGTCGTCGCGAAGGACCGGGTGGTGACGAACGCCCACAACGTCCACGGCGATGGGGCCACCTGCGTCTTCTCCGACGGCCGCCACGAGCGGGGCAGGCTGCTCGGCATGGACATGGATGGGGACCTGGCCGTGCTGGAGGTCGAAACCGGCGATGTCGCGCCGCCGGCGTGGGCCGCCGAGGCGGCGACGCCGCCGATCGGGACGGCCGTGTTCGCGGTAGCCAGCGCGGGCGGCGGCGAAGTCAGGATGACGATGGGACAGGTTTCGGGCGTCGCGCGTTCGTTCCGCGGTCCCGGCGGGCGGCTCATCGGCGGCAGCATCGAGCACACGGCGCCTCTAGCGTCGGGCTCCTCGGGCAGTCCGATCCTCGACGCCGAGGGCCGGCTGCTCGGGCTGAACACGCAGCGTCTCGGCGAGGGCTTCTACCTTGCGCTGCCGGCCGACGCGGCGCTCAAGGCCCGCATCGACGCCCTGGCGCGCGGCGAGTCAACGGTTCGGCCCAGGCTGGGCATCGCCGTCGCGCCGGGCCACGTGGCGCGGCATCTGCGGCGCGCAGTCGGTCTTCCCGATCGTGACGGCGTACTCGTCCGTGCCGTCGAAGAGGGCGGTCCGGCGGGGCAGGCCGGGGTTCGCGAAGGCGACCTGATCGTCTCCGCGGCCGGATCGCCGGTCACCGATCCCGACGAGCTGCACTCGGCGCTTGCGAAGGCCGGCGCGGGAAAGCTCGAGATCGGTCTCGTTCGAGGGGTCGAGGAGATGACCGTCGAGGTCCGACTGGAGGCGGGGAACTCGAACGAGCGGAGCTGATTCTCGGGCGCCCCATCTCAGAGCGCGCTCGGCCTCGCGCGCATCCCCGGTTTGAAGCTGCGGTCCGGGTCGCGTCCGGGCCGCCCGTTCCGGTGTGAAGGGGCGGACTTCCGCCCCACGGACTCCTCGTCCTGCGCCATGATTGGTCCATGCCTGCACAACGGATGGGCCCGACCCGGACGCTGATCGGGGTGGATGTCGGTTCGACCCACATCAAGGCCGCGCTCGTGGAGCCGGGCAGTGGCGTGGTCCACGTCGCTCGCCGAGCCACCCAAACGCACGCCGTGCGCGGCGGCGGCGCCTACCACCGTCCGGGCGAGATCCTCGCCGGGGTCGAGTCGACGATCGCGGAATGCGTGGCCAAAGCCGGTCCTCGCCACAGGCCCGCGGCTATCGGCATCGCCAGCATGGCCGAGGCCGGCGTCCCGGTGGATCGGCGCTACGTGCCCGTGGGCGACATCATGGCCTGGCACGACACTCGACCCGAGCGCCAGGCAGCGTGGCTGGAACGACAGATCGGGGCGGCGCCGCTGTTCGCGAGGACGGGCCTTCGTCCCGAGCCCAAGTACACGCTCCCGAAGCTGCTCTGGCTGCGCGAGCACAAGGCCGCCGAATTCACGCGACTGCGGCACTGGGCCGGCGTGGCCGAGCTGGTCGCCCTCGAGCTGACCGGCAGGCTCGCGACTAACGCCTCGCTGGCCTGCAGGACGCTGGCCTTCGACGTCTCGGCCCGGGCCTGGGATTCCGAGCTGCTGGCCCTGGCCAGCCTTGGTCCCGATGAGATGCCAGAGGTCCTGCCGCTCGGGGTCGCGGCCGGCGGGCTGACCGAGGCGGCGGCGGCTCGATTGGGGTTGCCCAGCGGGCTGCCAGTGGCGATCGCCGGCCACGACCACCTGGCCTCCGCTCTTGGTGCCGGCGTCACGAAGCCGGGAGAAGTTCTCGATTCGATGGGCAGCGCCGAGGCCACGTTGCTCATCACGGAGCGGCCGGCCCTGGCCGATGAGATTCGCAGGGGCGGCTTTTCGACCGGCTGCCACGCGATGGACGGGCTCACCTACGTATCGGGTGGCTTGCAGTCGTCCGGTGCGCTGGTCGATTGGTTCCTGGCCACGTTCCTGTCCCGGGCCCGGGGCGGCACCGGCGGTTCCGGCGCTGCAGGCCACGGACGCGCCTCCGCAATGGCTGGCGGCGCGGAGGAGGCCGAACGATACGCACGCTTCGTCGAGCTTCTCGAGATGGCCGGGCCGGGGCCGGTCGAGCCGCTCGTCCGGCCCTACCTGCGCGGCCGCACCGCGCCGCACCGGGATCCTTCGGCCAGCCTGGAGTTCGAGGGTCTTCGCGAGACGCATTCCCTCGCGGACCTGGCCGCAGCCGTGGTCGACGGCGCGGCCTACCACGTGCGCTGGATGCTCGACGAGCTGGCCCGCATCACGGGGACGTCGCTGGACCACGTCAAGCTAACGGGCGGCGGAGCGCGCAATCGACGCTGGGTGGTCGCCAAGGCCGCCCTGGGCCCCGGCCGGCTGGAAGTGGTTCGCACAGACGAGGCTGCCGCCCTGGGCGCTTCTCTCGTGGCCGGTGTGGCCGGCGGCGTGTACGGGTCGGTTGAAGAAGCCCTGGCCGACGCCGCGCCGTACGATCGCGTGACCGCCGCGGCCACGGTTCGCGCGCGCTACGACGCCGTATACCTGGATCACTGGCTGCCCGCGGTGCTGACGCGCCTCCGCCAGAACGGCAGCTACTGACCCCTCGGCGAGGTCTAAGAATCCGGGCCGGAGGACGGGTCGAAGCTCTCACCGGCGCCGCCGCTCAGGGCATGCCGCGGTCGAATTGACGCCCGGGGCCGACTCCCGGCGCAGTTGCCGGTTCAGCCGGCGGGCCGCCGGGACGGGGAGCGGACCGGCCTCGTTACGCGGCGTAAACTCAGGTCATGAAATGGTTCGTCGACTCCCACAAGCTCCGAATGCCCAACCCCAACGAAGTCCTGCCGGGTCGCGCGGAAGCGATGCCGGTTCCCGCCCGACACGCCGTCAACGGCGCGTCCCTTCGGCCGCCCTATCCCCCAGGCACCGAGATCGCCGAGTTCGGAATGGGCTGCTTCTGGGGCGCCGAAAAGCTCTTCTGGCAACAGCCCGGCGTGGTCTCGACCGCCGTGGGTTACTCGGGCGGTTACACGCCAAACCCGACCTACGAAGAGGTGTGCACCGGTCGAACCGGCCACATCGAGACCGTCCGCGTCGTCTTCGACCCGGCGCGCATCTCGTACGGTGAGCTGCTCAGGATCTTCTGGGAGGAGCACGATCCAACGCAGGGCATGCGCCAGGGCAACGACCAGGGGACGCAGTACCGGTCGGCGATCCTGACCCACGGCGAGGCCCAGCAGCGGGAGGCCGAGGCGTCGCGCGATACTTTCCAGGCCCGCTTGAGGGCTGCCGGCCACGGCACGATCACGACCGAGATCGTGCCGGCGCCCGAGTTCTACTTTGCCGAGGACTATCACCAGCAGTACTTGAAGAAGGTCCCGAACGGCTACTGCCCGAACCACGCCACCGGGGTGACCCTGCCCGCCGACTTCTTCAGGTCCGAGATGGCGGCGCAGGGGGCAGCCGACGCCGCCGCGGCGATCCAGAAGGCCCGCTGACCAGGCGACGTCAGAATGAAGCGCGGTCGGTGCCGGCCAGTATCCGCCCGAGAACCCGAACGGCTACTCATGGAGGGGGAACGGGTTATGCAACATGGGGGATAGCTCGGCAGCCAACCCAATTGACGACTACATCGCGGGATTCCCACCCGAGACTCAGAACGTGCTGAAGGAGCTGCGAGCACTCATCAAGGCATCGGCGCCCGGCGCGACGGAGAAGATAAGCTACCGGATCCCCACGTTTGTTCTGAACGGGCCTCTCGTCTACTTCGCAGGTTACGACAGGCACATCGGGTTCTATCCGACGGGGAACGGGGTCGAGGCCTTCAAGGAGGAACTCAAGCCATACAAGAGCGGGAAGGGCTCGGTGCAGTTCCCTCTTGACCAGCCACTGCCCACCGATCTCATCCGCCGCATCGTCGAGTTCAGGGTCGGACAGAACACCGGCAGGGACCGCATGAAGCGACGGCACAATCTGAGCGCGTGAGGGTGGCCGCGCGAGCACCGGTGTCGGCCGTCCGGTCGGGGTGTTCAAGGATGAGTCTTCGAGACAGGCCGCCCTGGCGCAGCCGCGGGAGACATATCACTGTTTGCATGGCGGCGGAGGCCAAACGCAGTCGTCGCCGCCAGCGCGCAACCCTGCACTGCTCGTGAAGGGTTACACCCCGCTTACATTTGGACACACCACGCGATCTTGAATCCGGGCCGATGCCAGCCGAGTATCGGCACAGGCCGTGAACGTCCGGCGGCTTGCTTCCACGGACCAGGGAGTTCAGAAGATGCAACAGCGTCCGACCGGGGTCGCGGTTCTGGCAGTGGCGGCTGCGGTCCTGGGTGTGCTCGCCCTGCTCGGGGCGGGTGCCTGGTGGAATGCGTCCGAGGGGCTCGCCTGGCTGCCTCGAATTCACGGCGGCGAGCGGCTGATCGCCCTCGTGTTGCTCGTGGTCGGCCTCTCGGAACTGGTGTTCGCCTATGGCGCCTGGACCCTGCGTCCCTGGGCCTGGATGCTCGGAGTCGTGCTCGAGGCCATAGTGATCGTGCTGGCCGTGCTGCAACTCGGTCGGCTCGAGTTCGTCCGCCACGTTCTCAGCATCGTGATCGCCGCCGTCGCCCTCTGGTACCTGTTGACGCCGCGGGTCAGGGAAGCTTTCGGCAGATCCTGGACACCCGCGTCGGAAGACCCCGCACGGTCCGGCTCAGGCGACAGTTGATCCAGGCCAGAACCCAAACGAGTCCTGCGGCCCGGCAGATACTTGCTTCGGCTGCCCGGCGGACGCCTTCAGGGCCGGCTGGCTCGAGAGCGTGAACGCCGGATCGGAAACGGTCGCCGGCAGGTCGTCGATGACCTCTGCCATCCGCGAGATCGGTCAGCCTTGGACCTTCGCCTCGGCCAGGTAGGCGTCGAGACGGTCGAGGCTTCCGGCGAAGCCCTGCCGCATACCGGCGAGTCCCTCGTCGAAGGTTCGGCATTCCTCCTCGGTCGCGTTGATCGGACCGCCGCGCAACGTCAGGGTCGTCTTGCCGTCGCGCTCGGCGAGGGTCAGCGTGTTGAGTACCTCCAACGGCCACGTTGCCATCCATGGGTTGCGGGTCGCGCCGCCAGTCTCGTCGGAGAAGGCGTTGACGAAGACGATGCGTTCCTGCGGGGCAATCTCGCGATAGACGAACCTGCCCCACATGGCCGCACCGTCGGGCGATCGCATGCTGTAATGGAAGACGCCACCGGGTCGAAGGTTCACCGCGGCCACGTCGATGGTGAAGCCGGCCGGACCCCACCAGGCGGCCAGTCGATCGGGCTCGGCCAGGTCTTCCAAACGAGATCGCGGGGCGCGTCGAATTCACGGGTGATCACGAGCTCTGCTGTCGCCTCGGCCGACGGGCGCGCGGCTGCGCCCGCCCCCGCCGGTGCGGCGCCGTCTGCTCCGGCGCGCTGCAGGTCCGTCAGCAGTTCGTCCAGGCGCTCGAAGCTCTGGGCCTCGCCCCATTCCATCCCCGACGCGATCATCCCGTCGCGGGCCTCGACCGAGTCGAAGAGCAGATGCTGGGTAAGCGTGGTCCTGCCGTCCCGCTCGGAGAACGTATTCGTGACGGTCACTTCGTGGTCCGCGAGCGGCTCGTAGATCTGGGTGAAGACGACCCGCTCGGGGGCCACGATCTCGCGATAGACGCCCTTGAAGGGATGGATTCCGCCGTCGGGGGAGCGCTGGACGAAGCGGTAGGCCCCGCCCGGCCGGAGATCAATCTCGCACACGAGCAGGTCGAAGCCCCGCGGCCCCCACCAGCGCTTCATGTGCTCGCAGCCGGTGATCGCCTCAAAGACGAGGCTTCTCGGTGCATCAAAGTCGCGCGTCACGGCGACTTCCCGATCGGAAAGGAACGTGAGCGTCATCTGGTGGGCGAAGTTCTCGACCATCTCGGCATTCCTTCTTGTGGCGCGGCAAAGCCGCGGTTGATCAGCGGTTCAGAGCGCCCGCTCCGCGTAGCTCTCCAGCCGGTCCAGGGCTGCCGGCATGTTCGTCCGCCCGAATCCGATCCGGAAGTGGTTGCCCGCGTCGCCGAAGACCGTCCCCGGCAGGATGAGCACGCCCGTCTCGCGGACGAGGTCCTCGGCAAAGCGGTCGATCGGCCGGTCGGCGACCAGGCGCGGAAAGCCGATGCTTCCACCACGTGGGCGAACCCATTGGAACGTTCCGGGCCAGCGGGCGAAGAACGAGTCGAGGAGTGGAAGATTGGCGTCGACGATGGCCCGGTTCCGGGCCAGGACTCGGTCGCGGGCCCGCAACGCGATCAGCGCCAGGACCTCGGCAGGAGCCGAGTTGCAGATAGTGGTGTAGTCCTTGAATGCGGCCAGGCGTGCCATCAAGTCCCGGTCGCGAGTTGCCACCCAGCCGATCCGCAGGCCGGCGAGCCCGAACGACTTCGACATGACGCCGATGCTCACTCCGCTCGCCAGGGCGTCGGCGCCGGCGGGCAGGCGGTTGGCCGGGTCGAATTCAAGGAATCGATAAACCTCGTCGACGACCAGGCGCGCGCCCGACTCGGCTGCCAGCTCGACAAGCCGGTCGAACGTCGCCCGGTCGCTCAGGGCGCCGGTTGGGTTGTGGGGCTCGTTGACCAGGATCAGCCGCGTGTTCGGTCGAAGCGCGGCCCGAACCTCCTCGGTGTCCACCCGCCACCCGTCGGCCTCGCGCAGCTCCACGCGCCTGACCTCGGCTCCGGCCCCGCGAGCCACTTCGGCAAGAGACTCATACGCCGGCCAAACGATCACGGCGTGGTCGCCCGGGCCGAGCAGGACGTTGTGAAGGGTGAAGATTGCCTCCTCGGCACCGGAGAAGACCAGCACGTCGTCGGGTTGAACCCGATCGTACAGCCCGGATATCGCGGCCCGCAGGTCCGGGTCGCCGGGCGATTCGGTGTAGCCCAGCCGCAGGTTCTTCCATCGACGCCGGTCGCCCTCGCCTGCAAGTTCGAGCAGGTCGCGCATCGGCCAGCCTTCGATATCCGAGGCGCAGAGCAGCAGCTCGGCCCTGAATTCCCAGCGGGCGAAGAATCGTTCGAGGGCGAAATCGTCCAGGCGCATCTGACCTCCAGGTCTCGGTCTTACGGTAGCGAATCGCGGCAATGCGCGGCTATTCGAAGCAACGGCGGCCTCACCCTGCAGCCCTGTGACCCGACCGCGCGGCCCGGTCGCGCAGGCCCGTTGGCCCTTGACCTGCGGCAGCCTTCGATTGGAGGATCGGGTCCGATACCCGCCGGGATCAGCGGGCTCCAGATTGCGTGCGCCTGTCGCGAAGAGGGAGGGAAATCTCTGTCCGCGGCCTCATCTTCAACCGCCTTCGAGCCGATTCCGCGACCCGCCTTGAACCGCGCCGGAAAGTGTGCCGTCGGGCTGCTCCTGCTTCTCGGCGTCATGGCCGTCGCCGGTGGCGCGGCGCTCGTCTACAAGCCGGACGGCAGCTTCATGCAGATGCCTCTGAGCATGCTGAACGGCAGCCCATTCCCGGACTTTCTCGTGCCCGGCCTGATCCTGGGCGGGCTCTTCGGTCTGGGTTCCTTTGCGGTCGCCGCGCTCGGCGTGCGTCGTCGGCGGATCGCCCCGTTCCTCGCCTTCGCCATCGGATGCGGCCAGATGATCTGGATCGTGGTCGAGCTGGCCATCATCAAGGGCGTGTCGATCCTGCATCCCATCTGCTTCGGCATCGGCCTGGCGATCGCGGTCGCTTCGGTGAGCTGGGGCTGGCCGACATTCCAGGGCTGGCGGGCCGCGCGCAGCTAACGCCGCGGCACCCAGCGGCGCCCGCTCTCTGCCCGACTCGGACATTCGGCAGCGACGCCGGGTGGAATCCCGGGGCGCTGGCCACCCCACCCCGCGATCGGATCGCGACGGCGCCGGAGTCGGGACGTGCGGCGCAGCGCAGAACCGGGCCCTGCGCCGGCGTGGCGAGGACCCGTGCAGTTACTTGACCGTCAGGTCGCCCTGGGCAATAACCGCGCCGCCGCTCGTCAGGGAGAAATGGTATGTGCCCGTGCCCCAGTTCGGCACCGTGCTCAGATCCGTGGTGTCGGAGAAGCAGTCGTAGCCCTGGGTGTCGGTCGTGGGGAGCGGGCCCGATAGGAACGCCTGGCCGTTCTTGGTGATGGAGATGGAGACGACGTCGCCTCCCTGGGTGGATGTGAAGATGTAGGTGGCGTAGATGGAGGTAGAGGCGCTGACCGACGTGACCTGGTTGGCGACGTGGCAACCGGCCGCTGAGCTTGCCGATGGAACGTCGGTCGAGAAGAGGACCTTGCCCCTCTGGACCGCGTTCATGTTCAGGACAAACGCGCCTGCGACCGCGAGAACGATGACGCCAACCACCACCACGGCGATGACGGGCAGCCGGCTGCGTCGAGCAGGCGGCGCGGCGGCGCCCCAACCCGCGGGCGGAGCGCCGTACGGCGGGTTGGGCGGAGGGCCGTAGGGGGCCTCAGGCGGAGCGCCCCAGCCGGGGGGCGGAGCGCCGTACGGCGGCTCGGGCGGAGGGCCGTAGGGGGCCTCAGGCGGAGCGCCCCAACCGGCGGGCGGAGCGCCGTACGGCGGCTCGGGCGGAGGGCCGTAGGGGGGCTCAGGGGGAGGGATCTGGCCGTCGGGTGCCTGTCCCGGGTAGTTGGGGTCCATTGGGTGATCTCCTGAACTTCGCGTCCAGTGGCCTCACTGCGCCCGACGCTCGCCGCGAGCATACCGCCGATGGCCGAGGAAGACACCCCGGGCCAGGCGTTGGGTCCCCCATCCAACCCGGTGTCCCGTGGCGCAGGCCGGTGCTGCGGAGGCCCGAGGCATCCCGACTTCGCATCCGGTGTTAGTGTCGCCTGGAGAGGCAGAGTGATCCTGCACAACGCGGACAGCACCCAGGAGTTCGAGCAGATGCGGCCCCTCTTTGGATATCACATGCCGGCCTACACTTTCGGGGGCGCGACCGACGCCGACCTCTTCGACCGGGTGGTCGAGCTGGCGCAAGCTGCCGAAAGCGCCGGATTCGACCTGGTAACGGTGATGGACCACTTCTACCAGATCGCGGGCGTCGGCGGCGAGGAAGAGCCGATGCTCGAGGCCTACACCACGCTGGGCGCCCTGGCCGCGAAGACGGATCGGGTCCTGCTGGGGACGATGGTCACCGGCGTCACCTACCGCAACCCGGCGATGCTCGCCAAGATCGTCACCACGCTCGACGTCATCTCCAAAGGTCGGGCCGTGCTTGGAATTGGAGCTGCCTGGAACGAGTCCGAGCACTTGGGCTATGGTTTCGAATTCCCGCCCATCGGCCGGCGCGAGGACCGGCTCGAGGAAGCGCTGACGATCGCCAGGGCGATGTTCACCGAAGAGCGCCCGACCTTCGAAGGCACCTACTATCGAATCCATCGGGCGCTCAATCGGCCACGACCGATTCAGCCCGGCGGTCCGAAGATTCTCGTCGGTGGCGGCGGCGAGAAGCGAACTCTCAGGCTCGCCGCTCGATTCGCGGATATCACCAACTGGTTCGGGAGCCTGGAGGAAGCCGCTCCCAAGCTCAAGATCCTGGACCGGCACTGCGAAGCGGTCGGACGCGATCCTGCCGAGATCCTGCGTACCGTCTCGGTCCCGATCTTGCTCGTCGACGCCGAGCGGGACAAGGCCGCCCTCCTGGCCGGCATCCCCGAGGATCGTCGCGGCATGATCATCCCGGCAACGGTCTCCGAAGGCGCCGATGTGCTGAGTCGCTACCTCGATGCGGGCTTCGGCGGTTTCATCTTCCGAAACGCCACCGCACGGACGCCGGATGCCGTGGCGCGGATCGGTGAATTGATCAAACTGCTGCGTTCGGAAGGAGCGCCATCATGAAGGCCGACATGGACGTCAACGAGCTCAAGAAGCGGCTCACCCCGCTCCAGTTCCAGGTGACCCAGGAGGCTGCCACCGAGCGGCCGTTCACCGGTGCCTACTGGGACAACCACGACACCGGCGGGTATCGGTGTGTCGTCTGCGGAGAGGTTCTCTTCGACTCGGGCAAGAAGTACGACTCCCGCTCCGGCTGGCCGAGCTTCTACGACGTGGTCGATCAGTCGAAGGTCGTCACCCGACCGGACAACAGCCTCGGCATGCGCCGGACGGAGGTGGTCTGCGCAAGCTGCGGTGCGCACCTCGGCCACCTTTTCGACGACGGACCCAGGCCAACGGGCCTGCGCTACTGCATCAACTCGGCCTCGCTCGATTTCGAGAAGCGGGCAGCCGAGTAGCGTCGAGGCCTTCACCGGCGGGACCACTCGACGGCGGTCCTCGAAGCCGCTCAGGTGGTTCAGGCGCCGGCGCGGCGCTGTGGCCAGTGCAGCACAGGCGCCGGCGCGGCGCTTGACTGGCCACCGCCTCGGGTAGACTCTCCTCGTCAGAACCCACCGCCATTGTGAGGGACGCCCGATGACTCGTGGATCTCCAAGGATTCTGTGGCTGCCCCTGCTCGCAGCCCTGATCGCCGCCTGCTCGAGCGCCGTCGCGACGCCCACGGTGGCTCCGACACCGACAGCGGCCCCGACCGCAGCGCCCACCGCCCAAGTCACCATCGCGCCGACCGCCACGCCCAATCCGTGCACGAAGGCCAATCTGACGACGCTGACCCCCGGCAAGCTGACGATCGGCACCGACAACCCGGCCTACCCGCCGTACTTCGAGCCGCCCGCCAGCGGCAACGCCCCCGCCCCCTGGGAACTCGGCGACCCGACCAACGGCCAGGGCTTCGAAAGCGCCGTCGCGTACGCCGTCGCCGCGAAGCTCGGCTACTCCACGGCTGACGTCGGCTGGACCGTTGTGCCGTTCAACAACTCCTTCGCCCCCGGGCCCAAGCCCTTCGACTTCTATCTTGCGCAGGTCTCCTACACGGCCGACCGTGCCCAGGCGGTCGACATGTCGGATGGCTACTACTTCGTCAACCAGTCCATCGTGGCGCTGAAGAGCGACCCGATCGTGAACGCCAAGACGATCGCCGACCTGAAGAAGTACAAGTTCGGCGCGCAGGTTGGCACCACGGCCTACGACACGATCAACAACGTGATCGCGCCGACGACCACGACGTCCGTGTACAACACCAACGACGACGCCATCAGCGCGATGAAGGCCAAGCAGATCGACGGCCTCGTCGTGGATCTGCCGACGGCGTTCATCATCACAACCTCCGGCGAGCTCGCCAACAGCGTCATCGTCGGTCAATTCCCGGCGGCGGCGGGTGCTGACGCGGAACACTTCAGCATCGTGCTGGCCAAGGGCAGCTCGCTGACGGCCTGTGTCAACGGGGCCCTCGCGGCGCTGAAGGCCGACGGCTCCCTCGACCAGATCACCAAGACCTGGCTCTCCGACACGGCGAGCGCGCCCGTGATCAGCCAGTAGTAGACGCCGTCTTGCCCCCCAATTCGTGAGCGTCTTGGGCGGTGGCCCACTCGACCGCGGAGCATCGATCGGCTCCCGGGCGGGTGGGCCGCCTGCCGCCAGAAGTCGATTCGAACCGGCTGCGGTCAAGTCGACATCGATAGCGCTCGTCAGCAGCGTCGTCTTCTTCGGCCTTCTCGCCATCGTGGTCGCCAACGCCCCCGGCTGGGCCGAAGTGAGGAGCCAGTTCTTCGACGCCCACTGGTTCGACTACTCGCTTCCCAAGATCGTCAACGCGTTCGGCGTCAACGTTCAGCTCTTCTGCCTCGCCGAGGTCCTGATCCTCGCGCTGGCATTGCTGCTGGCAGTCCTGCGCAGCCTGCCCGGGCCCGTCTTCTTTCCTCTCCGTCTGATCGCCACGCTCTACGCGGACACCTTCCGGGCAATCCCAGGCCTCCTGATCGTCACTCTTCTCGGGTTCGGAGTACCGGGCCTGGGCATCGCCGGCGTGCCGACAGATCCATTTATCTACGCGGTGGTCGCCCTGACCCTGGTCTACTCCGCCTACGTCTCCGAGGTCTATCGGGCCGGCATCGAATCCATCCACCCAAGCCAGGAGGCGGCCGCCCGCTCCCTGGGGCTGACCCGGGTCCAGACCCTCCGCTACGTCATCCTCCCCCAAGCGGTGCGTCGGGTGATGCCGCCGCTGCTCAACGACTTCATCGGCCTCCAGAAGGACACGATCCTCGTCTCCTACATAGGCGTCGTCGAGGCCTTTCGGGAGTCGTCCATCATCCAGGCAGCCAAGTTCAACTCGACGCCGTTCGTGGCGCTGGCCCTCGTCTTCCTGGTGATCACGATTCCGCTGGCGCGTTTCACCGACTGGCTCGTAGCCCACGACCGGCGCCGCTTCCTGGCGGGCGCTCGGTGAACGCCTCTGACCCGGCGACGCATCCCGCGCTGGAGATCTCCGGCCTGTGGAAGTCGTTCGGCGACCTGCAGGTCCTGCGCGGCATCGACCTGGCGGTCGCAGAACACGAGGTCATATGCCTGATCGGTTCGTCGGGGTCAGGTAAGTCCACCCTGCTTCGCTGCGTTAACCTGCTCGAGCCGATCGATGCCGGCCGAATTGCCGTCGAGGGCGAGGAGATCACGGGGCGTGGGGTGGACGTGAACCGGATCCGCCGTCGCATCGGCATCGTCTTCCAGGCCTTCAACCTCTTTCCGCACATGTCGGTCCTGTGCAACGTGACGCTCGCACCGCAGAAGGCCGCCGGGAAGTCGAAGGAACAGGCTGAGGCAGAGGCGACCGAGCTGCTCGACCGGTTCGGCCTGGCCGACAAGCGGGACGAGTACCCCGATCGACTCTCGGGCGGGCAGCAGCAGCGCGTCGCAATCGTCCGCGCCCTGGCCATGCAGCCCGACCTGCTGCTTCTCGACGAGATAACGAGCGCCCTGGACCCCGAGCTGGTGGCTGAGGTCCTGAACGTGATCCGCGAGCTGGCTCGGGGCGGCATGACGATGATCGTCGCCACTCACGAGATGGGGTTCGCGCGTGACATCGCCAGCCGCGTCTGCTTCTTGGACGGAGGCGTGATCCTCGAGCAGGGCAAACCGTCCGAGATCTTCAGCCGTCCCCGCGAGGCCAGGACGCAACAGTTCCTGGAGCGGATCATCGAGGCCGGCCGGCTGTGAAGGCGGCTTCAATGGGGTTTCGATCCGGCTCAGGGCGCGCGCAACCCTCCGCTAGCTCCGGGGTCCGAGCCGGATGCCCGGAAGCATCATCGGGACGCGCGCGGCGTACGTGGTGTAGGCGGCGCCGAAGTGGCGGGTCAGCAGCCTTTCCTCGGCTCGCGCTCTCAGGAAGAAGGCCGGCACGAAGAAAGCGAGCCCGATGGCCAGCGCCCAGCTCAGCAGGGCCAGCGTGCTTCCCGCCCACAGCATCAGCACCGACAGGTACATCGGGTGACGGACGACCCCGAACGGCCCGCCCGTGATCAGCTCTGTGTCGGGCCTGACTTCGGCCGGCGCGACCAGGTGCCTGCCCATGGTTCGGACGCCCCAGACCGCGAGCAGCCCGGCCGCCCAAAGAACGGCAACGCCGAGGACGCGGAGAAGGTTGCCGGGCAGGCCGGCCGGGTTCCGAACGGCGCCGCCGCCCGTAATCGCCACCGCCAGACCGACCAGGACGAAGAGCGCGATGCCCGCGTAGTTGACGAGGCCAAGCGGCCCGGTCTCGCGCTCGGTCGGGGCGGGCCTCGACGTGGCCTTCTCGCGGATGAGTACGGCTATGCCTGCCGCCAGCTGCGACAGGCAGGCTGCGACGACAACCAGCCGAGCCGCGAGCTCTACCGAGATGGCCAATTCGAGACTCCGGACGTGACTTTGCCCGTGGGTGACGGGCGCGGTCGATCAAGCGTAGCCGGGTCGCCGTCAACCGGAGCGCAGCGCGCGGGCCCACCCTGCTCAGCTGGGGTTCGCGGCAGGGATCAGGGTCTGGCAACATTCGGTCATGAGCGTCGAGATCCGGGTCTGTCCGCCCGAACGGTTCGCAGAGCTCCTCAAGACCGCCGAGGTCGCCTTCGGCGAGGACGTCCCGGATGACATGGTCGGTCGGGTCGAGCGCGTTGCAGACAAGGAGCGCTGGCTCGCCGCGTTCGACGGAGACCGGATCGTCGGCACCGGCGGGGTGTTCTCGCTGCGCCTGAGCGTGCCCGGTGGGGAGCTTCCGACCGGTGGCGTCACGTTCGTGACGGTATTGCCTTCGCACCGCCGTCGCGGATTGATGAGCGGGATGATGCGGCTGATGGTCGACGACTGCCACCGTCGCGGAGAACCGCTGGCGGCGTTGTGGGCAGCCGAGGCTGCGATCTACGGGCGCTTCGGATTCGGTGTGGCGACGGTGTGCTACAACCTCGAGGCGGAGACGAGGTCGGTCGGCTTCGCGCGCGAGTGGCCCCGCGAGGGCTCTTTCAGGCTGTTGCCGGCGGGCGAGGGCCTTGATCTCGTGGGACCTGTCTACGAGGCGGCCCGGGCGGCGCGAGCCGGTTTCCTGGCCCGCACCCCGGACTGGTGGGCCGGCATCCTGCCGCGGGTCGAGAAGGACGCCAGGGGCGGCGAGGTCCGCCGGCTCGTGGTCTACGAGACGCCAGCCGGACCTGAGGCCTACGCCGTCTACAAGACCAAGTCAGAATGGAACACGCGGGGCCCGCATGGAACGCTGATCGTCGAGGAGGCGATCGCTTCGACGCCCCGCGGAACCCGGGAAATCTGGCGCTATCTCCTCGAGGTCGACCTGGTCCGAACGCTCAAGGCGTGGCGCCTCCCGGCCGATCATCCGCTTTTCCTGCTCGCGGCGGAGCCTCGGCGTCTCGGCACGACGACCGGCGACGGCCTGTGGCTCCGCATCGTGGACGTTGCCGCTGCCCTCGAGGGCCGAACGTACGGCGCCGACAACCGAGGCAGCGGCTGCCTGACGCTCGATCTGCGCGACGAGTACTGCCCCTGGAACGCGGGACGCTGGCGGTTGGAGGTGTCGGACGGGCACGCACGGGCGAGGAGGACCGAAGCCGAGCCCGAGCTCGCGCTGAACGCGAACGACCTGGCGTGCCTCTACCTGGGAGGCTCCGCCGCGACCGCCCTGGCAGGCGCCGGTAGAGTGGTGGAGCTTCGATCGGGAAGCCTGGCCGTGGCGGACAGTCTCTTTCCGACACCATCGATGCCGTGGTGCCCTCAGGAGTTCTGAGCCGCAGGCCGCGCTACTGCGTTGGAGTGCTACTCGCGCTCGAAGCGAACCGGCTGCTGGTTGCCGGCCGGCGCACAAACGTCGCACAGGGTCAGGCCGTCTTCGATCAGCGCGGCCCGCCGCCGCCCCTGGCCCCCGTGCAGGTCGACCGGCTGTTTGCAGACAGAGCAGCGCAGCAGTTTCGCTTCTGTGCGATCGCCTCTACTCGACATCCGTTCACTCATTGCCGCGGAACGGCCCGCTCCGCATATTGCTAGACCGCCGTCGCGGCGGGATCGAACTCGCGACCGCTCCTTCGTCGGAAGTCGGCCCGGTGCACCCGTCCGAACTTGCGACGCGTTCGCCGGGCGGGGGGACGACCCTCCACGGCCGATCCGATCCGATCCGATCCGAACGGCTCGCCCTTGAGCTCGTCGCCCGAACCTGGCCCGGGAAAGCGTCTCCTGCGGTGTTCTCCGTTCGGCGAGATTGTAGACATCGCGGATGCGGCTGTGTGAGCCGTTCATGTCAGCGAACCGTCCCTGACACGGCTTGCAAGGCGGAGCCCCCGAAGGAACCGCATCGGCGCCGATTGGGAACCGCCGCGGCGGCCGCGGCGTCTGAGCCGTGCACCCCAGTTCCACTCGCGAGCGACCCCACCACCCGAGGAAACGGACGATGAACCTCAACTCGAAACCTACCCGGCGGACGAAGTCCCTCTTCGCGGGCCTCTTCCTCGTTGCCGTCGCGGCGCTGTCAATCGGCTGGATGGCCGGTACGGTGGCGGCGTCGGGCGGCGTGCGGGCCGCCCCGGCGACGGCCGTGCCGGGCGATGCCGCCGTCGGCCAAACCGGGATCCCCGGCGCGGGAACGAGCACGACCCAAACGCTGTTGGCCGGTGGGACGACCACCTCGGGCGGCGCCTCCTCCTCGGTGGTCTACCCGGTGCCGGGCTACAACTCCCTGGGAGTGGCCCCGGCGGGCACGATCCTGGCCGAGGGTACGGGCACGGCCGATATGAAGGCCGACGGCTCGGACAAGGCCGCCGCTCTCCAGACGGCAGCAGACGCGGCCCTCGCCGATGCCCATGCCCAGGCTGTCTCGGCGGCGACCGCGATGGGAGTGCAGCTCAAGGGCATCTACTCCGTCAGCATCGCCTCGAACACGAGCTACGCGTATCCCACCCCTGACTGCCCGGTAAGCCCGCCCGTGCCGGGTACGAACGGTGGCGCCACCGGTTCGGCCGGCAGCGCGCCCGCCAGCTCACCCGTGGTCTGTCCCCTGGCCCCGGAAGCGACACCTGCCTCAGCCCAGATGGTTGTGACGCTGATCGTCGCCTACACCTACGCGTAGGCCATACTCCGCCAGATAGACGCTCGCCGTCGCGGCCTCCTGCGGCGGCGAGTGCTCATGTCCGGGCCGGACCGGCCGGTGGCTCAGCTGAACGGGAACGGCGGATACGGCCCGGGAAGCAGGAGTACGCAGGCGCCGACCCGGACTCCATGGCGGAGGATGTCGCTGTAGAGCGAGGCCGCCCATCTGGACGGGGTAGCCGCCGGCCACGGGGGCGGATGTTGATGGGGCGCAGGCCATGGCGGGATCATCCTCGAGGGTTCGAGGTGGTCGCCTTCAGCGTGCCGGCTGCATCAGGCCGGGTTGGCCCTTGGCGCAAACCGCCGCGCGCCGTTTCGACCCACGTTGCGCAGTCGGGCAGAATAGGACCCACTTCGCGTCGCGTCAGCCAGGGGGAGCGCCTTGAGGGAGATCGTCCGGGCATACGTGAAACGGGTCATCGATGATGACGTAGCCGGAGTTTCCGCCGAACTCGCCTTCCGGTTCATGTTCGCGACGTTCCCGTTTGCCATCTTCGTCGTGGCCCTGGGCGGCTTCGTTGCCAGCTGGCTGGGCATACGCGACCCGAGCAACCGGATCATCGGCGCCCTCGGGGGCGATCTGCCATCTGATCTGATAGGGCCGATCACGTCGCAGCTGCAGGCCGCCCTGGTGCACACCCACCCGGAGCTGCTGTCGGTCGGTGCGGCGGTGACGCTCTACGGCGCGGTCACGGGTATGAACTCGCTCATGAAGGCCATGAACCGCGCCTACGGCGTACGCGAGACGCGACCGCTCGCGCTGCGCCTCGTCATGGCATCGGTGCTGACTGTGCTGGGCGGCATCGCCGCCGCGCTCTCCTTCGGAGCCATCGTCGGTGGGACGCTGATCACCCGTCGGTTCGTCGACCATGCGGGCCTGCGTGAGGTCTGGCCGTGGATCTCCCTGGTGCGCTGGCCGGTTTCGTTTGCGCTGCTCGTAATTGCGGTCACCGCGGTGCTGCGATTTGCCCCGGTCTTCCGCACCCCCTGGCGCGTGGCTGCCCTGGCGGCAACCGCCTTCGCCGCGGTCTGGCTCGTTGTCACCTACGCGTTCGGCGTCTACGTGGCGCAGTTTGCCAGCTATGCCGCCACCTACGGCGCCCTCGCCGGAGTCATCGTCCTGATGCTCTGGTTCTACCTGACCGCGTTCGTGCTCGTCTGCGCCGCCGAGCTGGGCGCGTTGCTGGTGCGGCTTCGCTCGCCGCAGCTCCTGGTGCGGGGCGGCTGATTCGGTCGTGCCGGGGCGGGCCGGCCTGGGCACGGGGATTCGGCGGCGCGAGAAGTCCTGGTCAGCCTTCGGGGTGACGCGCCCGGTGACGCTGCGGTCAGCCCTCCGCGGCGACGCGCTCGGCAGAGACGCGCTCGGCAGAGACGCGCTCAGCCGCGGCACGTTCGGCGGATACGCGCTCCAGGTCGATGGCCCGAACACGCCGCGTCTTGCCCGAATCGGTTCGGACCATCGCGGCGGGGATTACCCCGCTCGACAGCCCTTCGACCACCGCAAGCTCACCGGCGTAGAGGCCGACTCCGCCGATCTTGACCCGGCTGCCCACGGCCAGGTCGTCTCGGACATCGAGAGCGGCCAGGTTGATCGTGGCGACGGTCGATCTGACGTAGCCGGGGTCTCCCGGCAGACCGGCGTTTCGGGGTTGCCTGGTAGCCGTGCGGGCTACCGGATAAGTCACCTTGCGTTTGCGCATCGCGATCAGCGGCTCCCAGCTGCAGCGGATAGTTGGCCCCGGCCGTTCAGCGAAGCGGTGGCCCGAGTCAGGCCGGGCCGGGACCACGGCCGCCCCGTCCGGGATTCCTGCGGTCGTCCGGCCCGCGATCGCGTTGCCCGCGCGGGTTCGCGATCGGGATCGGGCAGGTACTCCTCGACGACGGCGCAGGGAATAGCCTTGCGCAGCAACCGCTGGACGGCCCGCAGCTCATCGACCTCGTCCGGAGAGACCAGCGAGATGGCCGTGCCGCTGGCGCCGGCGCGACCGGTTCGGCCGATGCGGTGGATGTAGTCCTGCGGCTCGTACGGCAACTCGAAGTTGACGACGTAGGGCAGGTTCTCGATGTCCAGGCCGCGCGAAGCCACGTCCGTGGCCACGAGGACCTTGACGAAACGGCCGCGGAACGCCTCCAGGGCTCGGGTGCGCTCCGACTGGCTGCGGTCGCCGTGGATCGCGGAGGTGCTGACGCCCCGCCTGTCCAGGTACGAGGCCAGGCGGCTCGCGCCGATCTTGCTGCGGGTGAACACCAGGACCTGGTCCATCGAATCGCGCCGGATGAGGTGTATGAGCAGGTCGGCCTTGCGGCTCTGCTCGACCGGGTAGAGCACCTGCGTCAGGTTGTCGGCGATGCTGTTGCGGGCGGCGACCTCGACGATCTCCGGGTCGTGCAGGAACTCACCGGCCAGGCGGCGGACGTCGTCCGAGAACGTGGCCGAGAACATCAGCGTCTGGCGCCGGGCCGGCAGAAGGGCGGCGATGTTGCGCACGTCCGGGATGAAACCCATGTCGAGCATTCGATCGGCCTCGTCCAGGACGAGGATCTCGACCTGGCTCAGGTTGACCGTGCGCTGGCCGATGTGGTCCAGCAGGCGGCCCGGTGTGGCGACGAGTATCTCCACGCCGCTCCACAGGAGCTTGATCTCGGGGTCGATCCGGGTACCGCCGTATACGACCGCGGATCTCAGCGACGAGCTTCGACCGTACGTCTTGACGGCTTCGGCGACCTGCACCGCGAGCTCGCGGGTCGGCGTGAGGACCAGCATGCGGACGGGATGCCGCGCCGGCGAGAAGCCGGCGTTGGCATGCCCTCGAAGCCTCTCCAGGGCGGGAAGGACGAAAGCGGCGGTCTTGCCGGTTCCCGTCTGGGCCGCCGCGAGGACGTCGCGGCCGGCGAGGATGAATGGAATTGCCGCGCTTTGAACGGGCGTCGGCTCCGTGTAGCCCTCTCTCGCGACGGTGGCGAGAAGGTCGGCCGAGAGGCCGAGATTGGCGAAAGTCAAACGATTGCTCCTGAATGCGTCAATCGACGCGGGTCCGCGCGGGCTGGGCGGGACGGATCTGGTCCCTCGCCTGCGGCGCGATCGGAATGGGGACCGGCACCCACGTGGCATGCCGGCGGCAGACGCTGCTGCAGCGTGTCCGAAACAGCGATTGATGGACTTATGTTAGCAGCCCCGGCCCCTGGGCCCAGTCGGGCCGCGTCGGGCTGGCGGATTGGACCGACTCCCGCCGAATCAGCAGGTCGCGTCGGGTGGCTCAGGCTACGCCCGCCGCAAGTCTTCGGAATGGCGGTCGGCTCGTCGACGCGGCCGCGGACAGGGCCCGGTCGAAGATGCGCCGGTAATGGCGCCCGACCTCCCACCACACCATCCCGCGGCTGCGCTCGTATGCCTTGCGCCCAAGCGAGGCTCGAAGTTCCGGATCGCGCAGGAGCTCGAGGAACGCACCGGCCAGCGCCTCGGGCGAGCCCGTCGGCACGAGCCGGCCGATGTCCGGGGAGATCAGCTCGAGCGCGTGTGCGTATGGGGTCGAGACGATCGGCTTGCCTGCGGCCATGGCGTAACAGAGCGTGGCGGCGACGGTCCGGCCGAGATCCGGGTAGGGGGTTGTTATCACGTCCGCCGCCTCGAGCCAGTTCGCGAGCTCGACGCGACCCACGAAACGGTCGACGAACCTCACGTGTTGACCGAGACCTCGGGCGGCGACCCGTGCTTCGAGTGCGGCTCGGTAAGTCTCGCCATCACGGCCGAGACGATTCGGCTCTGTCGCACCCACGATCACGTAGCAGGCCGTTGGCACGGCCGCGATCACCTCGGGCATGGCGTCGATGACCGACTCGCACCCCTTGGCCGGCTCGAGGAGGCCGAAGCTCAGGATGACCGATCGGCCCTGCAGGCCAAGGCGGGGCTTGATCGTGTCCGCGGCGACCTGGGGCAGGTGGGGCACGCCGTTCGGAACGATGTCGAGGCGGTCGGCGGCCACCCCGTAGGACCGAGACATCTCCGACGCCGCGGCGTGGGACATGACGATCGTCGCCGCGGCGCGGTCGACGAGCTCGGCCAGGATCGATCGCTGGCTCGAGGACGGTCCCGCCGGCACGTCGTGGAAGGTCACGACCATCGGTATGTGCAGGGCCCGGGCGAAGTCGAGGACGAAGCCGCCGTACTCTCCGCCCCAGATGCCCTCTCCGTGCTGGACGCTGACCACCTTCACGCCGCAGTCGTTCAGGGCCTCGGCACCGTAGGCGTAGTCGGCCTGGTTGTCGCGGCGGATCCTGTGACGGACCTCAGCCGGGTACGGCCCGGCCTCGCCGGCCGGATGAATGGCCACGATCTCACGTTCGCCGACCGTCGTGGCCAGATCGTACGTGAAGGTCGCGGTGCCACACTGGCGCGGCGGGTATGTTGAGACGAAGGCAGTCCGCGAGATGGAATATCTCCTGTCGGGTCGGCCGACCGCTTCAGACGGGGCTAAGGCGTGACGCCGCGACTAGCCATACCTGGCGAATCGAGGCGCGGGAGCGGTCGGGACCCTGGTTGGCGATCGCAGCCCGAAGCGATGAGCGCTCGGGCTGCGAAGGCCGGGCAAGACTACGCTGCGCTCACCTGGATGGCGCGCGGGCCCTTGGGGCTGGACTCGATTTCGAACGAGACACGCTCGCCGCCGACGAGGCGATCGAAGTCGAGGGGAGCCTGGAGGCCGCCGCGATGGAAGAAGTATTCCTTCCCATCCTCGGCGGCGATGAACCCGAAGCCGCGCTCCGAGATGACCTTCTTGACTGTTCCGGTGGTCATAGTGACCCTTTCTTCTTCCCGATCCAAACAGCAGACGCACGGTCTGTCGGAAAGGGGGTCGACCACGCGAAGCGTCGCCGCAAGTGGCGGTGACGTACCCACGGTACTCGCTTTCGGGCAATGGCACAACGGCGCCCCTGCAGGCGACCGGATCCGTGGGCCTGAGCCACGTCCGACCGTAGGCGGGCGGGCCCGCTTACGGTCGGCTTGACCAAACGCCTCGCCGGTCCCATCGTGGTGGCGAGCCGACTACGCCGGGTAGCCATTTCGTCGCCCGAAGCGCGCGGCAGATTGGATCCCCCGTGGCTCGCAGAAGCTTCCGCACCGCCGATGCGCTGATCGTCGTCAGCACCGACGGTTACTTCGACGTCTTCCCGCCGGTCGACCGATCGCCCAACGACAAGCCCAACTACCGCGGGGTCCTGGCCGAGCTGGGATCGGCCATTCGAGGCTCCGACGACCGCCTGGCCGTCCGCCCGGAGTCGGCCGTGCTTGCCGCGGCCGTGGCGTCCTGGTCGCGTGACCACGGCGCACAGGCAGTTCGCGGCGGCCTCGGTTTTGGTCGCAACGCCGGCAAAGCGTAGGCCCTCCCGGCCTTCGATCGCCGTTCCCGCCTTCCTCAGCATGTTCGCCACCCGCGAATGGAGATCCCCATGACCGATGACATCACGCCAACCGACGAGCGCGCGACGCCGCGCCCCGAAGCAGACCGAAGCAAGTCCTCCTATCGCTCCTCCTCCGCCTCCGCAGCCGCAGTCGACAGCCGCCTGACCGGCGGCTCGGGCGTCCAGCGGAGTCACCTCAAGAACCGCAAGTCCTGGCTCGACGGCCGCAACCGCGCCGGACAGACATGGGCCCAGCGCAAGGCCACGAGCGTGACCTACTGCCCGGCCAGGCCGGGGCGCGCTGGCTGAGGGGCCGGTCCCCAGCCCGGCTCATTGGTCAACCGCGCCCTCGGGCCAGCTCGTCGAGGCGCGCATCGGAGATGCCGAAGTGGTGCGCCACCTCGTGGCGGACCGTTGCGGCCACGCCGCGCGCGAGCGAGTCGGGGTCTCGGAACAGCCGAAGGTGGGCGCCTCGGAAGATCGTGATCTTGCTCGACACCATGGCGTGGTCCGCGCCGTATGCGGTCCGCGGCACGCCCGTGTAGAGCCCGAGCAGCCCGTGCGCTCCGACTGAGGCGAGCTGCTCTCGGGTCGGCTCGTCCTCGACGACGACCGCGACGCTCCCAAGCCGGGCGCGGAAGGCCTCGGGTAGAGAGTCGAGGGCCGCGAATACCAGCTCCTCGAACGGATCGGGCAGCTCGTCGGGCGCCTCGCCCGGGTCGTCCGGGAAAGCGCCTTCCGCGTACCGCTCGTCCGCGGCGGCTCCGTCGAGTGGATCGAATCGAGTTGGCATCGACCCATTATCGGGCGGAGTCCGGTTGTGTCATCTCGGGGCCTCCGACCCAGGACAGAAGACCGGGCCGCGGGGTGGCCCCGGGCCCGGCCGAGCAACTTCTGCTGGTTCAGTTCAGGCCGACGGATCGTCAATGCGCCCCATGAACAGGACGGCCCCGGTCGTCCCTTCCCGGATGAAGTAGAGGAACGGCCTGTCGACGTGCATCTGCACGTGAGCCGGGGTGGCCGGCGGACCGCCGCCCGCCGTCGCCCTGCCGATCGCGACGGTGACCGCGGACGCAGTCGTGCCCTGCTCGACCACGTCGATGTTGGCCTCGTGGATCACCTTGCTGATGGCCAGCCGTTCATCCGTGGTGATTCCGGATAGGTCGGCGCTGCCCGGATCGAACAACGCCGTCATGCCCATGGCCTTCAGCGCGGTCGCAAGGTCGGCTCGCGAATCCACCGAGAACCGCGGCAGGGTCAGGTCCACGTCGTAGGTCTGGGCTGTGCTGTCGATCCCGGCGAGCTCGGCTGCGGTGAGCCCATTCACGAATGAGGTCATGTCGTCGGGAACGACGATCGTCATCGAGAGATCCCCGTAATCACCGCCGAAAGGAAGCTCGACTGCCCGATAGCCGGCCCCTGCTGAGTACGAGAACCAGCGGTCGATGGCCATCGTCGGGACTGAGACCTGTGATCCGTCGGCGCGGGTGAACGAAAGTGTTTTGGTGGAATTCGGGTCGAACGGATACGTCCAACCGGCCTTGAGGTAGATGGCGTTGGCCAGGGCGATGCGCGTCTGGCCGGTGATGTCGCCCTGCTGGAGAACCTGTGGAATGCGACCCTTTGTCCGATCGCTGACCCAGCCGTTGATGACCTGGCGGGCCGCCTCCGGGTAGTTCTTGAAGTCGAGAAGCCCGACGCCGGCCTCGAACCCCGAGCTGAGCGCATCGAGATAGGCCGGCTCGAGGCTCATGCCCTGCTGCGAGAAGACCCCGTTCGAGACGTCGAGTTCGAGCACCGGCTGCTTGCCGGTCG
>JBEKVD010000019.1:0-41396 GCA_049514315.1 Candidatus Limnocylindrales bacterium | reverse complement strand
CAGCTCGCGGACGAAGAGTTCGGCCCGGCGGGCCATCGCCACCTCCTGTGCTTGGGAGGCCACGGCCGGGCCTCAGGGGAGTGCGATTACCTCCCGGACATTATGAATCGGGGCACTAGCCTTTCTAGGGCATAGATCTCCGTGATGGTCTTCTCGTGCCGGCGGCGGACGCCACCGATACGACGGGCCTCGGCTGCCTCGTCGGCCTTCGTAGGGTCGTGCAAGTAGCAGAAGTTGCCATTGACCAGCGGGGCAGCCTTGCATGGCTGGCCATCAGGCATCGTGAAGGAGCAGATGCGGACTACCATCGACCACCTCTGGTGGTCACCCGAGCTTGGTAGTCGACTGCGCCTGGAGTGCTCGACACCGGGCCTGCACTCCCATGAGGGGCGAGAGTGCCGAGGTGATCGAGATCGGGACCTGGGAAGTTACATCTGGCACCACGGGCGCCGCTCGTAGAGAGGGCGTCCATAAATGATGAGGTGGTCGCGGTGTGGTCCCGCGACGTATGGGTGAGTTTGTGGATCTTGTTCGATAACACCGTCCTTGTGTAGGCTGATTCACGAGTCAGGCAGATGTTACCACGCCCGTGATCCTGGAGCCCTGCGGAGGGGCATCAAGGACGCGCTGCGATGTTTACGCACCGATCACGACGGGGAGTCGACATATGTGCCACCGGCTAGTTCCGCCCCGACGGGGAGTCAGTTGTGGTGTGGAGCGTCGACCCCTTGCGCCGTCGGTGACCATCAAGTCGAAGCCGCAGGAGGAAGGCATGGGGTGGGGCCGCCCGGGCGCTCAGACGTAGCGGCGGACGCGGCAGTCCCATCAGACCCGAGATTCCCAGGAGATAAGGTCGGACACTCCAAAGTCTGCGCCGGCGATGCCGATTTCGATGGAGGCGCAGACCACCATCGACTAGCTCTGCTGGTCGGCGCGGGTTGGTAGTCGAGCACCTACGCCCGGCTCGACGACGAGGGGAACTCGCGGGTGGAGCTACGGGTTGAGGTCCTCGACCTCGCCGGTGGCCAGGAACACCACGTCCTCGGCGATGTTGGTGACACGGTCGCCGATGCGCTCCAGGTAGTGGGCGGCGAAGAGGATTCGGGTGCCCGGGTCCACTTTGGCCGGGTCGGTCCGCATCTCTGCCAGGACATCGTCGAAAAGCTTGTGGTAGAGCCTGTCGATGTCGTCGTCTTGAGCAGCCACTTTGCGAGCCCGAACCTCGTCAATGTCGACCAGGGCAAGCACGATGTCGCGGACCTGGCGGGCGGCAAGTTGGGCCATCGGCGTCAGCTCGTCGTAGGTGACCATGCTGGTCACCCCGGCCAGCTTCCGAGCCTGCTTGGCAACGGAGCCGGCGTGGTCGCCCATCCGCTCGAGCTCATACGTCACCCGATCGAGGGCGAGCAGGAATCGAAGATCTCTTGCCACCGGCGCCTGAGTGGCGATGGTCATCGCGATCACGCTCGTCACCGCACGCTGGACCTCGTTGACGCGCCCGTCCGAGGCGATGACCGTCTGGGCAAGCTGCGCGTCGCGACGCATGATCGCTTCGTGAGCGGCGAGGATTTGCTCCTCGACAATGGAGCCCATCCGCAGGACTCCCTCTTTGACCTCACGCATCTCGAGGTCGAGGCTTCCACGGACGTGCACAGCTTGCCGCTCTGCGTCGGCCGAGGCCACGCCGTTGGCAGGTGCTGGAATCGCGGCGGCGCCGCTGTCGGCGGGCGAGGCCCCGATCTCTCCGTCCACGGGCTGCATAGTCGACTCCTCGTTTTGTGGGACGCTCATCCGAACCGTCCGGAGATGTAGTCCTCGGTCAGCCGCTCGTTTGGTCTGGTGAAGATCTGCCCTGTCGGCCCGACCTCCACGAGGTATCCGGCCCGATCCTCGGCCATCGTGAAGAAGGCGGTGATGTCGCTGACCCGGGCCGCCTGCTGCATGTTGTGGGTCACGATCACGATCGTGTAGGCCTCGCGAAGCTCGCGCATGAGCTCCTCGATGCGGAGAGTCGACACGGGATCGAGCGCGGATGCCGGCTCGTCCATGAGGATGACCTCGGGCTCGGTTGCGAGGACACGGGCGATGCAGAGGCGCTGCTGCTGGCCACCGGAGAGGGCCAGACCGGACTTCCGGCGAAGGTCGTCCTTGACCTCGTCCCACAACGCCGCACGCTTCAGGCTGGTCTCGACCAGCTCATCGAGCGCCCGCCTGTCGTTCTGGCCACGGCGACGCGGTCCATAGGCGACGTTCTCGTAGATCGACATGGGAAACGGGTTGGGTCGCTGGAAGACCATGCCGACGCGGCGTCGCAGCTCGACCACGCTCACATCGGCCTCCATGACGTTCTCGTCGTCCAGGCGGACCTCGCCCTGGACGCTGGCCCCGGGGATCAGGTCGTTCATCCGGTTGAAGCAGCGCAGGAAGGTCGACTTGCCGCTCCCGGATGGGCCGATGAGGGCCAGGATCGAGCGGTGCTGGACGGTCATTGAGACGTCGCGAACCGCGACCTTCTGTCCGTACAGGATCGAGACATGATCGGTCGCGAGCTTGACTGCGTCGGGCCGAGCAGCGAATTGGTCGGCGCTCGCGCGGGACGACGCAACTTCGACGCGGCGGACGACCGGCGGCTCTGGGTTGATGGTAGCTACGGGCATCTCGTCTCCGGTGCTCATGCGGCGGTCAGCCGGCGGGTGAGGACGCGGCCGAGGAAGCGCGCCCCGAGGTTGAAGATGAGGACCATCGATATGAGGATGGCCGCGGAGCCATCCACGATCTGGTTCACGTAGGCGCCGAGCCCCTCGGCCTGGAGCTTGTAGATGTAGACCGACAGGGTCGTCGCCGGGCGGAACGGGCTCCACGGCGACGCCACACTGGTCAGGTCGAAGTTCAGGAAGTTGTAGTGCGGCGGCGTGCCTACGCCGGCGGTGAAGAGCAGCACGGCCGCCTCGCCGAAGACCCGGCCGGCGGTGAGGATCACGCTCGTGATCAGGCCCGGGATGGCAAGCGGCACCACGACGTGGCGGATGGTCTGCCACTTAGTCGCGCCGAGGGCGAGGCTCGCGCTGCGCTCGTCCTGCGGCACCGCTCGCAGCGCCTGCTCGGACAGGCGGGTCATGAGCGGCAGGTTGAAGAGCGTCAGGGCCAGGGCGCCGCCGAGCGCGCTGAAGCCCCAGTGGAAGTCGTCCACGAACAGGATCAAACCGAAGAGGCCCACAACGATGGACGGCACGGAGCTGACCGACTCCTCGGCGAACCGGATGGCGTTGGTCACCGGGTTCTCGCTGGCGTACTCGGACATGTGTATACCGCCAAGGATGCCGATCGGAACCGCGATGAGAAGGGTCAGGACCAGCATGTAGATCGAGTTCCACAGAACCGGGAAGATGCCGCCCAGCGTTGTCTCGCTTGGATCGCTGAGGACGAAGCTCAGCGAGACCACGCCCCAGGCCGCCAGGGCGAAGTGGAGGAGAATGGCCCCCAGGATCAGCAGGACCAGGAAGCCCGTCCCCCACAGGGCGACGGTCGCGGCGCGGTCCGCCAGGAGGCTGCCCCGGGAGCTCCTGTTCTTGAGGCTGGGCTTCGGCCCAACCGGGGCGCCGACCGCCCGGGCGGGGGTCGCGTTCATGCGGCCATCCTCCGCCTGTTGATCACGCGGACGAGCACGACGGACGTGATCGAGATGATCAACAGCACCAGGCTCATGGTCCAGAGGGCATCCTGCCAGGGCTCTCCGAATACCGTGTTGCCCATGTCGAGGGTGATCTGCGATGTCAGGGTCGTCACCGGCTGGGTGATCGCCGCCGGCATGGTGGGCGAGTTCCCTATGACCATCTGGACGGCGAGGGCCTCGCCGGCAGCCCGGGTCATGCCCAGCACCACCGCGGTCAGGACGCCGGACAACGCCGAAGGAAGGAGGAGGTGACGGATCATCTGCCACCGCGTCGTGCCCAGGGCAAGAGAACCGGTCCGGAGCTCCTGCGGAATTGCCCGGAACGAGTCGTACGAGACGCTCGTGATGGTGGGCAGGATCATGATCGACAGGACCAGCGATCCGGCCATCCAGGAGAACCCGGTGAGGAAGCCCGGCACGGTGAAGATGTTGCCGATGACCGGCAGCCCGAGCACCAGGTCGCTGTGAAAGGTGCTGCTCAGGAAGGGCACCAGGATGGTGATGCCGAGCCAGCCCCAGACGACGCTCGGAATGCCGACAAAGATCTCGAGCGCGGGCTGGACGATGGCCCTGGCCCACTGCGGGGCGACTTCGGACAGGAAGAGGGCCAGTCCGACCGAGAGCGGCGTCGAGATCAGCAGCGCAACGGCGGTGACGTAGACCGTTCCCGCGATGAACGGGAGGATGCCAAAGTTCGTGGGCCCGTTGGTCGAATCGGGCTGCCAGGTCGGCGATAGGATCTGACCTAAGGGCGTCCCGTCCTTGATGAACAGCTGGATGCCCTGCCAGGCGATGAAGGCCAGCAGCATGACGACTATGAAGATCATCGATGCCGCGGCCGCGAATGCGACTCGCCGGGGGATGTCTATTCGGTCGCGCAGGCTGGGCGAGGCCCGCAGTCCGGCGACGCGGGAGGCATCGGTGCGTTGAGCCATCGGCGCTGCCTCGACACGATCACGTGGGGGGAACAGTAATGCTCCAGGCCCCGCTCGTCACCGCGGGGCCTGGAGCAGGGGAAGCTTGTTACTGGCTTACGGGGCCGTAGGAGTCCGCCGGGATGATCGTTCCCTGGACTTCCGGACCCATCATGAACTGGAGGAATGCCGCGGTCAGACCCGTCGCTGCGCCGAGCGTGTACAGGTTGCCGTCGGCGGCCAGCTTGTAGGTGCCGTTGCCGACATTGGCGATGGTGGCATTTACGCCGTCGAGCTGGAGGCCGTTGAGCAGGGGCTTGTTGGCCGGGGCGTTGTAGTAGGAGAAGCCGATGACGCTGACGGCGCCGTTGGTCTTGGTGACCGCGGTCGTCACCGCGCCGTTCGAGTCCTCGGTCAGGGTCTGGCCGCCGGTCGCCTCGGTGGCGCCGCCGAGAACGATCTTCTTGAAGGTGGCGCGCGTGCCGGACGACTGGGGGCGAAAGATCAGGACGATCGGGAGGTTCGGGCCGCCGACCTGGCTCCAGTTGGTGTCCTTGCCCGTCCAGATGTCGATGTTCTGCTGGGTGGTCAGGTTGGTCACGCCGGTCACGTCGAGGTTGGTGACGACGATCCAGCCCTGGCGGCAGACGACGTGGTCGACGAGCGTGTCGGCGACGGGCGTGGCCAGCTTGCTGTTGGCGAGAACGTCGGATGCGCCGATCTGGACGGAGCCCCCGGCGACCTGGCTGAGGCCGGTGCCCGACCCGCCGCCGGTGACGGTGATCGTGGCGCCGGGGCAGTGGCCGTCGTAGGCCGTAGCCGCATCCTGGATGAGCGGCTGCAGGGCCGTGGAGCCAGCCTCGGTGATGCTGCCGGTCACGCAGTTGATCGTGGGCGCCGGGGTCGGGGCGGCGGCTGCCGGGGTGGGCGTGGCGGCCGCCGTGGTCATGGCCGTCGGCGCGACCGTGGGCGCAGGAGTGGCGGGGGCCGGCGTGGGCGTGGCGGCCGTCGATGAGCATGCCGCGGCCACCATGGCGGCCGCGATGGCAAGGGCGCCGAAGCGCCTGGTTCCGTTGAGCAACTTGGTCTCTCCTCTTTGCTGGGCAGCTGACTGAGCGAACCTGCTCCAGTTCCGCTCGGATCGTGGTGGCGGACCTTTAACGCGGTATTGGCCCTTCGTTAACAATCCGCGGCCTGCCGAGGCCGCCCTGCGCGCTGCCCAGCTCCCAGGCACGGGGCGGATCAAAGAGGTATCCGGACCCTCGCACGGTCACAAGGTGACTCGGATTCGCCGCGTCTCGCTCGATCTTCGACCGAAGCCAGAAGACGTAGACGTCGACCGTCCGCTCGTTGCCGCCCGGGTCGTGCCAGACCAGGCGGAGCAGCTCCTCGCGGGTGAAGGCGCGGCCCGGATGCATAGCCAGAAAATCGAGCAGGGCCAGCTCCTTCGGCCGCAGAGACATCAAGCGGCCGTCTCGGCGAATGGCCCTGGCTCGGCGATCCAACTCAACGCCTTCGCCCACGGCGATCCGGTCCTCGACGGGATGCCCGCCCACGGGTCCCCGGCGGCCGGCGATCGAGAGGCGGCCGACCACTTCCATCGGATCCGACGAGAGATCCATGGCGTCGTCGAAGCCGAGCTCGAGGGCGTGAAGACGGACGGCGACGGATTGATGTGGGCTGATCAGGACTGCGCGCGAACCGGGGTTCGTCGCCCGCCAGCTGGCCACGCGCTGCAGGTCGCCGGGTTCGGCGGGCGGCGCGATCAGAACGACCAGGCTGGGATTCGTCATCGAGAGCGCCTCGGAGAACCCGGCAGAATCCGGCTTGACCCGCACGTCGACTTCGGGGAACAGCCGGCGCAGGTCTATCGCCCCGTCCGGGTCGGCCAGCGCCAGCCACCCGGCGAACGAATCGGCAAGCGGCGCAGAAGTGTTGCCGGCGTCCGAATTGCTATTGCCGGGGACGAAGGAACCGTCGCGATCCGTCTGCGCCATCCCAGTAATCTCGTGGCGCTTCGTTAACGGCGTGTTCGAGTGCCGTGAACGTTGGGTTCAGCCGGGAGTGCGCTCAGAGTTCGGTCAGGGAACGGGGCCGGGTTCTAGGCGTGCTTGACGACGATCCGTTCGATCAGGTCGGCAACGTCCTCGCACTTGTCGATGGTGTCCTCGAGGAGGGCGTAGACGTCCTTCCACTTGAGGACGTCGATCGTCTTGGTGCCGTCTTCGAAGAGTCCCGCTATCGCGGCTCGGCTCAGCCGGTCGCCTTCGTTCTCGATGCGATGGACTTCGGCGATGAAGCGCTCGATGTCCTTGAAGCCACGCAGGTGGCTCAGGGCTTCGTGCAGCGTCTCGCAGGCCTGGACGACCAGCGCCGCCTGCTTCACCGACGTCTTGGTCGGCGCGTCTATGCGGTAGAGAACGAACGTATCGGCGACTGCTTCTATGAGGTCGAGGATGTCGTCCAGGCCGCTAATGAGGGCGTGGATCTCCTCGCGATCGAAAGGCGTGACGAACGTCGCTTCCAGCCGCCGGCCTATGTCGTGGCTGAGCTCGTCGCCCCTGTGCTCGATTTCGCGGATCTTCTTGGCCGCCTTGTCGGGACCGTCGAAGGTGCGAAGCATCGCCTCGAGCTGGCGGGCGCCGTCCAGCACGTTGGCGGCATCCTCGACGAAGAGGTCGAAGAAACGCTCTTCGCGCGGGATCAGTCGAAACGAGGGCACAGAGCCAAACCTCCAGGGGACTCGTGGCCCGCCTGACGAGCCGGCCGACTCGGCAGGTCCCGTCCTTGGGCCTCGTCCTCACGCCTCCTGTTGCCGGTGGATCCTAGGGTAGCGTTCGGCGGGCGTCCTTGCTCACCGGCTCCTGCGCCAAGCCGAACCGGGCCAGCTGTGAGATGCTCGATTCATGGACGCCGTCGCCGTCGCCTTCATCATCCTGCTGGCGATTCTTCTCGGCTGGGCGCTTTCGGTCGCGATATCTCGCGGTCGGACGATCGAACGTTTGCAGGAGACGACCGGCGCGTCCGGCGCCGACGACGTCGAGAGGCGGGTCCGGATGGCGCTGGAGGAAGCCGAGGATGCCCGCTGGAACGCCGAGCAAACCAGCGACGACACCGGCTACCTGACCGAGCTGCTGGCGGCGGGCGTAGTTCGTCTTCGCGACGACCTGATCGTGGAGTTCGCCAATGGCGCGGCTCACGTGATGCTGGAGAGGAAGCCAGGTTCCATGATCGGGCGGTCCGCGCTGGAGGCCTTCGTAGATGCTCGCATCGAGGCCATCGCGCGGACGGCCATGGAGCTCGGTTCGGCCAGCGGCGAGGTGACCGTCCGCTCCTACCGGGGGGCCACCCTCACCGTGAGGGCTCGTCGCTCGCCGGTATCCGGCGTGTGGCTCGTCCTGGAGGACGTTTCGGAGCTGCGCCGCCTGCAGCGGATTCGTGCCGAGTTCATCGACAACCTGTCGCACGAGCTGCGAACCCCGCTGACGACGATCAGCTTGCTGGCGGAGACCGCCTCCCGGGACGCCGAGTCGGCCTCGCCTCGCCTCCGCGACCGTATCTCGAAGATCGAGGTAGAGACGGGCCACCTCACCCAGATGGTCAACGAGCTCCTCGACCTCTCGCGGATCGAGAGCGGGACGGCCCGGCTCATGCTCGACGACGTGGACCTGGTACGCGTCGCCAGGACTACCGCCGAGAGGCTTCGACTCTTTGCCGAACGCCAGGGTCTGCGGATCGCCCTGGACTTACCGGATCGAGTTCCGCCGGTCCGCGGCGACGAGGATCGGCTTGGCCAGGTTCTCGTCAATCTGCTCCACAACGCGGTGAAGTTCAGCCCAAACGGCGGCGAGATCGTGGTTGGCGTGCGCGACGACGGCGGTGAGGTGACAGTCTGGGTCCGCGACCCCGGCATCGGGGTACCGCGGGCCGACCTGGCCCGCATCTTCGAGCGTTTCTATAAGGTCGACCGGGCACGCGTCCGCGGCCGGGGTGGGACAGGCCTGGGTCTATCGATCTGCCGGCACGTCGTCGAATCCCACGGCGGGCGCATCTGGGCCGAGTCCGAGGAGGGTTCAGGCTCGACCTTCACCTTCACCGTGCCGGTTGGCTCGTCGCGCGCCGCCCCGGGGCCATCGCCCTCGGCCGGCAGTGCGAATGGAATCCCGACGGAGAGTAGCGCCCCTGCTGGGAGCGACGGCGCCGCGGCGAGTGGAGCGCCGACCGAGGACGGCGCGGGCGGCTCAGGTCGAACGGGCGGGCAAGTACCAGGGGCCGACGTCGGGCTTTGACGACCGCCCCGGCGAGCCGACTGCAACTCAGCCGGATCCTATGAGGAGGCGGCCGGCCCCTCGGCTGGCGGCTTGGGGGCGGTCCGGCGCGGCGATGCCGCCGCTCGGGCGGCGCGCGGTCGAGCCGGGGCCGTGGTCCTGGTTCGGGTCGTGGTCGGCGTCTTCGCCGTTGGAGCCTTCGGCGGTCGAGCGGTTGACGCCGGTGCAGTGACAGAGGCGGCTTTCGAGGCAGTCCCTTTCGGCGCTCGCTTCGTGGCTGCCTTCGCCTTCGCAGGCGTCGCCTTCGCAGGCGCTTTCGGCCTTGCCGCCGCCTTCGGCTTCTCTGGTGTCTTCGCCTTCACCTTCGGCTTCGCAGGCTCCGCAGCCTGCAACTGATCCAGGGCCGCCTCAACTTCCTGGCGCCGATGATGGGCGCGCTCGAGCTTGCGAACCCGCTTGCGCTCCTGTCGTGCGGCATCGGCGAGCTGTCGCTCGAGCCGATTCACCTGCTTGCGAAGCCCTCGCGGCATCTTCCCCGAAGGCTTCGGGTCCGCCGGCTCGCCCGCGGCTCGGGTGCCGGGGGACCCGGGCGATTTCCTGGTCTTGCTCCCGGCCTTGCCCGACTCGCTGGACCGCCGTTTCGCCATCTTGAGCCTCTCTTGAAGCCGCGCCGCAGGCGCATCCCTCCAGGATTCGGCGCGCTCGGGCGGCCGTCGAAGCATATCGCGGCCGCATTCAGCGTCAACCATTCAGCCGCCGGGTGCCAGGAGATCGGGTGGCAGCAGCCAGCGGATGACGCCTCGCCCCGGCTCGAGCGGCCGCCTCGTGTCGATGCGCACGAGAGCAGCCTTCCGAAGTGCAAGCTCGGGGATCCCCAGCAGATCCGCCGCGAGGGCGCTGAGTTCTGGATCGTGCCCGACGAGCATTGGCCGGCGCGGATCGCCCGCAGAGTCCAGGATGCGCTCGATCGTCTCTACGTCGAGCGGCCCGTCGAGCTCATCTACGACGATCACCGGAACGCCGAGCGGAGCCGCTACAAGACGCGCGGTGTCGAGTGCCCGGATCCGCGGCGAGCTCAGGATTGCATCCGGCCGGAAGCCCGCCCTCGCGAGGAAGAGCCCGAGCCTTTCCGACTGCAACCGGCCCCTCTCCGTCAGTGGCCGGACCGCATCCGGTCCGTTCCACTTCATCGAGTCGCCGGCGTGGGCGTGGCGCAGCAGGTGCAGCTCGATTTCACCGGTCCAGTTCACGTGTCGATGATCTCACGCCCCGTAAGGGCGGGGAGCCGCGGCAAAGCCGGCACTACCCGTTGAGATCCTCGATCTCGCCGGTGGCCAGGAAGACGATCTCCTCGGCAATGTTGGTCACCCTGTCGCCTATGCGTTCCAGGTTCTTGGCGGCGAACAGGAGGCGGGCACCCGCGTCGACCCAGGATGGATCGAGGCGCATGTGGTCCAGGGCGCGAGCGAAGTAGGAGTGGTACAGCCGGTCCATCTCGTCGTCCTCGGATGCGACCCGCCGGGCGGCCTCGGAGTCGAGGTCCACGAGGGCGCGGAGCGCGCCGTGGAGGATCGTCCTGGCCAGTTCGCCCATCCGATCCAGGCTCGTGTCGCCGGTGTTCGGAGCGCTCGCAAGCCTGGCCACCTGCTTCGCCACTCCGGCCGCATGGTCGCCGATCCGCTCGAGCTCGTAGGCCACGTGAACGAAGGACAGCAGAAGACGCAGGTCGCCGGCGACCGGGGACTGAGTGGCAATGGTGGTCACGACCAGCGACGTCAGATCGGTTTGGGCGGCGTTGATCGCCTTGTCGTTGGCCACGACGGACGCTGCCGAGGCGACATCCCGCCGAGCCAGCGCCTCGACGGCCGTATCGATGGCCACGACGACCAGCTCGCCCATGCGGACGAGGTCTTCCCGGACCTCGAGCAGCTCCTGGTCGAAGACGACCCGGTGACCGTGTGCAACGAAACGATCGGCTTCTTGCACGGTGGACGAACCCTCTGGGAGAGCTTCCGATTCGGCCCGACGGGCCTGCGGTCGACGTGATGCGCAAACACCGCCCGGACGCAAGCATAGCGTCGAGGCGGACGCGAATCCGATGGGCCTGGACTGCCCCGCTCCAGCCGACGTTACTCCCCGCGGGGCCGCCGGTTGCAGATACGGGCGAGTCCCGGGTGCCTGGGCCCTGGCCGGGCGGCCGTGCGAGGCCTGCGTCTGGCAGGAGGTCAGGCTGCGGCGTCCGATGACGCCCGCGTGTCTAGCTGTAGTCCCCACACACGTTGTTGACAGAGTGAGAGCCCTTGTGGTCGGTTTGGGGTGTCTAAAGCTCCATCCGAAGCGAGGGCTCTCATGGCACATGCTAGTGCGAAGCTGACGGTCTTCGGCCGCCAACTTCTGGTCACTCGAGTTCTGGGTGAAGGCTGGCCCGTCGCCCATGTTTCCGAGCAGCTCGGGATCAGCCGAGCCACGGGATACAAATGGGTTCGCCGCTATAGGACCGAGGAGGGAGCCGGTCTGTTCGACCGATCGTCCCGGCCGAAGCGTTCACCGCGCCGGCTGTCGGACGCAGCTGAGGCGGAGATTCTCGCCGCCCGAGCCAGCACTCGATACGGGCCCGATCGACTGGGCCCGATCCTGGGTCGACCTCGCTCAACGGTGCATCGAGTCCTCGCCCGCCACGGCTTCAACCGGCTTGGCGATGCCGACCGGGTCACGACCGCTCCGGTTCGATACGTCGCCTGCCATCCGGGAGCTCTCGTCCACCAGGACCACAAGAAGCTCGGTCGGATCCCTGACGGTGGCGGGCATCGGGCGTTGAGTCGAGCAGGCATTCCTCATGGGTCGGGCCTCGGATACGACCACATCGAAGTCGTCATCGACGATCACAGCCGACTCGGCGTCGTCGTTGAGGTGCCCGACGAGTCGGCGCGTTCTGCGGCTCAGGCGCTTGAGACCGCAGCCGCCGAGTTCGCCAAACACGGCATCCGGATCGAGCGTGTCCTGACCGACAACGGCTGGGCGTACACGAGTGGCCCTCGCTATGCCGGCGTCATCGAAAGGCTCGGCGCTCGACACAAGCGGACCAGGCCATATCGGCCCCAGACCAACGGCAAGGCCGAGCGATTCATCCAGACGCTGCTCAACGAGTGGGCCTATAGCCAGCCGTATCGATCGAACCACGAGCGCCGCGAGGCGCTGCAGGGTTTCGTCGACTCCTACAATCGAACACGGCCCCACACCGCACTCGGCGGTCGCTCACCGCTCGACGTTGTCAACAACGTCCGTGGAGATCACATCTAGTCGCCGATCAGTTCGGTCGAGGGGCTGGACAGCGGGTCAGCGCAGGGCGTCTCGATCTCGAGCTCGAGCCATCGCATTGCGTAAGCCATTTCGAGGACTTCGGCCGCCGAGCCGGAGGCCGTGGCAGTGGTCGCGAGCCGGCAGAGGGACTCGCGCCGGTAGGAATCGAGCAGAGCACGGCGACTGCGGATGGGCGCGAGCTGGGCGCGCACCATGGCGACCCGGTCAGCCAGCGCCGGCGGGGCCGCGAACTCCATGTCGATTTCGGACATCGTCGATGAGGTCTCCTTCCCTGGGCCGGGTCCTCGTCGACAAGGTGCGGAGATCGGAGAAACGTGGTGTCGCGCACGGGCTACCGGCACTCTCGCGAGCCTGCGGTCGGCCGGTGATCGGGCTGTGAACCTGCTGTTAACGCAACGTCAATTCCGGCGCGGATTCACAAGGAACTCCGCCACCGGCGCACCCCGCGACGAGTGGGCCCGTCGCCAGCAGGACGGGCGTCGGCGCGACCCTAGAGTGCGGCCGTGGCCCGGCCCAGCCCGCGCCTGAACGGGGCTCCGTTGACGGCCCGCCAGATTGGGCCGAGAGTGCGGCGCCGGCGAGCCACCTCACGCTCGCGGGAATGGAGGTATGCCCCGATGACCTCCGTCTCCGTCTTCGATAGCTCGCCGGCCCGGGCCACGAGAAGGTCCCGCGCCAGCTTCGTGGCCACGTCCGCGTCGTGGAGGCAGCCGAGATGGTCCTGCAGCGCCACCACCCGCTGTAGCAGGCGCGGGCAGTCTGGACCGAGCGTCTCCCCGAAGAACTCCAGGGTGTAACGCAACCACTTCGAGGCGATGCGCAGCTCGTGAAGGGTTTCCACGTCGGCCCATTCGTAGACCAGCTCGTAGGCCCGGACCGCTTCGTAGGACGCCCATAGCTCGGACGCCACCCGATCGCGCACACGATGCGGGGAGGTGGGCTTGGCGACGGCGGCCGCGGCGTTGGAGCCCGCCTCGAGGAACGCCTCCATCTCTTTGACGAAGCTCGCGTATCGGTCGGAATCGAGCTCCCCGATGAGCAGCGTTCTGGCTGCCGCGCGCTGCCGCCGCCACAGCGACAGCAGCGGATCCAACCCGGGGCGCTGGTCCTCGTCGAGGCCGCTACGGTACGCCTCGAGGCCTTCGATCAGGACGTCCAGGTCCCGCACCGTGCCCAGTCGGTCGGCGATGGTCTCCAGATGGCGGCGCATCTTCCTCGTTTTGCCGGCCTTGAAGGCTCCGTCGAAGACGCGCCACGCAGCCCGCATTCGCCGGGTGGAGACCCGCATCTCGTGGAGGTCCTCGGTGTCCGAACCGGTACGAGTTCCCGCTTCGCGGCGCTGCATCCTGGAGAAGTGGAAGCGCAGAACCTTGCACGCGGCCTCGGGCATGCTGTCGTCGGCGACGATGCCGATCGTTCGGGGGCCGGGTTTCACGCGGGCCGGCTCCGTGGGCGCTTGGGTCGCGTCTGCGGCGGCCTCGGCCAATGCCTCATCCTGTGCCTCGGCCGTTGCGTCCGGCGCCTCAGCGGGCTCGTCCATGGGTCCCAGCGACCCAGCCGCGTCGTTGCCGCGCACTTCGTCGGCCCGCTCCGCCCTGCGACGCGCCCCGGACTTGCCGGCGAGCAGCGCCGGCGGGGCCGCCAGCCAGCGCTGCTGCAGCTCCTGGGGCATCGACGTCATGGCGGCGCGTATCACCTTGATGCCCTTCGCCAGCTTGGAGCGAGAAACCCGGCGCAGGCCGGTATCCCCCTCGAGGATCTCGGCCAGGGCCGCGAGAGGCGCCTCATCGCCCTGCTTCAACTCGACTTCGAACTCCTCGAAGGTGTCGAGAACGTTGCCTTCACCGACCACTTCCACTTCGTCCAGGCTCAGCTCGACGAGAGTGTCGCCGGCCCGGAGTGGCCGGATCCGTCGCAGCTGGCGGATGGTCAGCAGCTCGATGAGAGCCGCGTCGCCGCACAGCTCGAGGACGACGGAGCGAGCCTGCGAGGCCGGCCAATCGGCGGGAATGAGGCGCGCGTCGGCCTGTCCCTCGATCTCCTCGCGCCGCTGCAGCCGACCGCTCGAGACGTTCAGAGCCTTGAGGCCGATCTCGGTGCCGCGGGAGGTCCGGCGCAGGCGCCCGGCGAAGCCGGCTCGGGCCAGCGCCCAATCCGAGGAGTCGACATACCGATCCTCCACGCGCTCGGACCTGACCGGCCCATCGGGCGTGAACGGACCGAGCTCCGGCGCGACCAGGTATCGGTCGGCTCCGCCCGGCGTCGCGACCTGGAACTTCGTCTCGACCTCGATCTTCCGGCTCGTGGCCATGACTCTCCTGTCCGCCAAGGACTATGCCCTGGGATCGAGCGAACCGGCGCCGGCTCCCGGCCGGTGAGGAACTGGGACCGTCGCCGCCGCCGTTTGTATCGCCTGGTCCTTGAGCGTCTCGAACGTGTCGATGGTACCCGGGACGGCGGTTACCTCCTCGGTCCGGCGGTAGGTGCCGTCGGCGCCGAGTCGCCACGACCGTCGGTCGTCGGCGAGCAGGACGGCGAGCACCGCCTCGATCCGGGCGCGAGCCTCCGGGTCCTCGATTGGGGCGAGCGCTTCGACGCGGCGATCCAGGTTCCGCTCCATGAGGTCGGCCGAGCCGATGTACAGCTCGCGCCGGCCGCCGTTGGCGAACGAGAAGACGCGCGAGTGCTCCAGGTACTGGCCGACGATTGACCGGACCCGGATCCCTTCGCTGATTCCCGGAATGCCCGGCCAGAGCGAGCAGATGCCGCGGATTATCAGGTCCACCTGGACGCCCGCCTGCCACGCGGCGTACAGGGCGGCGATGCAGGCCGGGTCGACCAGCGAGTTGAGCTTCAGGACGATGTGTGCCTCGCGGCCTGATCGGGCGTGGTCGGTCTCGCGCCCGATCATTTCGAGGATCCAGTTGCGCAGGTTCATCGGAGCCACGATCAGCCGCCTGAAATCGCGCTGGCGAGACAGTCCGGTCAGGACGTTGAAGAGGTCGCTGACGTCGGCGCCCAGTTCCGGCCGGCATGACAGCAGGCCGAAGTCCGTGTAGAGCCGGGCCGTGCCGGGGTTGTAGTTGCCGGTCCCGATGTGGACGTACCGCCGCAAGGTCGAACCCTCGCGGCGAACCACGAGCGCCGTCTTGGAGTGCGTCTTGAGGCCGACCAGCCCGTAGACGACGTGCGCGCCTGCCTGCTCCAGCTTGCGGGCCCAGACGATGTTCGCTTCTTCGTCGAAGCGCGCCTTGATCTCGACGAGGACCACCACCTGCTTCCCGGCTTCGGCGGCTGAGATTAGGTCGCGCACGATGGGCGAGCCGCCGCTCGTGCGGTACAGCGTCATCTTGATCGAGAGCACCTCGGGATCAGCCGCCGCCTGGGCGATGAATCGCTGGGTCGAGGCGGCGAAGCTCTCATACGGGTGATGTACCAGGATGTCGCCGTCGCGGATGGCTGCGAAGACATCCGCAGGCTCGTCCTCGTCCGGTGGGACCAAACGCGGCGGCACAATCGGCGAGTAGGGCGGCAGCTTGAGATCGGGTCGGTCCAACCCGGCGATCTGCCAGAGGGCGGTGTGGTCGAGCATCCCGGGTATCTCGTAGCAGTCCTCGGAATCGACACCCACACCCTTCTCGAGGATCCGGCGCATCGAGGCCGGCATCGCCTCCTCGACTTCGAGCCGGACCGCCTCACCGAAGCGGCGCCGCCGGAGCTCCTCCTCGAGAGCCAGCATCAGGTCATCGGCTTCGTCTTCCTGGAGCTCAAGGTCGGCGTCGCGGGTGACCCGGAACAGGTGGGTCTCGAGGATGGTCATGCCCGAGAAGAGCATGTCCAGGTTGGCGGCGATGACCTGCTCGATGAGCACGAACTTGCCCGGCTCGACCTGCAGGAAGCGAGGCAGAAGCGGCGGCACCTTGACCCGCGCGAACCGCTCCTCCTTGTCCTCCGGGTCCTCCATGCGGATCGCCAGCGACAGGCTGAGGGTGCTGATATACGGGAACGGATGACCCGGGTCGACCGCCAGCGGCGTCAGGACCGGGTAGATCTCGTCCGTGAAGCGCTCGCGGAGGGCCGCGTGGTGCTCGGGCACCGCGCCGTATTCGACGATGTCGATGCCGGCTGCGCTCAGGGCGGAGCAGACCCCCTCGAAGATCTCGTTCTGCTCGACCAGCAGCTCGCGAAAGCGCTTTCGGATCGCCGCCAGCTGCTCAGCGGCCGGCTTCTCGCCGGGGCTGGACGGGACCGCGTGGGCCTCGGCCTGTTCCATCAAGCCGGAGACGCGGATCTGGAAGAACTCATCCATGTTGCTGGCGAAGATGGCCAGGAACTTGACCCGCTCGAGCAGCGGATTCCGTTCGTCGCCACCTTCGCGAAGGACGCGGCGGTTGAACTCGAGTGAGCTCAGTTCGCGGTTGATGTACGGGAACGCGGAACCGGCCTCGCCCAGGGCAGGCGCCGGCCTGGCGGCGGTACCTTTCACGATCTCCGACACGTGTGCTCGAGACGCCTCAGCTGGCGGGCCAGCGGCTGTGCGGTGCATCGGCCCATTCTCGACAGTTGGCGCAGGATCGCAATAGGCAGGCGCCCTGGCTCGAGGGCGACCTCTAGCCTTCGGCCCTGTAGCGGCGCTCCCCGGTGCGTGTATCCACGAACACTCTCATCATCCGGCCGCTGGTTGGGTCGGTGAAGATCTCTTTCGTGGGCACGAAACGCGGGTCCATGGATCCGATCTCGCCTCCACCGGGACCGGGCGCGGCGTCGGTACGCTCGGCCGCGTCCGAACGGTAGCGCGACCGCTGGAGCACCGCCGCGACCATGATCCCGGCGGCGATGGCGATTGCCAGGACGCCCGTGATCACGGAGGACCCACCCGGACTCACCACAGCCAGCCCGCCGAGGAACAGCAGCGCGGCGAAACCGAAGGCGACGAATCTAATCGCTTGCTGAAGCATCGATGTCTCACGAGGCCGGCGACGCGTTCGGCCCGGCGGTGCGGGCTCGACCTATTCGGCGGTCGGTCCTGCCGCGCTGGCATCGGGCACGACCACGACCGCGGTACCGTAGGCCACGATCTCCGACATGGTGTTTCCGATCTCCGATGAGTCGAAACGCATCGAGAGAACGGCGTTTGCGCCCATGAGCGTCGCGTTCTGAACCATTCGGTCGAGGGCCTGGCGTCGGGTGTCCTCGAGCAACTCGGTGTACTCGTGGATCTCGCCGCCGACCAGAGACCGCAGACCCGCGGCGAAGTTGCCGGCGAAGCCACGGCTGCGTACGACCAGCCCGAACACCTGGCCCTTTGCTTCGACGACGCGGTATCCGGCTGCGTAGGGCGTCGTGGTGACGATCATTCGATCTCCTTTCGGGACTGGTGGCCGGCGAGCGCCGGCCTGGACTCGTGTCTACGCCTCGGCATCCCGTGCCGCCGTGCAGGCCGGGCAGGGACAGTTCGCGCGGAGTGCCTCGAACGTGTAGTAGCCGGTATCGTGGCCGTCGCCCCATGTCGGCGCCAGCGCGTAGGCCCCGACTAGTCTCATCCCGACGAGTTGAGTCTGGGCGCTCGTCAGCTCCGGGTTGGTGTCGAGCCAGCCGGGTCGGCCCGCCTCGCCCCCGCAGAACGCGCAGGGACAGAGCAGCCTCAGTTCGACGGCGCCGTACTCGCTTCGGTGGCCGTCCGACCATTCGACGGTCACCAGGCCGGTTTCTCTTTCCGCGTTGATCCTGGCCGGGTGGTTTGCGGGACTCTGGCCCATGCCTCATTCTAGTGGCGGCGTCGGGGCGGACGCCCACGAGCATGACGACCGAGCAGCGGACCCGGCTCGAACCACTGGGTTGCCATGATTCTCGCCGCCCCCGCGCGCGCCGATCCGCGCCCCGCCCCTGGTTCGTTTGATCTGTCGGGTCAAGCTGCGCAGCTTCCAGCGGACTCCGTTCTCCAGCGGCTCGGTAGGGACCCGGCCCTGGGCCTCACACCTGAACAGACTTCGACGCCGCTTGCCGAGTTCGGTCCGAATGAGCTGGAACCGGTCAGGAAGACGTCCATCTGGCGGCTCTTCTGGGCGGGCGCTCGCGAGCCGTTCGTGGTCCTGCTGTTCGTCGCCGGATGCCTGGCGATCGCCCTCAACGAGGTCCGCGACGGGCTGCTCGTGCTCGTGATCCTGGCTCCGATAGTCGGTGCCGGGGTCGTCACCGAGTACCGGGGCGAGAAGGCGCTCGAGAGCCTCCGTGAGGCGACGGCTCCGTCTGCCCGTGTCAGACGTGGAGGCCGGGTCGAGGACATACCGACCCGGGAGCTCGTTCCGGGCGACCTGGTGTTGCTGCGAGTCGGCGATGTCGTGCCGTCGGACTTACGCCTGGTTCGAGCCGAGTCGATCGCCTTCGACCGAAGCGCCCTGACCGGTGAATCTCTGCCGGAGCCCGGGACTACGCAGGCAGACCCGTCCGGGGCGGCGCTGGCCGACTGCCACGCCATCGCCTACGGCGGGACGGCCGTCGTGTCCGGTCGCGGCGAGGGCGTCGTCGTCGCCACCGGCCTGGCGACTGAGTTCGGCCGGATCTCGTCGGCGCTCGGCACCAGGGAACGACGCCGCTCGCCGCTCCAGCGAGAACTGGACCGGCTGGTTCGAATCCTCTTCGTCGCGGCCATCGGGCTCATCGCCATCGTCGTGGGTCTCGGCTTCCTGCGTGGCAACGAGGCCGGCAAGAACGTGCTGGCCGGCGTGTCGGCCGCCATCGCCGCGATCCCGGAGGAGCCTCCGGCTCTGGTGGCCGTCGTTCTCGGCCTCGGCGCCTACCGGCTGCTCCGCATGAAAGTGCTCGTCCGTCGGCTTTCGGCGCAGGAGACGCTCGGCTCCGTGGACCTGATTGTCACCGACAAGACCGGCACGCTCACGGAGAACCGCCTGGCTCTCACGACCATTCGGACGCCGGACGGCGTGGTCGCGGACCCGGCCCGCGTCGCCGAGCTCGCCATCCTCGCCGTCCGTGCCGAAGAGGATGCCTGGAGCGTGGCCACGGGTAGCAAGCCGGGTTCGTTCAGCAGGTCGCTCTTCGGCTTTCTCGCCGAGCAGGCGATCGTCCTGGACCTCGACCCGGGCGATCTGCTTGAGTCGGAGCCGGCAGCCGACGGGAGGCCGTACTCGAGAACTCGCGCCCGCCGGCGAGGTCCCGGTGGTGCCGCCTCCGTCGAGGAGCTGGCCCTCGGGGCGCCCGAAGCGGTGCTGGACATGTGCACCGGGCTTCGAAACGAGGAGCGCACCGCGTGGCACGAACTCATCGAGACCGGCGCCGGGGCCGGCGAGCGACTGCTCCTTCTCGCTCGCTGCGTGGACGGCGCGGTCTGGCTTCCGCTCGGCGTCCTTGGCTTCGCCGATCGGATTCGGCCGGGAATCCGCGAAGCCATGGTCCTGGCGGCGGAGGCCGGCATCCAGACGCTGGTCGTGACCGGCGATCATCCGGCAACCGCTGCGGCCATCGCCGCGGACGCGGGCCTGCCAAACGAGCGGGTCGTCACCGGCCCGGAACTGGCGTCGTGGGATGACGATCGACTGGCTGCCGAACTGCCCAGCCTCAACATCGTTGCCCGCGCCATACCCGAGCAGAAGCTTCGGATCGTGGACGTCGCCCGCCGATCCAACCGGACGGTGGCCGTAACCGGCGACGGCGTGAACGACGCCCCGGCCCTCCACCACGCCGACGTCGCAGTGGCGATGGGCAGCGGCACTGCCGTGGCTCGAGAGGCTTCGGACCTGGTACTCGGCGACGACTCGTTCGTGACGCTGATGCACGGGCTCCGGGAGGGTCGCCGCCTGGTGGCCAACGTCCAGAAGGGCCTTGTCTTCCTGATCTCGACGCACGTGGCCATGCTTGGGTTCATCCTGATCGCCACGATCGTCGGCTTCAGCCAGCCACTCCTGCCGATCCAGATACTGTGGCTCGAGGTATTCATCGACATGCTCACGGCGGTCTCGTTCGAGGGCGAGGCGGAGGAGCCGGGGGCGATGAAGCGGCCACCCCGGCCGCGGACGAAGCCTCTCCTCGACTGGACGATCCTGGGCCGCATATGCATCGCCGGCGGCTTCAGCGCTGTGGCGGCCCTGATCCTGGTCGAGCAGCACAGCCCTGACTTCGAGCACGCCCGGTGGCTCGCCTACACGGCGCTCGTGGTTGGCCAGGTCATTCGCGCCAACGCAAACCGGAGCCTTGCATACCCCGTGCTGCCCCGCCGCCCGAACCGGCTGCTGCTCTTCGGGGGCGTCGGTTGCGTCACGTTCCAGGCGGCAATTCCATACCTTCCGGGCCTGAGCTCGGCCTTTCATGCCACTCCCCTGGACGGCTTGGACTGGATGCTCGTCGCGGCCGTGGCGCTTGCTCCGGCCCTCTTCGCCGAGACCTACCGAGCGGTCCGTCGACAGCCCTGGGTCGCCTGACACTCACGCCCGGTCTCGCACACTCGGGCATCCGTCGGCCGGGCAATCGGCGGGTCTGGCGATCCTTCTGGCCTTCGTGGCCGTACTCCTCGTCTTCCAGACGCGCAGCGAGACGGTCAGCACTCTCGCCGGTGACCCCGTCGATGAGCGCTGGCAGCTGATCCATGAGAAGGCGCTGGCGAGCGCGGCGAACACCTCCACGGTCATTGCCCTGGCAGGTTCCGGCGTCTGCGAGTTCGTGGGTCGGGACGACTGGCGGTTTGCCCTTATGGCCTGCGTCCTCGCCCTGAGCTACATGGCGGGGCTGGTCTGGCATCGGGCGCGCATCAAGCTCAATCTTCCAACGGGAGCCGCTGTATCAAGGCCAGGATCGGGCGTGAGGGCGGAGCGGACACGGGGTCCGCAGCAACCTGGACGGGGCTCTCTCCAGGTCGCGCCGCGATCCAGCGCCACAGCTCGCTGCGCCGGCCGGGCAGGTACGGGCTGCGGACGTGGCGGGCCATGACGCCCCGGAGCCCCTGCTGAGTCACGGCCTGGTAGAGGTCGATCCCATCGCCCAGGATCCCGGGCAGGACCACCAGCTCGGAGCTTCCCTGGACGATCCCGGCCAGGTGATCGCGGCGGCGCATGAGCGGCCGGGCGATGATCGGCCGGCCGGCGGCCCAGAGCAGATCGAAGGCCAGGTAGACGGGCGTGATGCCGGTCGTGCCACCATCCGCGAGGCGGCCGACCAGCGCGTGCTCGTCCATCCGACCGACCATGTCCGGGACTACGATCTCGCCGTCGAGGATGGCCGGCAGGTCGCCCACCAGGTTTGCGAGCGTCGCCAGCTCCGGGAACCACCCCGCCAGGTCTCGGCCGCTCTCGTCGATCAGGCGCACGCGCGGTCCGTGAGCGCCCCGGTCGGGCTCGATGAAAGCCAGGGCGCGGCGACCGCCCCAGCGCGGTTCGAAGACATGCTCGTCAGAGTCGAAGGCGGCGTCGGCAGGTTTGGGCAGCATCGGCCGCATCGACCGGGGCAGCCGCGCCACGTCGCCGCTGAGGCTCAGCGAGAGCTGGTCGGACACCCCGCGATACTACGCCCCGCTGCTTCGAGAACCGTCAGTACTTCTCGGGTACGAAATGCTGGCTGGCGATCGGAGGGCGGATGTAGCCCTCGTCGACCTGTCGAGGCGGCAGGATGATCTGGTCCGGCGTCGTGTCCTCGTACGGGATCACGTGCAGGAGGTGGCTGATGCAGTTCAGCCGGGCGCGCTCCTTGTCGTTCGCCTCCACCACCCACCACGGCGCCTCCCGCGTGTCGGTTGCCGCGAACATCGCGTCCTTCGCCCTCGAGTAGTCGACCCACTTCGAGCGCGCCGTGACGTCCATGGGCGAGATCTTCCAGCGCTTGGTGGGGTTGTTGATCCGATCCTGGAAACGGCGCTCCTGCTCCGCGTCGCTGACCGAGAACCAGTACTTGATCAGGATGATGCCCGAGCGGATGAGCATTCGCTCGAACTCGGGTGCCGTCCGGAGGAAGTCCTGGTATTCCACCTCCGTGCAGAAGCCCATGACGTGCTCGACGCCGGCCCGGTTGTACCAGCTGCGGTCGAACAGCACCCACTCGCCCGCGGCGGGCAGCTGCGCCACGTAACGCTGGAAGTACCACTGTGTCTTCTCGCGCTCGGTCGGGATGCCGAGAGCGCAAATGCGCGCGATGCGCGGGTTCAGGGTCTCCGTGATGCGCTTGATCACGCCGCCCTTGCCGGCCGCGTCCCGGCCCTCGAAGATGCAGACGACCTTCAGCCCTCGAAGCTTGATCCACTCCTGGAGCTTGACCAGCTCGACCTGGAGCCGCGCCAGCTCCGAGTAGTAGAACTTGCGATCGAGTCTCTCGCGTGGCTTCTTGACCAGGTCGCCCGTCGACGGATCGAACCTGTCGGTACGCGCGATCCGCCTGCCCCTCCGCACCTCGGCCCTGGAGCGGACAGTCTTCTCCTGTCGGTCCACGGCCGCGGCGGCTTCCACAAGGGCGGCTGTGTTCTCCTCGGCGACCGTCGGCGGTGCGGCGGCGGCCGCCGCCGTCCGAGCACCCCACTTCCGCGGCGCAGCCGACTTCCGCAGCGCAGCAGCTGCCGGGGCCGCTTTCCCCTGCAGCTCAGCCCCGGCGGCCGCCTCTGCAGCGCCCCCGCCCCCAGCCTCATGACGGCCCTGATGCTTCTTCGCCACGTCAGCCTCCTTCTCGTGCACGGTAGGGCATGCCCGCCGCCCTCGCAACAGGGTTAGCGTGAGGCCGCCACGATGCGTGCCTGGGCCGGGCCCGGACACGCGAATTCGGGCTCTGTAGCGGGAATCGGGCGTCGGGGATCAGACGTCGGCAGCCGGATGGGCGGCGCCGAGACCGGGCGCGCGGAGCCGGCGAAGGTTGACCGTGGCCACGCCGCTGATGATCAGGGCGGCGCCGAGGAGGACCCGCGCGTCGACCTGCTCCCCGAGCACCGCGGCGCCCAGGGCCACCCCGACGATCGGCAGCAGGTAGGTGACGAGGGAGGCGCGGGTGGCGTCCCAGCGCTGGAGCAACCGGAACGAGATCAAGTAGGCGACGGCTGAGCCCAGCGCTCCGAGCCACAGGGTGGCAAGTATCGGCTCTGGACGGAGAGGCACGGTCCAGGGGTGCTCAAACGCGAGCGCCGCGAGGGCCACGATAGGCAGGGCCAGCCCGACCTGGCCGATGGCGATGATCATCGGCCGCAGGTGCGGGAGGTGACGGCGGGCGTAGACGTTCGAAAAGGCGTACGAGCAGGCGGCCGCGGCGACCGCCAGCTCGCCGGCTATGTTCCCGCTGCCCGCGTTGCGGCTGACGACGACTACCACACCGACGAATCCCGCCGCGAGCCCGACGAGCCGTGGCGCAGTCAGGGCCTCGCCGATGGCGATGACGGCGATGCACATCGTGAACAGCGGTACGGTGGCGTTGAGAATTGCCGCCGTGCCCGAGGGGATCGAGAGCTCGCCCCAGGTGATCAGGGAGAAGGGGACGGCCACGTTGAAGACGGCGAGCACCATCAGCTTGCCGATCGTTGGACGGTCCCGCGGAAGCGGCACGCCCGCGACGTGGACGATTGCCGCGAGAGTCACCGTACCGAAGAAGAGGCGGAAGCCGACCAGCTCGAACGGACCGAAGTAGCCCACGCCGATCTTGATGAGCAGGAAGCTGCTGCCCCAGATCGCGCCGAGCAGGGCGAAGAGCAGCCAGTCGACCCGGCTCGATCCCAGTGCGGACGAGCTTTCGGTCGGGCTCGGGGTTGAGGCCTGGGCGATCGAAGTCGCCTGGCCGGGAGTTCGAGGCATCTGCGAAGCATAGCCAGAGCCGTCGACCGCGGCCGCGGGCGACCCCGGGCGACGAAGTTGTCGGCGCTACGGCCCCTCGCCACGTGACAGCAGCCCGGGCCGCCGTGAAACACCGCGTGAAGCCGCTTCGGGCAGCGGCCCGTCGACGAGACCTACCACGACCCCTCGCGAATGTGCCGCTGCCGAAGTGGGCTGCGGGCCTCGAGTCCGCCGGCGTCGGACGTTGGGGTTCGCGTTACGGTCCTGCCGGTTCGAGGCGGTAGCCGACGCCGCGCACGGATGCCGGCAGTGGTGCGCCTGCCGCCTGGAGCTTGGAGCGGAGTCTGGCCAGGTGGGGCTTGAGCCATTGCGGATCCGGGTTCGGCTCGCCGGGCCAGCCCGCCGAGAGCAGCGCTGAATGTGACACGACGTGGCCTCCGGCCGCGGCGAGAGCCGCCAGCAGGCTGTACTCGGTCCGAGTCAGGATGATCTCGCGGCCCGAGACCGATGCGGTGTGGCGGCCGCGGTCCAGGACGATTGGCCCCCACCGCACCTCGCCGACCCCCTCGGACCCGATCCCGTTGCCGCGCCGGCGCATGACCGCCCTGATGCGGGCCAGAAGCTCGTGCTTTCCGAACGGCTTGACGACGTAGTCGTCTGCGCCCGTGTCGAGGGCTTCCACCTTGGCGCGTTCGTCGGCCTCGCCCGTGAGGACGATGATCGGCGTCTGCGACGTGCGGCGGATGGCCCTGCAGACCTCGACGCCGTCCAGCCCGGGCATGGCCAGGTCCAGCAGAACCAGGTCGGGCCGCTCTTCGCTGAAACGTCGAAGGGCCGTGGCGCCGTCGTAAGCGGTAACGACCCGGTGACCGGCGCGCCCAACGAGAGCCGAGAGGGCGCCGACCATTGCCGGTTCGTCATCGACGACCAGCACGAGCAGGCTCATCTCCCCCGGACCGAAGCCGTTCACCTCGCCTCCTGCCCGCTAAGCCTAACTCTCCGGGCCGGCCTCCGGCGGGGCGCCGGGCTCCTGGCCGCTCCGGTCGTCGGCGCTGCCTATCTCGGGCACCGCCACCACGAATCGGCTGCCGCCACACTCGTTCGACTCAAGCCACACGCGCCCACCCATCGCGTCCATCAGCCTTCGAGCGGCATAGAGACCGATGCCGGAGCCCCGGGGCCGATTGGCCGTTCGGACGTAGGCCTCGAAGACGGACTCCCATTCGGACTCGGGAACGCCCGGCCCGTCGTCGGTGACGTAGACACGGATCTCGGCGCCGGCGTGCCACGCGCCGATGCTGACGGTGCCTCCTTCCGGCGCGTATTTGACCTCGTTCTCCAGCAGATGCTCGAGAACCTGGCGGAAACGGCTCTCGTCGCCGATGCCCAGGATCTCCTCCGACGTTCCGGTGCTGCGCAGCAGGTGGCCACGCAGCAGCGGCGTCATCTCACCGATCGTATCGGTGATCGCCCGGGCAACGTCGAACGGCAAGCGTGCCAGGCCGGCCGCCAGGCCTTCGCCTCGGACCGAGGCCAGGATCGAGTCGACCAGCCGGTCCAGCCGCGTCACCTGGGCAATCGCGTGAGCGCGCCACTCCTCGACCAGCTCCGGGTCGGGCGCCGCCGGCCCGCCCGCGCCATCAGGCCGGGCGCGTACGGAATCACGGCCGGCGTCGGTAGCCGCATCGGCGAGCAAGTCCAGGTAGGCGCGCACCACCGCGAGCGGCGTGCGGAGCTCATGCGTGACGACGGCGAGCAACTCGGCACGGGCGCTGTCGAGGGCGGTCAGCGTCTGGAGCTGGCCCTCGGCCTCGGCCTGGAGGCGACCCTTTTCGACGATGCCGCCGAGCAGCGCCCCGATGGTGACCAGGAATTCCACCTCTTCGGGCGAGAACGTCCGCGACTCGATCGCCTGGACGTTGATGACGCCGATCACCGAGTCGTTCCACGGCAGCGGAACCGAGAGCATCGATACGAACTGAGACTGGTCGAAGCCGGGGACCCACTTGAAGCGCGGATCCACCCGAACATCCGGGGAGGCGACGGGCCGACCGAGCTGGGCCGCCCGCCCCGTGAGGCCCTCGCCGACTGCCAGCGTCACCGAGCCCACCTGGTCGCTGTCGAGGCCGTTGGTCGCGGCCAGGCGCAGTCGGGCCTCATCGCGCTCCATCAGGTAGACCGAGCAGACCTCGACGTCGAGGGCGTCGGTGGTGCGGTCGACGATAGTCCGCATCAGCTCGTCCCAGTCGCGGGCGGTGGTCAGCAGCTTGGCGAACTCGTGCAGGAACGAAAGCTCGCGCAGCTTGCGGTCTGCGTCGAACGGCGCCTCGGCCTGGTCTTCCAGGGCGCTCGCGTGGCCTTCCAGCTCCAGCGCGGCCGGCTGGCCGACATTCACCGGTCCGGGCGGCGGCACCCGACCGGCCGGGACCTCCGCGCGCGCCGGTCGCGTCCCGGGGGTTGTGGCGGGGCCAGAGGGTCTGGCCATCATGCGCCCTCACGCCCGCCGGGATCTGCGCCCGGTGTCACGGGGTCACCGTCGCCGCGCCGGCCGGCCCGGCTCTCGCGATCGATGTGTCCGGCCCGCCAGGGCAGGCGAGCGCCTTTCATCGAGGAGCATCCCATCTCACTTGCCCCCTAACCGAACCAGGACCCTAAACATAGCCGGCTGCGACAACCAGGACCCACGCCATCATGAACCAGTGGAGCAGCCAGCCCCACAAGAACGATCGAGTTCGCCAGGCCAGCAGGCCGAAGAAGGCCCCACCGACCAGCGTCGACAGCTGCTCGATCTCCGGCTTCCAGACGTGCATCAGGGCGAACGGGATGATCTGAAGCCAGATCGCATCCGTGCCGTACCTGCGACCGAAAGCCCACAGCAGCCAGCCCCGGAAGAAGAACTCCCAGGCGAACAGGTCGATGCCGGTATCAACAACGAGCCGCCACGCCGGACGGCCATCGATGGAGTCCGTGTAGTACGCCCGCAAGTCCGGCAGGCGACCGAGAAACCAGATGATCAGCGCCATGGCCGCGACGCCGACGACAACGACGGGCAGACCGAGGCGCCAGTCACCCAGCCTGACGCCGTAACGTCGCGGATCCTCGCGCCACACCAGCAGGATGATGGCGACGGGGATGACGAACTCGAGAACGAAGCGGTCGTACTGGGCTTCGACGAAGCGGTTGTTGAAGGCCAGGATCAGGATGACCGTGGCGAGGGAGACGACCTGGACGATCCGCGCATCGAAATCCACGGCCCAGACTCGCCACGTCTTCGATATGCGATCGGCCGCTCCAAAGTCGGCCCCTTCGGGCTTCGCTTGCCCAACGACAGGTGGAGGTGACATTCCGAGCCGCCTCTCTGGATCGCTCGCGCCACACGCTCACGGGCCGCCCGATCGACGTCCGAGGCGCCCGGAAGCGCGACGGATTCGGACGACAGAAGATACCACCGCGGGCGGCCTGGACAGAGGTCGCGGTCACCTGACAAGTTGCGATCCGTGGGCCGGCGGATCCGCATTGGTATCATGCCGCTCGAGGAACGATCGGAGGAGGCGACCGCCATGGGGTCTGTCCGGCAGGCGGACGCTGCAACGTCACCTCGGATGGCCCGGCGCGCCGCGACGCCGGCTCGAAACCTCTGGCTTGCCACAGGACTGGTCGGTCTGCTGGCTGCGGTGGTGCTCTGGCTCGCGATCGGGCCGCTCGATCGCGTCACCGGCGACACCGACTCGGCGGCGTCGGTCCTCTACTTCGAGCGGATCGTCCATGGGCAACGACTCGAAGCGTTCGTGCCTACCACTCCAAAGCCCCTCCTGACCGTCGTCTATGGCCTCCTGTGGTCGGCCACCGCAGACTGGCGGGCGCCGACCCTTGCCACCATAGGCGCGGGCTCGCTGGCCGTGGCCCTGGCCGCGCGCCTGGCCGGCCGGCTCGCCGGAATGGGCGCGTCGGCAGTCATCGTCGTGGGTCTCCTGGCCTGGCCCGACTTCAGGGAGGAAGTGGCGAACGCCAACTCGTTCGTCTGGGCCCTGGCGCTGTGGCTGCTGGCGGGCTTGCTGATGACTGCCGATCGACCGCGACCCTGGCCGGCCGGTGCCGTCCTGCTGCTGGCCGGCCTGGCCAGGACCGAGACGATCTGGATCCTCGCAGCCATCGCTGCCTGCGTGGTAGTGGTCGGGCTGCGCGCCCTGCGAGGCGGCGACCGATCCGCGCTGCACACCGCGTGGCCGCTGCTGCTCGGGGCGCTGTTCGTGCCCGTGTCATGCCTTCACGACTGGCTGCTCACCGGCCGGCCCCTGTACTGGCTCAGCGTGCCGAGCGGCTACACAGCCCTGGAGGCGCCGGGTCAGGCGTCGATCCCGCCGTTGACCACGATCGAAGGCCAGGCGGCCTACTACACGCCCGCCGCTGCGCTGGTATGCCTGGCCGTTGCCGGACTGCTCTGGCTCATTCTCTCGAGGCGGCTCGCACTCGCTTTCGTCCTCGTATCGCTCGTTGGCGGCGTTCTCCTGGCGCTCATCTACCTGGCCTGGAAGGCGGTCCTCCTCGACCCGCGCTACTACCAGGAGGCCGATGCCCCGATCCTGCTGCTGGCGGCCGTCGGGACCGCTGCCTCGGTGACCTGGGTGGTCGAGCATGTCATCGGTGGAGGGCCGGCGCGGCAGTGCGGGCGTCGGCTGGCCGCGGCCGCGGCGGCAACCGTCCTGGCGCTCGGAGTCGTGGTCGTGGATGTGCCGCATGAGCCGCTCGAGCCCCAGCTCGCCGGGCCGGTCGCAGGCTACTCCGCGCTCGAGCCGCAGATACCGACCCTCAGAACGATCCTCGCGGGCGCTGCCGGTGGCGTCGTTGACGTTGCCGGTGTCGACTACCCCGTGGCGGATCCCCGTTCGTGCCGTGTCTTCGTGCCCCGGCCCTTCGTGCCGCTGATCTCCGTCGAAACGGGTGCTCCCGTCGATGCGCTCGGCGATTCGTTCCTCGCCTTTCGACGCGGCGAATACGGCGTGCTCCATCCGGGCCAGTACGTGCTGCACATTGCTGCCGTCGACGGCCGCGGAGGGGTCTACGCGCCATTCGAGCACTCGGGCGGGACGGTGCTCGCCGTCGCCCCGGGCAGAACGGTCCTGATCTCGCCCGTCTACGAGAACGTGGAAGGGGGCGTGTGGCTGGTGCGCATCGATTCGGAGTCGGGCGCCGGGGCCGGACTGCCCCGGGGCCGCTATCCGGCCAGGACGTCCATCATCGGGCCGGTGACCACGACTTCACCCTCCTCCTCGGTCGGAGGCGCACCGTCGAGACCGGGGCGCCTGATCCTGTAGCGGTGGCTGACGCGCGCCGGTCCGGCCGCGAACTGGGCACTCACGGTGCAGTACCTGGTGGCGGATAGCTCGATGGACCGCCGGACGGCTGCCGTCTCAACGTTGCCCTCGACGAGATGCGTGACCGTCAGCTCGGTGAAGACATTGGGCGCCTTCTCTCGCTGGGTGCCGCCGACCTCGACCGAGTACCCGCTCATGACCTGGCGTTTCTTGGCCATGATTTCCACGACGTCCATGGCTGTGCAGCTGGCCAGGGCCACCAGGACGAGATCGGTCGGCCGTGGACCCGTGTCGCCCCGGACGTCGTCGACCACTACGTCATGGCCGGAACCCGTTCTCGCCACGAACCGCAACCCGCCGTCGTGCCTGAGGCTGACCTTCTTCTCGCCCACGAGTTCCTCCTGTCAGGCGCGTCGGCCGCGCATCGTCGACTGTGCCGTTGCGACCAGCCTAACGCGCCTTCGCGCCGTCCACCGCCGGGCGCCCCGCTCGGCTGCATTTCTCATGCGATGGCCGTCTCGATCGCTCCCTGGCGCGAGAACTGCGTCCTGTACAGCTCCGCGTAGACGCCATCGGCCGCGAGCAGGTCGCTGTGGGTGCCGCGCTCGACGATGCGGCCCTGGACGACGACGAGGATCTGATCGGCCTCGCGCACCGTGGAGAGGCGGTGGGCGATCACGACCGAGGTGCGGCCGGTCAGCGCCGTCTGGAGCGCGAGCTGGACCGCCAGTTCCGACTCGGAGTCGAGATGGGCCGTCGCCTCGTCGAGGACCACGATGGCCGGTGCCTTGAGCAGCAGCCGGGCGATCGCGATGCGCTGCTTCTCGCCACCCGACAGGCGGTAGCCTCGATCGCCGACCAGGGTGTCCAGGCCGGCTGGCAGCGATTCGATCAGCGGCATGATCTGGGCAGACCGCAGCGCCTCGTCGAGTTCCCCCTCGGAGGCGTCGGGCTTCGCGTAGAGCAGGTTGGCCCGGATCGTGTCGTGGAAGAGATGGGCATCCTGGGTGACCACCCCGACCTCGCGGTGGACTGAGTCCAGGGTCGCATCGCGCAGGTCCACGCCGTTGATCCGGATGGCGCCCGAGCGGACGTCGTAGAGGCGGGGAATGAGATGGCTCATGGTGGTCTTGCCGCCACCGGAAGGACCGACCAGCGCCACGAGCTGGCCGGGCCGGGCGGTGAAGGACACGTCAAACAGAACCTGTTGCGACGGGGCCTGGTCGAGCACGGCGACCGACTCCAGCGAAGCCAGGGAGACTTCCTCGGCCCTCGGGTAGCTGAAATTGACGTGGTCGAACTCGATGGTCGCGGGGCCGTCCGGGATGGCGACTGCGCCCGGCTTCTCAGCGATCATGGGTTCCAGGTCGAGCACCTCGAAGACGCGGTCGAAGCTGACGAGCGCGGTCATGATGTCAACCTGCACGTTCGATAGGGCCGTCAAAGGGCCGTACAGCCGGTTCAGGTACGCGGTCAGGGCGACCACCGTGCCGACCTGCAGCGCGCCGGAGGCAGCCAGCAGGCCGCCCCAGCCGTAGACAAGGGCGGTGGCAAGCGACGCGGTGAGCAGAATCGCGGCCATGAACACCCGCGTGTACATGGCCTGCGTGACCCCGATGTCGCGCACCCGGCCCGCCCTGTCCTCGAAGGTCCGGATCTCCCGCAGGGGTTCGCCGAACAGCTTCACCAGGAGCGCCCCGGCCACGTTGAAGCGCTCCGTCATCATCGACGTCATCCTGGCGTTGAGGTTGTAGCTCTCGCGGGTGAGAGCCTGGATCCGCCGGCCCACCCAGCGGGCCGGCAGCAGGATGATCGGCAGCAGCGCGAGCGCCACGAGTGTGATCTGCCACGACAGCAGCAGCATGGCGGCCAGCGTGATCGCCACGGTGATGACGTTGCCGACTACCGACGAGAACGTGTCCGTGAACGCCTGCTGCGCGTCGAGCACGTCGTTGTTGAGCCGGCTCACCAGGGCGCCGGTCTGGGTCCTGGTGAAGAAGGCGATGGGCATTCGCTGGAAGTGCGCGAACACCTGGGTGCGCATGTCGAAGATGAGGCCCTCGCCGACCCGCGCGGAGATCCACCGCTCCCAGAGTGAAAGGGCCGCGTCGGCGACGGCCAGCGCGGCGAGAACGAGCGCCAGCTCCACGACCAGGCCCGAGTCGTGGGGCAGGATGCCATCGTCGATGATGGCCCGGTAGATGAGCGGGCTCGCCGCGCTCAGCAGGGCATCCAGGATGATCAGGGCCAGGAAGACGCTCAGTATGCGCCTGTATGGCGCGGCGAAGCGCGTGATCCGCCGGACGATGCCCGGCGATAGCTTCTGCGAAGTCACCGACTCGTCCCGGCGGAACGAGCGCATCAGCCCCCAGCCCCCGCCCCCGCCGCCCATGCCGCCCCCGCGCATGCTCATCTGCCGGGCCTCGCAGGCCGCTCGGCGACCACGCCGTCAAGGGACGTAGACCTGGCGAAGCGGCCGCGGCCGCCGCGCGGGAAGGACATCAGGACTCCTGTCTGTGGAGACCCTACCAGGAGAGCCGGAGTCTCGCCCGCGGGCATCGTCCGGGGCCACGGGGCGGATCGGGGGATCACCCGAACGCCAAGACCGCCATGCCGGTGGGGAGGGCCGTTGCGCGCCAGCCTGACATGGTTTCTGCCATCGGGATCAGCGCGCCGCCCTCTGCCGCGATCCGGACCGGCTCGTGGCCGCCGTGGTGCGGCCCGCATATTCTTCCTGGGCCTCGAGCCATCGCTCGACGTCGATCGCGGCGCGACAGCCCTCCCCTGCGGCCGTCACGGCCTGGCGATAGCGGTGGTCGTCGACGTCCCCTGCCACGAACACGCCGTCGACGTTGGAGGCTGTAGTCGCGCCCTGGACTTGCAGGTAGCCCCTCTGGTCGGTCTCGAGCCAGTCCCGGAAGACGGCCACGTTGGGGCGGTGGCCGATGGCCACGAACACGCCGTCGAGGCGCAGCGTTTCCCCGCCGGCCGCGTTCGTCCTGCCGAGGCGCACTCCTTCCACGTGCTCGCCGCCCAGGATCTCCTCGACCGTCCGGTTCAGGTGCAGCTCAATCCCGGGGTGCGAGGTAACCCGGGACTGCATGATCTTGCTGCCGCGGAAAGCGTCTCGGCGGTGGATCAGGTGGACTTTGCTGGCGAAGCGGGTCAGGAAGAGAGCTTCCTCCAGGGCGCTGTCACCCCCGCCGACCACGGCCACCTCTTTGCCTCTGAAGAAGAAACCGTCGCACGTGGCGCAGGCGCTGACACCGCGACCTCGCAGGCGCGTCTCGCTCTCGATGCCGAGCCACAGCGCCTCTGCGCCGGTGGCCACGATCACGGCTTCCGCCCGGTACTCGACGCCGGCGGCCCAGAGCCGGAACGGCCTGCTGCCGAGATCGACTCGATCCACGTCGGAGTCGACGATTCTCGCTCCGAAGCGCTCGGCCTGCTGCCGGAAGAGCCCCATCAACTCAGGCCCCCCGACGCCGTCGGGAAAACCAGGGTAGTTCTTCACCTCGCCGGTGATCATCAGCTGGCCACCGCCGCTGAGGCCGCCGATTACGATCGGTGCGAGATTCGCCCGCGCGGAGTAGATCGCTGCCGTGAGCCCGGCCGGCCCTGAACCGACGATGACCACCCGCGCATCTACCGGCCGGCCCGGTTCTGCGAGGCTCGGATGGGTCGACACGGACGCGATCTCATCGCTCTCGGCAGGTGGGAGGAAGGTCAGGCTCAGGCCGCTGAGGGTGCGATTCGTGCTGGTCGGTTCGTCGTTGCTCATGTCCGAATCCTAGCACGTGGCGATACTCCTGGGGAGTATGCGGTCGCCAGGGCGGGCCGGTGGCCGCAGATCGCGGCCACGCCGTCCCAGGCGGTCGCGGCGGTCCGTGGCCGGGACCGAGCCTGGAAGGGAGGCGACGGCGCGCCAGGCGAGCATGGGAGCCACGCCGCTGCGGCGTGAGCCCGGTCCTGGATTCCGGTTCTGGAAGCAGGTCGGCGCGGCCGGCCGAAGCGAACTCGCCGGTCTCGCCCTTCGTCGCTCCTCAGATCGCCCGCGGCTCGATCGAGTGGACCTGAGGAAGGACGTCTCGGCCGAGGGTCTCGATGTTGCGGACGTCGGCCACGTTGGCGAGGCTGAAGATCACGTGCTGGACCCCCGCACCGGCCAGCGTGCCGAATCCGGCCACCACCTCTGCCGGCGACTGGTGGGCCAGGTCGACCCGGGCAAGGTTCGTGCGTTCGATCTCCTCGAAGGGTCGACCGACTTCGGCGCATCGCTCGCGCAGGACCGAGAACTTGTGGGTCAGCTGATCTGGTCCGCCGAAGATATTGCAGGCGTCGGCGTACCTGGCCACCAGGCGCAGTGTCTTCTGCTCGCCGCCGCCGCCGATGATGATCCGCGGGTGCGGCTTGCTGAGCGCCTGAGGTGAGTTGAGCAGCCGTTCGGCGTGGTAGTGATTGCCGTGAAACGGCTGGCCCGAACCGCGCTCGCCCTGCCACATCGCGTGGACGATCTGGAGGGTCTCCTCAAGCATCTCGAAGCGGACGCCCAGCGGCGGCATGGGAAAGCCGAGGCCGTGGCTCTCCTCCTCGTTCCATGCGGCGCCGATGCCCAGGTAGGCGCGCCCTCCGCTCAGGACGTCGAGCGTGGTCGCGGCTTTGGCCCACAGTCCGGCCTGGCGGTAGTGCACGCCGCCCACCATGAGCCCGAGAGTGGCCTTCCTCGAGTTGGCGGCCATGAACGCAAGCGCCGACCAGCCCTCGAGCATCGGCTCCTCCGGCTTGCCGACACCGCGGATCTGGAAGAAGTGGTCCATCACCCAGATCGAGTCGAAGCCGACGGTGTCCGCTGCCTGGGTGATGCGGGCCAGTGTGGAGCCGATTGCGGCGTCGCCGCCGGGCCAGCTGAACGAAGGAATCTGGAGACCGATCTTCACGGGGAGCCTCCGTTGACCATGGCGACGATCCGGTTGCGGACCGGCCGCGGGTAGTTCGGAACGATGGCTTCAGGTTAGCACCACCCCCGCCTCAGGCCCCGACCGGGCTCTCGACGCCCGTGGCGGCGCGTCCGCTGGCCGGTAGGGGCGGCGTTGTCAGGACGTTCAACGGCAATGATCGGTTTGGGATGACCGGGCGTTTGCGCCGCGGGCGCATCCTCTGGTAGGGTGTTCTTCGATCCACGCGGCGTCCCGCCAGGATCAGTTGGAGCCGTCCGCCAAAGCTGGAGCCCGTATTGCGTCAAGCATTGGCCGCGTTGAGGCGGATTCTCGATCGACTCGCGCTTCGCGCCACCTCTCCCGGCCATTCGTCGAGCGTTTCCGTTGGAATCGATCCGGTTGGCCGGCTCCGCAGGGCTGCGGCCGGATTGGCCCGCCGCGACGGTGTCGAACGGCTGGTGCCCGTCGGCGTGTGCGCTCTCCTCATCCTTGCGGCCCTGGTCAGCTCACTGCCCGAGGTTTCACCAGCGTCGGCGGCGGCACGGCCTACCTACGCCACGCAGTCCGTCGCCGCGGGGGGCGCAGTTCCGAGCCCGAGGTTCGGCGCCGGGGATGGGCCTGGTGCAGCCGACTCGGGCGACGTCTACCTTGGAGACGGTTCGATCCCGAACACTCTCCAGAACCCGGGCGTCGGGGTCGATGCCCAGACCCTGCTGCAGACCTACACCGTCCAGGCAGGCGACACCCTGGGGATCATCGCCGGCCGTTTCGGCCTGGCCGCTTCGACGGTCTACTGGGCCAACAAGTCGCAGCTGCCCAATCCGGCCTCGATCCGCATCGGTCAGAAGCTCCTCATCCCACCGATGGATGGCCTCCTGGTCCAGGTCGGGGCGAAGGACACTCTGGCATCGCTGGCCGCCCGGTACAACGTTGCGGCGCAGGACATCGTCGACGTTAACAACCTGCCCGACACGACCCTGGTCCTCGGCCAGACGCTGCTCATCCCGGGCGCCAGCGGCGGCCCGGTCCCCACTCCTAAGGCGGGCTCCGGAGGAAGTGGGACCGGAAGGACCGTCAGCGTCGGCTCCTGGCTGTGGCCCGTGTTGGGCAGCAGCTACATAAGCCAGTACTTCTGGTCCGGCCACCACGCCATCGACATCGCCGCCCCCTACGGGGCGCCGGTGGTGGCGGCCGTCGGCGGGACCGTGATCTTCGCCGGCTGGCGGTCGGTAACGGGCGGAGGCAACGTCATCTGGGTCATGGAGAACAACAGGTTGTACACGACCTACAACCACCTCTCCAAATGGTTCGTCCACGCCGGCCAGAAGATCAACGCCGGTCAGCGAATCGGGTCCATCGGGACGAGCGGGGAGGCTACCGGCCCGCACCTTCACTTCGAGGTCTGGACCGGCTACCCATGGGCCTTGGGCACAGTTGCCGACGCGGTCAACCCCTGCAAGTACCTTGCCGGCTGCTAGGGCCTGTACCGCGGATTCTGGGGCCTGAACGGCCAATCCGAGTTGTCCCCGGCCCGTTTTCGATGGTCGTCTTGCGCCTGCGTCCCCGCTCGCCCGTCGCTCGGCGCCGCGAACGGCCCGGCCGGGGATCCAGCGGCAGTCTTGACCCTGTGGGAGGCCGATAACCCCGTTCCATCGCGACGGCCCACTCAGGGCTCAGTCGGGACGCTACAGGCGCTCGATGTGCCCGGGGGCGAAGCGCGGCCCGAACCTCGGAATCTTGATGCCCGACACCTCGAGCAGCCGGACGACCCGTCCGCGCTGTCCCTCGTATGGGGCGAGAAGATCGAGCATCCGCGCGTCGTCGCCCCGAGGCTCGCCGGCGAGCGCCCACGCGACCAGATCCGGAAGGTGGGCGTCGCCGATGCTGACCGCGTCGGGATCGCCGAAGGCGGCGCGGCTTGCCTCGGCCGCCGTCCAGGGCCCGATGCCCGGGATTCCCTGCAGGCGGGACCGAGCTTCCTCGGGCAGCAGCGCAACCCAGGACTCGATCTTCGACTCGAGGCGGCCGACCTCCCTCAGCACCTCGGCCCGACGCCGCTCCAACCCCATCGGGTGGAACTCGAAGTAGGGCAGGGCAGCCAGGCTCGCGCCGGCCGGTGGAAGCGACAGCTCGATCGGGCCCGGTGCCGGTTGCCCCAGGCGCCGAATCAGGGCGGCGTAAGCGGCGCTCGCCTCTCCGGCGGTGACCTTCTGCTCGATCACGGCCGGAATCAGGGCCGGCAGCAGTTGCCCCGTCCGGGGCAGCCGGAGGCCCTGGAACCGGCGCTGCAGCTCTCGAACCAGGCGGTGGCGCGGCTCGAGCGGGGTCGGGTCGTCGAGCAGCCCCGCCAGGCCCGGCACTGCCTCGAGTGCGAGTCCGGCACCGGGTCCCCAGGCCTGGGCGTGGACCGCCTCCTCCCCGGGAGCGGTCCAGAGACGCAGGGTCGCCGGCCCGGCGGCGGTCCGGCGGGCCAGCCAGGCGCCATCGCGGCCGAAATGGATGGTGCCGTCGTTCGGGCCGTGCCGCAGCGGAGAGAGAATCAGCCGGAGGTCGATTGGGTCCTTGACCGGAAAGCTCGCCTCGATCGCAACCTCGGCGACGCTCCCGGCCGCCCCGTCGGACACGTGATCCGGCGTCGTTGGGCCGCCCGGGTCGGCGATGCCGGTTCCCGACACGGCGCTGCCAGGGCCCCGAGCATCCGCCCGCTCTCGGTCGCCGGCCCCCGTCACCGGAACAGGTCGAACTCGCGCGGCATCAGGACGTCCGCTATTCGTCCCTCGCCACGCGTCGGGTGGGCGCCTCGGACGATCGCGGCCGGTCGCCGAGCGGTCTTGCCGAGAGCCAGCTCCGCGGCCGTGGCGATCTCGTCGGCCGTGGCCCGTATCGTGCTGCGCATGATCCGGCCATCTGCGTCCGGCATGCCGCGCAGGTCGTCGATCGGCATCATGCCGCTGACGCCGATCGCCACATCGGTGATGCCCCAGCGCCACGGCCGGCCGAAGCTGTCCGATATGAGGACCGGCAGGTCAACTCCGAGCGCCGACCGTACGGCGGCGCGGATCCGGTCTGCCGATGCGTCCGGGTCAACGGGCAGAAGTGTCACCACGTTGCCGCTTCCAGGGCCCATGTTGGAGGCGTCCACTCCGCCATTGGCACAGATGAAGCCATGCCTCGTTTCGGTGATGAGCACGCCGTTGGTCATTCGAACGACCCGGCGGGCCTCGCGCATGACCACCTCCAGCTGGCGAGGGTCCCGGTCCCAGCGTTCGGCAAAGGTGATGGCCTCCGGGCGCGGCTCGATCGTCGTCAGGTCGACGATCGCACCCTCGGCTTTGGAGACGACCTTCTGCGTGACCACGAGGACGTCGTCCTCGGCCAGAGGTAGCACCCCTGGAGTGGACCCGATTGCAGCGACCAGGAGTGCGGCCAGGTCGTCGCCGGGATGGATCTCCGGCACGCCCGACAGGGCGACCACCGAAAGGCGGCCTGCGGGCAGAGGGCCGTCGGAGGCCCGCCCACCGGCATCGTGGCCCTTCATCGGCCCGCCTCGTGAGAGAGACCGCGGAGGTCGGCCTCGAGCAGGTCCTCGGGCGTGTCGACGTCGAAACTGAGCGGTCCTCCCAGCTCGAGGTAGGACGCGCCGGCGGCTCCCGCGGCCGACGCGTGGGCGGACCGGCTGGCCTCGCCGAAGCAGAAGGGGATTGCGCCCGGAGGCGCCGTGAGCAGCGCGTTCGTGCCCCGGCCGTGGCGGTCGGGCACCAGGACCACGACGGGCTTGTCGGGACGAGTGCGCAGGGTGCGCTCGGCGGCCTCGGCGAGCCGGTCGATCGCCGCTGCGGCAACGCCGGGCAGGTCCGCCGGCAGCACCATCACGGCCGAGGCTCCGGCCGCGCCGGCAAGCCGCGCCTCGTTCAGACCCTCGTTGAGGCCGTCGGTTTGTTGCAGCACTGAAGCGGCGCCGAGCCCTCGAGCCTCCGCCAGCAGGTCCGGGTCCTTCGACACCACGACGACGGCCGCCAGCCGGGTGGCGGCCAGAGCCTCCGCGATCGTCCGTCGGAGCAACGCCAGGATGAGGTCTGCGCGCTCCTCGGCATCCAGCGGCTCACCCAGGCGGGTCTTGGCGCCGCTCAATGAGCGCACCGGAACCAGGGCGACGATCCGATCGAGGCTGATCTCGGTCACGGTGTCGAGCCTTCCTGGAATGTTCGTCCGGCCGCCCCTGGACGATGTGCGTCGGAGCCGCCGCCCCGGACCCTGGGCCCGGCGGCGCCGGGCGAAGCCGCCGCCAGCATCTGGCGAGCCAGGTACGCCCGAGAGCCGGCGTCCGACATGACGGTGTCGGTCACCGCCACTTCGAGCCCGAGGGCTCGAACGGCGGAGGCCAGGTCCTCGTCCTGGTGGTCGAGCACGAAGACGTCCAGCAGTTCGGCCGCGGCGTAGCGGCGCGCCACCCCCAGCGCGCTGGATTCCTCGCCCAGGCTCGCCAGCATCCTGTCGGCCGGGCCGCGGAGGGCTTCGCCCCCGATGATCCCGGATACGCCAACCGACGGCACGCCCCGCTTGCGAGCGGCGACTATCTCCCCCAGCAAGCCGGGCACGGCCAGGATCGGGCCGATGGAGACGACCGGGTTGGATGGCGCCACCACGATCGCCTCGGCCGAGCGAATGGCGCCGCGAACTTCGGGCGTGACGACTGCGTCATCCACACCACCGTAGCGGACCTCGAGCACATCCGGCTCCTGGTGCAGGCGCACGAAGTAGTCCTGGAAGTCGAGCCAGCCGGCGGCCGTCCGGACCTGGGTTCGAACTGGCTCGTCGGTCATCGGCAGGACACGCGACTTCAGGCCGAGCGATCGACCCAGCTCGAGCGCGACCTCGGTCGGTCTGGCGCCCCGGTGCAGCCGCTCGGTCCGGAACAGGTGGGTGGCCAGGTCGCGATCCCCCAGCCGGAACCAGGTGTCGTCGCCGAGTCGGGAGAGCTGGTCCATGACCGCCCACGTCTCGCCGGCGATGCCCCAGCCCTGGATCGAGTCGGCTATGCCAGCCAGCGTATAGAGAACCGTGTCGTGGTCCGGGCAGATGGTGAGGGAGTGGCGCTCGAAGTCGTCGCCCGTGTTGACCACGACTGTCAGCTCGCCGAAGGCCAGGGCCTGCTGCAGCCCGTCGGCCAGCTTCGCGCCGCCTACACCGCCGGCCAGGCATACGACGCGCATCTCTCCTCCAGGACGGCCGCGAGATTGATGATTCGATCCAGATCGACGCGCAACAGGGTAACGCCAATCGAACGGCAGACCCGGGCCGGCGCAAGCCCTCGCTTCAGGCCGTCAACCTCGGCAGCACCTCCCGGCCGAAGACGTCGATCCAGGCTGCCTGGTTGCGGCCCACGTTGTGGAGGTAGATCTGGTCGAAGCCCATGTCCAGGAACTTCTGGACTTCGCGGCGGTGGACTTCGGGGTCGGCCGACATGAGCATCCGGCCTTTGAAGTCCTCCGGCCGCACCAGCGCCGCCATCTGCTCGAAATCGCGCGGCGAGCGGATGTCCTGCTTCGAGAACCGCATCCCGCCGTTGGGCCACTCGGACACGGCGTTGGCCACGGCCTCCGCGTCGGTCTCGGCCCATGAGAGGTGGAGCTGCAGGATCTTCGGCATCTTCGCCGGATCCTTGCCGGCCTCTCTCGCACCCTCCCCGAACTTGCCGAAGACCATCTCGATCTTCTCCTCTGGGGCACCCACCGTGATCAGTCCGTCGGCGAACTTCCCGGTCCGCCGGGCGGTCACAGGCCCGGCGGTCGCGACGTAGATCGGCGGTGCCTTCTCCGGCAGCGTCCACAGGCGGAACGTCTCCATCTTGAAGAACCGGCCGTCGTGCTTGACTTCGCGGCCGGAGAAGAGCTCGGTGATGATCTCGATGGCCTCGAACATGCGGTTGATCCGTTCCGGGGCCTCCGGCCAGTAGCCGGCGACGACGTGCTCGTTGAGGGCTTCACCGGAGCCGAGACCGAGCCACGTCCGACCGGGATACATGACTTCGAGGGTCGCCGCCGCCTGGGCCACGATGGCGGGGTGCATCCTGAATGAGGGGCAGGTCACGCCGGGGCCGAGGTCGCCCCTGGTGCGAGCGCCCGCCACCGCCAGCACCTCCCACACGAACGAGGCCTGGCCCTGCCGCGGCGTCCACGGCTGGAGGTGGTCGGCCGCCATGACGCCTGAGAAGCCGGCCCCTTCAGCCTGCGCGCACAGTTCCAGTACCTCGGCTGGTCCGAACTGCTCGAGCATCGCCGCGTAGCCGATCTTCGCCCTTGCCATCGTCGTTTCCTCCGATCGGGCGGGCTGTCCGGAGATGCCCCTAGCGGTCGGAGAAATGCTCCAACACGCGCGTCGGACGCAGCTCGAACGTTACCCGCTGCTGCTTCGCGAATTCCTCGATCTGGGCCGCCGCGGCGGCCTTGTCCTTGCGATACCGGCGCGCGAGCGCGGCGATGACCTCCTGGCCCCGGACCGGGTCTTCGTCGATCTCGACCTCGCCGCGCATCTCGACGTAGTCGTAGCCATCGGCAACGATCATCGAAACGCGCCGATCGCGCCCCAGGTTCGAAGGCCACAGCCGACCGACCCCGCTGTTGAACAGGATCGTGTCGCCATCGACCTTGTACCAGACGACCGCCTGGTGCGGGCTGCCGTCGCGGTTCAACGAGGCCACGACCGCGAATCGGGCGCTGCGAGGAAACGGCCGGCGATGTCCGATAGCGCGGCGGAGGGGGCGGTCGATTCGACGGCGGTCATGCGGGTCCTGTGCACCGGTGGTTGAGGCGACCGATCGACCAGACCACATCGGGTCGAAACGGCCGCCCCTCGATGGTACCGCCGAACGCCGGGCCGGTGGATCTACTGGCTGGATGCGGCGTGGGTAGTAACAGCTCCCTCCCAGCCTCCAGCGGTCGAGATGACCCGCGGCAGCTTGCGGACCTGGGGGACGCGGCGCGGCTGCGTCGGCAGGGCGGATGACCGGCCGAGCAGGTAGCCCTGCCCGAAGTCCACCTGGCGCTCCTGAAGGGCAAGGAGGTCGCGGCGGTTCTCGATCCCCTCGGCGACGACCTTTGCGCCGATCCGGCGGCTGAACGAGACGAAAGCCTCGACGAGGGCTCGCTTGGCGGTGCTGTCCTTGTTGCCGACTCCACTCACGATCTCGCGATCGATCTTGATGATCGAGGGCTCGAGCGC
>JBEKVD010000018.1:0-42190 GCA_049514315.1 Candidatus Limnocylindrales bacterium | reverse complement strand
GTCGGCGATCATCCCGGGCCAGCTCTTCGCCTACCATCTCGCGCTGGCCAAGCACCTCGATCCGGACCGACCACGCCACATCGAGAAGGTCACGAGGACGTTGTAACGGGGCGCGCCAGCAAGGCCCCAGGCAAGGCACGCCGTTACGCGGCGAAACCGTCCTGTCAGCGAGCAGCCGACGCTCAAGCGGCCTCAAGCGCATCATCATGTCGCCCTACCAGGACTGGACGGAGGTCTAAATCGAACGCCTCCGCGCCATTTCCTGGGAACCTCAGAAGCCCGGCGCTGTGGCATGACCGCCTCCGGCCGTCCGCCCACGAAACCCAGGAGGCAACTGCATTGAGCGCAGTTCCAAGCGTGAAACTCAATAACGGCGTCGACATCCCGCAGCTGGGGTTCGGCGTCTTCAAGATCAGGCCGGAGGACACCAGGGCCGCGACGCTCGATGCGCTCGAGGTCGGCTACCGGCACATCGACACGGCCGAGATGTACGGCAACGAGCGCGAGGTCGCGCAGGCGATTCGAGACTTCGGCATCGGCCGAGCCGAAGCGTTCGTCACGTCCAAGCTCAACAACGGCTTCCACGCCCACGGCGACGCGCTGGCGGCGTTCGACCGATCGCTCGAGGCCATGGAGTTCGACTACCTCGATCTCTTCCTCATCCACTGGCCCCTTCCGGCAGTCGGCGACTTCGTCGAGACCTGGAAGGCGCTCGAGGAGATCTACCGTTCCGGGCGCGCCAGGGCGATCGGCGTTTCGAACTTCCAGTCGCACCACATCGAGCGGTTGGTAGCGGCGGCCACGGTCACTCCGGCGGTCAACCAGATCGAGATCCACCCCTACCTCACCCAGGACGACCTTCGGGCGTTCGACAGGGAACACGGCATCGCCACCGAAGCGTGGTCGCCGCTCGCGCGCGGGCAGGTGCTCGACGACCCGACCATCGTGCGGATAGCCGAGCGGCTGCGCCGCACGCCGGCGCAGGTCACCCTCCGCTGGCACGTCCAGCGGGGCGACATAGTGTTCCCGAAGTCGGTTACCCCTGTGCGGATTGCCGAGAACTTCGCGCTTTTCGACTTCGAGCTGACGGACGATGACGTCCGAGCCATCTCGGGCCTCAATCGCAACGGCCGCCGAGGGCCGAATCCGGACGAGTTCAACTGGATCCCTTGATGCGGATCGGCTTCGGAGTCGGGGGCCGTGCCATCTCCGAGCCAGTGGCCCATTTCGAGCCGAACGGCCGTGGCAGCGCTGCAGGCGGCTGCCTACCATCCGCCCGGGGGTGTGGCGGATGGAGTTCCGGATGCTGGGCCCGCTCGAGGTAGTCGCGGACGGCCGCGTCCTGGCCATGCCCACGGGGAATCAGCGGACGCTACTGGTCCTGCTGATCGTCAACGCGAATCGCGTCCTCACGCCGGATCGCATCGCCGACGAAGTCTGGGGCGCCAGTCTCCCGGGCAGCGGCATAAAGGCGCTCGCCTTCCACGTCTCGCGGCTTCGCGACGCCCTGTCGCCGGGGCGGCGGCCGGGCGACGCAGGGGGCGGCCTGGAGACCGAGGCGGGCGGCTACATCCTTCGAGTCGCACCCGACGCGATCGACGCCATCCGGTTCGAGCGGCTCGTCCGCGAAGGCCACGGGTTGCTCCGAACCGATCCCTCAGGAGCGCGCGCCACGCTGATCGAGGCTCTGGGCCTGTGGCGCGGCGATCCACTCCTGGACGTCGCGTTCGCCGAGTTCGCCCAGGCGGAGATCCGCCGGCTCGAAGAGCTACGGCTGGGCGCCCTCGAGGACCGCCTGGAAGCCGAGCTCGCCCTCGGCGAGCACCTTGTCGCGATCGGAGAGCTCGAATCGCTGCTCGACGCCAACCCGCTCCGCGAACGCCTCCGCGGCCTCCTGATGCTCGGCCTCTACCGGTCCGGCCGGCAGGCCGAGGCGCTCCGGATCGCCGGCACCGGACGGCGCCTGCTCTCCGAGGAGCTCGGCATCGATCCGTCGCCGGAACTCGTGCAGCTCGAGGCGCAGATGCTCGCGCAGGACCCCGTCCTGGACCTGCCGCGGCCCGCGCCGGCGTCGCGGCCGCCGCGGAACCCGTACAAGGGCCTGCGCTCGTTCGGCGAGGCGGACAGCGCGGACTTCTTCGGACGCGAGGCACTGGTGGGGCGGTTGCTCGCTCGCCTCGAGGAAGTAGTCCACGGCGGCAGGCTGCTCGTCGTCGTCGGCCCGAGCGGCAGCGGCAAGTCGAGCGTCGTCCGGGCCGGCCTCCTCCCCGCGCTGCGGACGGGCGCCCTCGAAGGGTCTGCCCGCTGGCAGATCGCGACGATGGTGCCGGGCACCGCACCATTCCGCGAGCTCGCCGCCGGGCTGGTCTCGAGCGGATGCCGGGTCGATGCGGACGCGGTGGAGGCGGCCGAGCGTTCCGGTGATTTCGGAGGGCTGCTGGCCTGCGCCCTGGCCGGCGGCCAGTCGCGCCTGCTGCTGGTCATCGATCAGGCCGAAGAGCTGTTCGTGCGGGTCGATGAAGAGCCGAGGGGCCGCTTCCTCGGCGGATTGGTCGCTGCGCTCGCCGCGCCTGGGGGCCCGCTCATCGTCGTCGCGACACTGCGCGCCGACTTCCTCCACGTGCCGCTGGCTCTCCCGGACGTCGGCGAGCTGGTCCGGAGGGGTGCCGAGCTGGTCACGCCGCTGACGCGGTCGGAGCTCGAGCGGGCGATAGTCAGGCCCGCCGAGGCGGTGGGCGTGGAGGTCGAGCCCGGCCTGGCCGTCGAAATGATCAACGACGTGGAGCACCGTCCTGGCGCGCTGCCGCTGCTCCAGTACGCGTTGACGGATCTCTTCGACAGCGGCGACGGGCGCCGGCTCACTCGCGAAGACTACGCGGCGATCGGTGGCGCCACGGCTGCTCTCGGGCGGCGCGCGGACGAGGCCTGGCGGTCTCTGGGGCCGGACGGAAAGGAAGCCACCCAGCAGATATTCCTCCGGCTCGTGGCGCTGTCCGACGGCGGCGTCGTGACCACGCGCCGCGTGCCACGCGCCGAGCTGGAGTCCCTGGCCGGCGACCCGGGCGTGGTTTGGACTGCCCTCGACGACCTGGGGCGCCGCGGCCTCCTGGCCTTTGACCGCGACCCCTTAGCCGGCGCCCCGACGGTCGAGATCGCCCACGAAGCCCTGCTCGTTCACTGGCCCAGGCTCGCGGGCTGGATCGAGGATCTACGCGAGGACCTGTGGACGCGGCGCCGACTGGCCGAGGCGGCCGACGAGTGGCAGGCCGCCGGGCGATCGCAGGGCTTCCTGTCGCTCGGCGCGAAGCTGGATAGGTTCGAGGCGTGGGCTCGTGGAACCCGGCTGCGTCTGACCGACACTGAGCATGCGTACCTGAAGGCCGGCGTCGACGAGCGCGAACGGCTGGCCAGACTGGAGGCCGAGCGAGTCGCCCGCGAACGCCGGCTGGAGCGACGGGCCAGCGTCGGCCGGCGCCTTGTCGCTGCCGTTCTCGTGGCGGGCCTAGTGCTGGCAGGCGGGCTCTCAGCCGCCCTGTACGGGCAGCAGCAGACGGCCATCGAGGGTCAGGCGATCGCCACGGCCCGGCAGCTGGCGGCGGGGTCGGTCGCAAGCCTCGGCAAGAACCGGCAGCTGAGCGTCCTGCTCGCGCTGGAGGCGGCCGACGCCACGGCGACCCGCGGGTACGTGGTCGAGGATGCGTACGACGCGCTCCACTGGGCGCTGCAGGAGGCGCAGGTGCCGTACCCAACCGGGTCGCTGCCGATCGGGGTCCGCACCGCGCCCGACGGCCCACGAGGCGTCTTCCTGGTCGCGCCGGAGGCGCTGATGCGGCTGGGGACCGGCTATGTCCAAAGGTCTCTCACTCCCGACGAGTGCCGCACCTACCTCCACGCCGATTCGTGCCCCCCGGTCAATGCGCCGGGCGACGGAGTCTCCCTCGGCGTTCGAACTGCGGCCGGAGTCGTGCCTGCCGCTTCTCTCGCCGCCGCGACGCTGACGGGGACGCACGTGCGCGTGCTGTCGGAGTTGCCCGCCGACATCTCGTCGCTGGCGGTCCCGTTCGAGCGGGATTCCGGCGTGACCGTGGACTGGGACCCGGCGATCGGTGGCGACCTCGAGGCCCAGATCGCCGCGCGCGATCTCCCCGACGTGGCGATCGTCTCGCGTCCGTCGTACGTCGCGTCCGCCGCGCGTGACGGGTGGCTCGTCGACCTGGCGGGGCGAGTAGACACGACGGCGATGGGAACCGATGCCGGTCCATACGTCATGGGACTAGGGCTGGCCAAGGGTCCCGGCTCGTCGGGCCAGACCGGGCGTTATGGGGTTCCGCTCGCCGCCTCGGTCGACGACCTCCTCTGGTATCCGGCGCAGGCGTTCGCCGCGGCCGGCTACCGGCCGCCGACGACCGCGGGCGAGCTTGCGGACCTGGTCAGCCGCCTCCGCGCCGACGGGCGCGTGCCGTGGTGCCTGGGCACGCAGGCAGGCGACAGGTCGGGCGACGCGGCGGCCGCCTGGGTGGAGGACCTGCTCCTCGATACCGGCGGAACCTCGGCATACGACCGCTGGGTTTCCGGCAAAACACCGTTCGACAGCAGCGAAGTTCGCGGCGCCTTCTGGGCGTTCGGGCAGTATGTCGCTGCCCCCGGGGACGTCCTGAACGGCCTGGGCTCGATCGACCTCATCCCCGAGCAGATGGCCGCGTGGCCGATGCTGCTGCCCGATGGACCGGAGTGCTGGCTCTACCGTGGGGCTTCGACGGACCGGGCAGCCTTCCCGGCCGCCCTGGCGGCGGTGGCCGAAGCCGTGCCCTTCCCGGGCGGGTCGGCCAATCCCCAGCCGGTCCTCGGGAGGCTCTACACGGTCGTTATCCTGCACGACCGGCCCGAGGTCCGGCGCCTCGTCGAATCCCTTGTCGGCGCGCCGTTCGCCTCGGCGATGGTCTCCGCAATGGGCCCCGAAGGCATCTTCCCGATCCGTTCGGCCGTCCTCCCCGCGGACGCCATTGCCGCCGCCCAGACCACTCAGCTGAGGGCCGGGCTGCAATCCGGAACCTTCCGCGTTCGCGCGGTCGACCTGTTCCCGGGGTCTGTTGCGGCCGCCTTCCGACAGGGCGTTTGCGACTACCTGAAGCCGGAGGCGCCTGGCACGGTCTCGGATTTCAGCCGGCTCGACGTCGTGGTGTACGAGGTGGATCAGGCGTGGGCCGCGGCTCGCGCCACGGCGTCACCGTAGGCGCGGCGGTCCACGCGACTTGCCGGCCGCAAAGCGACCGCAAAGGAGGCACTCGGAGCATTCCGATCCGGTGCCGGGTCGACAGGTACCCGGCCAGGACAGGGAGGATCGAACGATGAGACGCCTTGCATCAATTCTCATGGCAGCAGCCCTGGTCGCCGGGTGCGCCAGCAGCGCCGCGACTCCGAGCCCGCAGCCTGCGACGGTTCCCCCCACCGCCGGACCGACCACGCAGCCCACGCCCGCACTCACCCCGTCACCGGCGGCGGTTCAGGCGCGCGTGACTTTCGACGTGACGAACTGCGTCTACTCCGGGCCCACGGTCGTGCCGTCGCCGGCCGTGCTTACCATCGACTACGCGCCGACTCCGGCCCAGGAGGGCTCGATGGTGTTCACCTTCGCCCTCCGCAGCGACGCCACCCAGAAGGACCTCGCCGACCCGAGCCTCCCCGCGATCGGTGAGGGAGTTCCCTGGTTCGCCCTGGACTTCACCTTCCACGGTATGGAAGGCAGCGGCACCAGCTCGTATACGCTGCAGGCGTGGCCGGCGGACGCCAGCGGACACGTGTTCGACAAGTACGTCGTCGGCTGTCTCCCTTCGGGGGCCGGCTCTCCTGTGGGTGCCCAGACGATCATCCAGCTCGTCGGATCCGGGACCCCATCGCCGGCTCCCAGCGCGGGGGCCTGAACCTCCGTTCGGTGCAGGCGCGGCCGTCGGGACCGATCGGAAGCCGATCTGCCGCGCAGGCTGCTGAACTCAGGAGCCGGATCTCAGACGACGGGCGAGCCGTGAGCTCGCCCGTCGTCATCGAGAGAGCGGCGCTCCGCGACATGCCCAACCTGCAGGTGTGTGGACGAGACTTGCTCCCCGTCGCGCCTCGGGCTGTGGAACGAGTACAACCCCGCACGGAGAGTCGCGTCCCCGCTACCCTTGACGGCGTGGCACTCCTGGCGCTGAAGGTCATCCTGACGCCGCTGCTGATCGGCGGCGCGAGTCTCGGCGCCCGGCGCTGGGGACCGATGGCCGGTGGGTGGATCGTGTCGCTGCCCCTCACGTCTGGGCCCGTGGCGCTGTTCCTGGCGCTCGACCGTGGACCGGGGTTTGCCGCCTCAGCGGCGCATGCCTCGCTCGCCGGCTGCCTGGCGATCGCGGCCTATTGCCTCACCTACTCCCGTCTGGCCTGGCGCGGCTGGCTCGTGGCCTTGGCGGTCGCGGCCGCCGGCTGGCTGGCCGGTGCGCTCGTGGCCGAGGCGGCGGCAGCGTGGCTGGTGCTCGGCACGCTGGCGCTCGTCGTCGCCGCCACCGCCGGCGCATTGGCGCTCATGCCCGCACCAGCGCCGCGACCGTCAGCGGCCACGGCGCGCCGCGGCGACATCGTGATCCGCATGGCAGTGGGGGCTATCGTGGTGGTCGTCGTCACGGCACTCGCGCCCCTCGTGGGTCCGACCGTCAGCGGCCTGCTCGCCATGCTGCCAATCATCGGGTCGATCCTGGCGGTGTTCGCGCAGCGATCCGGCGGCCCGATGGACGGCAGCAGCGTGCAGCGAGGGATCCTCTCAGGGCTCTTCGGGACCGCCGCGTTCCTCGCCGTCGTCGCCTGGACGGTTGCGCCCTGGGGTATCGTCCCGGCGTTTCTCACCGCCATCGCGACGGTCACGGTGGTGCAGCTGGTCGCGCTGCGAGCGTTGACCCCGGCGAGTGACGCAAAGCCGGCGTCGGCGTCCCAACCCGCGTCATAGCGGCCGGCCTGACGGGGGAACGCCCGCCAGGGCTATCCAGATCGTCAACGTCCAGGTTGCGCGGCCGCCAGGCGCCCGTCCGGGACCGGGAATCCAGGTGGCCCGCTTGCCTGTCAGCGCCTGTGCCTATTTCTGGGCTCCCAACGTTCCGGGTCTCAACCGCTATGCTTGGGTCGCGTCCCTCGCATTCGTATGGGGAGGCGTTACAGATGGACTCGTCCAGGGTCATCGCTGTGAATGGTGAGGAGCTTCCATGGCAGCAGCGATATAACGAACCGATCGGGAAGTACAACTACGCCAAGGATCTCTTCAAGGAGCCCGAAACCGGGATGGAGATCCGCCTGGTGCGCTATCCGGCGGGCCTGGTCGTGCCGTGGCACACCCACCCCTGCGGGCACGGAATATACGTCCTGGATGGAACGCTGCAGACTCATGAAGGCACCCACGGGCCCGGCTCGTTCATCTGGTTTCCGGAAGGCGAATTCATGGAGCATGGAGCCACCGCGAAAGAAGACGTCACGGTCCTGTTCATTACGAACAAGTCGTTCGACATTTACTTCCGCCAGCCGTCCGAGTAGATCGGGCGCGTTGCCAGGAAGGCCCGATTAGGCCCTCGACCGTGGCCCCGTCACGTGGCGGACTCGGCGCCTCCCGGGCTGTCGGCCAGAGTCACCGATCTCGCTGGTGACGACCTCTGCCACCTTCGGGGCCCTGTCGACTAGACCCCATCGGCGAGTCGATTTGGAGGACGTATGAAGATCGCAGTCGTCGGGACCGGCAGCCTCGGTGGCTACTTCGGGGGCCGCCTCGCCATGGCGGGGGAACAGGTCTACTTTCTCGACAGAGGGCCGACGTTGGCCGCTCTCAGGGCATCGGGCCTCCGCGTCCGCAGCGTCTTCGGCGACTTCGCGCTGTCGCCGGCGGAGACACACGCAACCGATGACCCAACGAGCGTTGGTCCGGTCCAAATCGTCCTCTTCACGGTCAAGTCATTCGACACGGACGGCGCCGCGGCCACCCTGCCGCCGCTGCTTGGTCCTGACACGGCCATCGTTTCTCTGCAGAACGGGGTCGACAACGAGGAGCGGATCGCCAGGGCGATCGGCCCGCAGTACGTTGTGGGCGGCTTGGCCTTCATCTTCGCCGGCGTCTCGGAGCCGGGCGTCATTCGCCACACCGGCGGTGCTGCAAAGATGACCTTCGGAGAATTCGACGGACGTCGAACGCCGCGGATGGAGGCGCTCCTGGCGGCGTGCGAGCATGCGGGTATTAGCGCGGAATTGAGTGGCGACATCAAGGTAGAGCTCTGGACGAAGTACACCTTCATCTGCGCCCAGGCGGGCCTGACGGCCGCCACCCGACAGCCCATTGGCGTCATCCGCCAGATACCCCAGACCTGGGCCCTCTTCCGCCAGGTACTCGGAGAGGTCGTGAGCGTGGCGCGCGCGGAAGGCGTGCGGCTTCCGGACGACGTCGTTGAGCGTCAGCTCGAAGTGGTCCGGAACCTCGACCCGACTGCTTACTCTTCACTCTATGACGACCTCGTTGCGGGCCGGCGCATGGAGCTCGAGGCACTCCTGGGGGAGCTGGTACGTCGGGCGGACCGAGCTGGCGTGCCCGCCCCGGCCAGTTCGGCGCTGTACGGCATCTTGCTCCCTTCGGCCACGCGCGCCGGTTGATCTATTGCGGGACGGCCGGTGCCGAAGGCAGCTTGCCCCGCGAGCATGACGCAGTAGTCGCGACTCTCGCGGCCGGCCGCGCTCGCCGCGGCGCACTTGCGCGCTGAGCATCGCGCGGCGCCCCTGTAACCCTGGCCGATCTGGGCCGCGGCCGGCTGATGACTCGGCCCATCCGTCTTCAGCTCGCCGCGGCGTCGATCTCAGCGCCGGACGCGCTCAGCGAACCACCCAGCCGCTCGACGCAGCTGAACTCGGGGTTCTCTGGGTCGGACGGCTCGAACTCCAGCCCGAAGGGATCGCGGTACCCGGCCATCTCCAGCGCGTCCAGGATAGCCTCAAAGGGCAGGACTCCAGTGCCCGGCTCGTGTCGGCCGGGCACGTCAGCGAGCTGAACGTGGCCGATCCGCGACCCGGCGAGCTGGATCGCCTTGAGCGGATCCTCGCCGGCCATCGCCAGGTGGTAGACGTCGAACTGCAGGGCCACGTTCGGCCGACCCACCTGCTCCATCAACTTCAGCACCGCCAGGGTGCTGGGCAGGAGATACCGTGGCCACTCACGCGGGTTGAGCGGCTCCAGCATGATGCTCATGCCAGAAGCGGCAGCAACGTCCGCGGCGAATGCCACGCTCTCAGCGAGCAACCCCAGCTGCGTTGGTCGGCTCTCTTCGCTCACCGCGTTCCCCGCCAGCGCGTTCAGCTTGCGACAGCCGAGGCGACGAGCTAGATCGATCGCCACAGGAACGTTGGCCCGGAATGACTCGGCTCGGTCGGGCTCGCCAGCCAGCCCTCGATCGCCGGAACTAAGGTCCCCGGCGGCAAAGTTGAGCAGAACCATCCGCAGCCCGTACCGGTCGGCCTGCGAAGCGATTTCCTGGCTGGTCACGCCCTCGGCGATCGGTTCTGCCGGCCACCAGGACTCCACGACCCGAAAGCCGGCCTCCGCGGCGGCTCGGAAGCGATCGAGATACGGCAGGTTCGGGAAGAGGATCGAGAGATTAGCGGCGAACTCTCTCATCGGCGTGTCTCCGAACTGCGCTGGAGACGATAGCGGCCGTCTCGATTGAGGATGCGGGCGGGTATTCGAGCAGCGGCATAAGGTGCCAGAGCCACCGCGTGCGGGGCGCAGGCGCCATTACCCAGGGAGGGCGCCATAGTCCATATTGAACCCGAGTCTACAGGCGGGTGAAAGGTCCACCCAACGCCGACATCAACATCGGCGAACTCGACTTTGCACACATGTCGGCGAACCCCCAACCGGGCCAATGTCGGCCGACTTCCAGGCGGCGCTCGGGTCATCGACCGCCGACGCACGCGGTAGACTGAAGGTGCCGGTTCTTCAGGCATGATCCACACCCGGGCCGGCCGAGTGCCCTGCAATCCACACGACCGAGCCCGCGAGGCCCATGGTGACCGAGACCACCACGCCCCTCTCGCCCTCACGTCTTCGGGGTCGTTCTTACATCGCGCTCTCTGCGCTCGCCTGGTCGAGCGCTGGAGTCGTCCAGCGCAACCTCACGGTGGATCCGGTGACGCAGGCCGTCGGCCGCTCAGTGTTCGCCTTCCTCGCAATTCTCGCGTTCGTTGCGGCTTCCGAGCGGGCGGGGACGCAGCAAGCCTTCCGATCGATGGGACGTGTCGAGCTCGCGTTTGCGGTCTGCACCGCCGTCTCATCGGCCGCCTTCATCCTGGCGCTCAACGCCACGACAGTGGCCAATGTCCTCGTGCTTCAGGCCGCTGCACCCCTGATCGCGGCGGCGCTCGGGCAGGTGTTCGTGGGAGAGCAGGTCGCCGGGCCGGTTTGGCTCGCCGCGCTCGTTGCTCTGTTGGGCGTGGTCATACTGGTCGGCGGGCCGGGCGGTGGACTCTCCGCCGGGCTCCTCCTGGCTGGAGTCGTGGCAGTTTCTTTCGCCGCCAGCATCGTCCTGGCCCGTCGGCGTCGCGACGTGTCGATGGCCCCCGCCAGCTGCCTCGGTCAGCTGATACTTGTGGTGTGCCTTGCGCCCTTGTCGCATCCCGCACAAGTCGGCGCGCACGACCTTATCCTGCTCGGGGGCCTCGGCATCGGCCAGGTCGGTCTCGGATTCGTCCTGCTCACGCTCGGCGCGCGCCTCATCCCAGCCGCGGAGGTTGCGCTCCTCTCACTCCTCGAGGTAGTCCTGGGGCCGTTGTGGGTCTGGCTGGCGCGGGGCGAAATCCCGGCCCCCGGTACCCTGGCCGGCGGGTGCGTGATCCTCGCCGGGCTCGTGCTCGCGATGGTTGCACGCGACCGGTCCTTGAACGTGTCGCTGCCGGCAGCAGGAAGGAACTAGGCCTTGGGTAGCATCGATAGCGCGATCCTGGATCTATCCGCGGTCGAACTCGCTGGACTTGTCCGCGGAGGCCAGGTTTCGGCAGTGGAAGTGACCGAGGTCTTCCTGCGACGGATCGAGGAGCGTATCGCCGGACACGCCTTCATCACGACCTGTCCCGAATATGCGCTGCGCATGGCCGCGCGACGACCTGTCGGCCCGCTTGCGGGCGTGCCCCTGGCCGTCAAGGACATGTTCCTGACGGCTGGCATCCGGACGACGTGCGGATCTTCGATCTTGCGCGATTACGTGCCGAAGCGGACCGCGGCCGCGGTTCGCACGCTCGAAGCAGCCGGAGCCATTCTCGTGGGCAAGGCGAATCAGCACGAGTTCGCCTGGGGTGTAACGAGCCAGAACCCGCACTGGGGGACGGTCGAGAACCCTGTCCACCCCGGGCGGGTGGCGGGCGGCTCCAGCGGTGGAAACGCCGCGGCTCTGGCAGACCGGCTCTGCACGATCGGACTCGGCACCGACGCAGGGGGGTCCGTCCGGATTCCGGCAGCCTGTTGCGACGTCGTGGGCTTCAGGCCCGCGCGCGGCGTGGTGTCGACTGCGGGCATGTTCTGCCTTACTACCTCGTTCGACACGGTGGGCCCAATGGCACGCTCGGTGCGGGACTGTGCCCTCATCTACTCCGTCCTGACGGGCCGGCCGATCCCGGCCCCACGGCTTGCCGGCCTGCGGGTCGGCGTACTTGCCCCGACCGGTCTCGAAGACGAGCTCTGTCGGCTCGGCGCCCTGGTTGAGGAGGTCCGCCTGCCCGAGCCCGAGGCCGATCCGATGGCGGTCTTCGCGACGGAATGCGCGCTGACGCATCTCCCGTGGTTTCCGGCGCGGAGGGACGAGTACGGCCCCGACGCACAGGCCAAGCTTGACGCGGCCCATCGGGTCACGGCGGTCGACTACAGGCGAGGACTGGCAGCCCTTCGGGGACTCCGACGACGAGCCCGTATTCATCCGGCGGTGGACCTGTTCGTGAGTCCGACTATCGGCACGGATCCGCCTTCGGCCGACTGCTGGGAGCCGGATGTCCGGCCCGCGATGCTGAAGTACACACGCGTGTTCAGCTACCTCGGCTGGCCCGCGATTGCGATCGGCAATCTGCAGCTGGCCGGGCGGGATGACGCGACGGTTTTGGGGGCAGCGCTGGCCTGGGAGCAGGCGCATGACACGGCCCGCCCGTCGATGGCGGCTGAACCCTAGGCCAGCATCCGCAACCTGTCGCGCAGGAAGGCTCGGACGGCCCCGCCGTTTCCGTTTGGCTCAACCAGATCGGGTCAACGTCTCGTCTACGCAAGGCGCGGTGGATGCCGGCGTCGCTATCTCACGTGACTCGGCTCGGCCGGAGATCCAGACGCGCTGGTATGATCAAGCACCGTGGAGGAGTTACGCATCGCCGTCATCCCGGGCGACGGCATCGGCCAGGAAGTCGTGCCCGTCGCGGTCGAGGCGGTTCGCGCGGCCGCAGCGCTTGATGGTGTCGGTCTCGCGTTCGACGAATACCCCTGGGGATGCGAGTACTACCGAGACGAGGGCGTGATGATGCCGGGGGATGGGCTCGAGACGCTCCGCCGGTACGAGGCCATCTTCCTCGGTGCAGTCGGAGACCCCCGAATTGTTCCGGATCATGTCTCCCTCTGGGGCCTGCTCATCCCGATCCGGCGCGGCTTCCACCAATCGGTCAACGTGCGACCGGCCCGGTTCCTGCCCGGGATGCTGAGCCCGCTGCGCGACCCCCAGGACTTCGACATCCTGGTCGTGCGCGAGAACTCCGAGGGCGAGTACTCGCAGATCGGCGGAACGATCCACGACCCCCCGGACGACATGGCGCTCCAGGTCAGCGTATTCACCCGACGGTCGGTCGAACGGGTCGTGCGCTTCGCGTTTGAGGCGGCTGGGAAACGGCGACGACATCTGGTCAGTGCCACCAAGTCGAACGGGATCGTCCACACGATGCCGTTCTGGGACGCCGTCGTGAACGACGTCGCGCGCGAGTATCCAGACATCCGTGTTGAGTCGGCCCACCTCGATGCCCTCCTCGCCCGGCTCGTCCGCGCACCGGGCTCGCTCGACGTGATCGTCGGCAGCAACCTGTTCGGCGATCTGCTCACGGACCTGGCAGGCGCGTTGATGGGGAGCATCGGGATGGCCCCGGCGGCCAATCTCGATCCCGAGCGCAGGTACCCGAGCATGTTCGAGCCCGTGCATGGTTCGGCCCCAGACATCGCCGGCCGGGGGATCGCGAACCCGATAGGCCAGCTCTGGACCGGCGTCCTGATGCTCGAACATCTTGGCCTGCAACCAGCAGCGGACCGGCTGATGGCGGCGATCGAGGCAGTCATCGAGAATGGCCCTCGCACGCCCGACCTCGGGGGTGTGGCCACGACGCGCGAGGTTGGCGACGCCGTGCTGCGGCTCCTGCGGCCGTGACGCACTTCGACACGAGAGCCTGCCTGATGGCAGCAAGGCAATCGGCGCGCAAGCCGCAGGGCGCCGGTTCGTAAACGCGCAGCCCAGGGCCGGGAAAGGGATCGAGCAATGAAGATCGGGCTACTCGTACCGCAGGGTTGGAAGGGCGAGTACAAGGGCTGGGACGCCGCCGACGCCTGGGCACGCACGATCGAGCTCGCCGTCCATGCTGAGGCCCTGGGATTTGAGTCGCTGTGGGTCTTTGACCATTTCACGACGGTGCCCCCGACCGATGAGATCACCTTCGAGTCGTTCTCAACGTTGGCTGCGCTAGCCGCGTTGACCCGGCGCGTGCGCCTGGGCCACCTTGTGATCTGCGCGTCCTACCGCAATCCAGCCCTGACCGCCAAGCTTGCATCGACGCTCGACGTCATCAGCAACGGGCGGTTTGAGCTGGGCATCGGCGCGGGCTGGAAGGAGGACGAGTGGCTCGCCTACGGCTACGCCTTCCCGCCGATCGGTGAGCGATTGGACGTGCTCGGCGAGCACCTCGCGATCATCACGAGGATGCTCGGTCCCGGCAGGGCCACGTTCGAAGGACAGCACTCACGCGTTCGTGATGCCATCAACATCCCAAAGGGCATTCAGTCTCATATCCCAATCATCGTGGGCGGCAATGGCCGGCAGCGCACCGCTGGTTACGCCATTCGGTTCGCGGATGAGCTCAACTTCGATTTCCTCGGGCCCGGCGAGGTAGCGGAGCGGATGGCGGAAGTCCGGTCCCGGTGCGAGCAGGAGGGGCGCGATCCGGCGACCCTGCGCTTCTCGGTCTATGCGGTGGACGAGGATGTGCGGCGCGCCGGCCAGGCTCGAGTCGATCTTCTCGGCGCATACGCCGCGATCGGTCTCGACCGGCTGGTCTGCTTCCCTACCCGATGGGAGCCGACGACAGACGCCCAGGCGCGATTCGCGGCGGACTGCCGGTTGGCCGGCCTCACGCTGGATGGCGCCTGATCGGCATCGACCTCGCGGACCGGCGTGGGGGATGCGCAGTCAGTCGACGGAGGTCAGGCCTCGCGGGTGCCCTGGCCAGGGGGGCGCACAACTCGGGTCCATCGCCGGATGGGGAGCGATGCATCGGATCGACTGGCCATCACACAAACGTCTTCTGGACCGAGCCAAGCGTTGAGAACGACGCCGAGTACGCAGAACCCCGTTCGATCGGGGTGACGGGCGTGAGGGTACCGGTCATCACGAGCATTCCTGCGGAGAGGCCCCTGCCGCGCTCGTGCAGGCTCCGCGCCAGCCACGCGATCGCGTTCGCTGGATGCCCCATGACCATCTCGCCCGCGCCCTCGGCGATTCTCCTGGAGTCCTGCGTCAGAACTACCGTTTCCCGGGGCAGGTCAACCTCGCGGACTGGCACCCATCGGCCCGAGAGCACGATCCCGGCGGCGAAGCCATTGTCGGCGAACCAGTCAGGATATGGACACTGCCAGTCCCTGATGCGGGAATCACACACCTCAAATGAGGCCGAGACCGCTTCGGTTGCATCGAGCACCTGCTCGATCGTGAGGTCTGGGCCGTGCAGGTCCCTGCTCAGCCTGAAGCAGATTTCACTTTCGATCCTCGGCGCGATGAGCTCCTTCATCAGGAACTCGCCATCAGCGAGCATAACCATGTTGTCGAAGAGGTAGCCGTACGTAGGGCCGGGCAGTCCCATTGCCTCACGCACGCGAGCGTTGGTCGAGCCGACCTTGTAGCCCACGAGCCGCTCGCCGGCGTCGAGACGCTTCTGTATGTTCGCCTCACAGACGGCATGAGCCATGTCGAATGTCAGGCCACCCGCCACCAGGTCGGAGACGGGACCGACGGCGGATCGTGATTGTTCGGCAACGCGCAAGACCTCGCTAAGGCGGTCGACGGTGCTCACGTTCTTGCTCCTTCTAAAGCCGCTCGGTGACAGCGCGTGGGCCGCTGCCGATCGCGCTGCACCCAAGCTCCGAATTGCCACGGAACGTCGAGCCACGAGCCCCCGGGCTCGAGCTGCTCGTGCAGTTCACGACGACTGATAGTCATCGACAGGGAGTACGGTCGTGATCGCCCTGGCGCCATCCGAGCCGTTCGCTGTCAGGATCGTCAGCCGGCCGTTGGCGGCCGCGGCCAACTACTGAGCTTGCGCTCCACGACCATGCGGGCGGCCGCGATGATGTCCTCGATGCCCATCTGGTACTTGTCGAGAAGCGGGCCGGCAAGGCCGGACTCGGCGAAGACGTCTCTGACTCCTATCCGAGCCAGCCACGCCGGCGCATGCTCGGCGATTACTTCCGCGATGGCGCTGCCCAGCCCGCCGATGATGTTGTGGTCCTCGATGGTTACCGCGGCCCCAGTCCGTCTCAGCACGCCGGCGATTCCGTCCACGTCAATAGGCTTGAGGGTGTGGACCTCAACGACTGTTGCCCTGACTCCGATCGTGCTGAGTGCGCGCGCGGCTTCCAGTGCCCGCGGCAGCACGTACCCGTTGGCGAACAACGCCACGTCGTCGCCGTGCCGCTCGAGGATCCTGATCTTGCCGAGCTCAAAAGGCTCACCAGCCGGGAGAACAACCGGATCGTGTCCGCTGCCAACCCTGATATAGGCTGGACCGGGGGTGCGACCAATGACCATGACCGCTGCTCTGGTTTGACCGGCATCGGCAGGGACGACGATGGTCATCCCGGGCATCGTCCGCAGGATGCCGAGATCCTCGATGAACTGATGCGTCGCACCGTCCCTTGCGCCCCCGGCAATCCCGCCATTTGCACCGACCAGCTTGACGTTCAGGTGTGGATATGCCACGAACGTTCGGACCTCTTCGCAGGCCCGCATCGTGATGAACCCAGCGAAAGCCGCTACCCAGGGCATCATGCCGCACGACGCCAGGCCGGATGCAAACGCGACGGCGTGTTGTTCAGCGATGCCAACGTCGAATAGCCGGCCCGGGTAGGCTTCCCCGAATGGCTCCGCCCTCATGGTGGTCACTGTGTCCATGCACACAAGGATCACTCGTGGATCCGCAGCCGCGAGTTCGATCAGACCCTCGGTTACGGCCAGGCGCGTGCTCGCCTCAGCGCTCATTGGCGCGACCCTCCCAGAGCTGCCAGCGCGTCGCTCAGGTCGGCATCAGTCAGCACCCTCTTGTGCCACGAGTTGTTGCCCTCCATGAACGGCACACCCTTGCCCTTTATCGTGTGGGCCAGGATCATCGACGGTGCGTTGGTCTCAGCTTGTGCGATGCGTATCGCCTCCAGGATCTGCTCGATATCGTGACCGTCGATCTCCTGGCAGTGCCAGCCGAACGCCTGCCACTTGGGCAGAATGGGCAACAGCCCCTTGTTAGCTTCGAGGGCACTGCCGCTCTGGAAGTGGTTGAAATCAACAATCGCGATCAGCTTCCCGGCATCCAACGTCCTGGCGGATATCGCCGCCTCCCACACGATTCCTTCCTCGAGTTCGCCGTCGCCTGTGAGCACGAAGACCGAGTAGTCGCGGCCCTGGAGGCGGGCCGCAATGGCCATTCCCAGGCCGATGGAGATGCCGTGACCCAGTGAGCCCGTGGTGGCATCCAGGCCAGGTGTCTTGTTCATGTCCGGATGACCCTGCAGTATCGATCCCAACGAACGGAGGCTGGGCAGCAGATCCGGCGAAAAGAAACCCCTCCGGGCCAGCACCGCGTAGAGCGCGACGCATCCGTGCCCCTTCGAGAGCACGAACCGGTCTCGGTCGGGCCAGCTCGGGTCCTGGGGGTCAATCCGCATGGTCGCGAAGTAAAGAGCCACCAGTATGTCGGTGATCGACAGTGCCGGTCCGGGATGGCCGTCGCCTGCCTGGTGGATCGTCTTCACCACGTCGATGCGGATCTGACGAGCGAGGTCCTCGAGCGCCTTCACGTCCTCAACTAGCCGAGCCATTGGCATCCTCCAGAGCCGGCTTGACGCCCCGGCCTGCTGGCCCCCGCTGGGCGTGGATCTCCGCAAGGACGGCCTGCCAGCCCTCGACGAAGGAGTCGCGGAAGTGCAGGACCGGGCCGAACTCCTCGAACTCTTCGGGCGAGAGGGCGCCGAGGCTCAGGCCCCTGCGGAAGTCCTCGAAGTTGTCGCTGAGGGTCCGCAGGATGGCGGGGTCCACCGGATCGCTCACGTTGTGCTGGACCGGCGGGTCCGCCTTGAGAATCTCGTCCACCGTGGAGTAGTTGATCGTAGCCGCGGTCCACTCCCCTACGAGCCCCGTGTAGTCCATCGGCAGGCGGGCACCGCCAAACAGCAGCATGACCGGGTAATCACGTTCCCGGACCAGCTTGCGACAGGCCCGACCCAGGGCCACGCCGGTCCAGTCAATGATCGAGAAATCGACGGCGATCCCGTCGCGCCTGGCCAGCTTCTTCAGGTGGTCGGCGAAGATACCGGTGATGGGGCTCATGAAGAACGGCGGCCTGGTCCCCGTACCGGCAGTCACCCGCATGTACACCTCGCACGCGTAGGCCACCTGGTCGAGCGAGAAGACCTCGGTGACGATGGTCTGGCTCCCCGCCCTCAGCATTTCCTCGAAAGCCTCGAAGCCGGGGAGGGTGGCGGGAATCTTCGGCGTGGCATTTGGCGCCAGGAGGCGCGCCCGGCGCGCTGCCTTGGCAATGAGGGCGCCGTCGTGGTCCGACTCGGGCGATCCCTGGATGGAGACGAAGCCCTCCTTGCCGCCACGGGCATCCCACAGCGAGCTGAACTTCGCCAGGACGTTGCCGACGAGGCGCTCCTGGACACGATCCGCCACGGCCAGATCCGGCTCCCCGGGCGCAGAATCCCTCGCTACCTCGGCAATGATCGGCCTCACGTAGGCGGGGGCGCGCCGTAGCAGGTTGCCGCCGTATGACGGGTTCGTTGTGCAGCCCATGGCGCCTTGGGCCAGGGCCAGGTCGCATTCCTCCATGGTCGGGTTGTTGACCCAAAGGCGCGTTGGGGTCTGGGCGCGCACCCTCTGAAAGTAGGTCTGAGCCATTTCTAGATCACCTGTGTTTCATCTTCTCTATCGGGAGAGTTGCATCAAGTCAGGCGGCCCGGCCACGGTCGGGTCCGGCGGGATCGCGCCAATCGGTGATCGCTCCTCGAGTGGGAAATGGCAGGCCCACGTGTGCGTTGCTCCGGCCGGTTCGCTCGCCGGCTCCACCTGGGCGCAGAGTTCCTGAGCGCGCGGACAGCGGGTACGGAAGCGGCATCCGCTGGGCGGCTTGAGCGGCGACGGCGGGTCGCCTGCGAGCATGATCCGGCCACCGTGCGCATCTGCTCCGACAGTCAGGACGGCCGATATCAAGGCGGCGGTGTAGGGATGCCGGGGTCGACCATAGACCTCATCGCTCGGGCCGTACTCAACGACCTTGCCGAGGAACATGACTGCGATGTTCGTGCTCAGGTGCCTGACTAAACGGACGTCGTGGCTGATGAAGATCAGGGTCAGGTCCAGGCGACGCTGGATGTCCTTCAGCAGGTTGATGACCTGCGCCTGGACCGAAACGTCAAGAGATGAGATCGGCTCGTCGGCGACGACAAGCTCTGGTTGAAGCACCAGAGCTCGGGCAATGCCTACGCGTTGGCGCTGGCCTCCGGACATCTGGTGCGGGAAGCGCCTCGCATAGCCAGCACCCAGTCCCACCAAATCCAAGGCGTGGGCGACCTGAAGCCGCGCCTCGGCGCTTGGAACTCCGTGTGCGAGCAGTGGCTCGGCTACCGTGTCCCCGATCCGGAAGCTGGGATTGAGCGACGAGTAGGGGTCCTGGAAGACTGGCTGCATATGCCTGCGCAGGAGGCGCAATTCCTCGCCTCTGAGGGTCGTGACGTTGCGGCCTCGGAAGGTAATCGATCCGCTGTCCACATCGATCAGTCGGAGGATGCAGCGGGCCAGGGTTGACTTGCCGCAACCTGACTCCCCAACGATCCCCAGTGTCTCGCCCTGGCGGACATCGAGAGACACCCCATCGAGGGCGTGAACCTCCCCACCGCGACGGAAAGGCACGCCGCTGGGAACCCGAAAGTGCTTGACGAGATCTCGCACCAGCAGGAATGGCTCGCCTTCGTCAACCCGCGGAGCAGCCGGTTGCTCAAGCGCGCCGTGCGGGGTATCCGCGAACTGCATCGGCGGAAGCGGGTGGTCCTGGGCTACCCAGCAGGCGCTCTGCGTTTCGGCTGCGACCGGTAGCAGGCTCGGCTCTTCCTCCCGACAGCGCTGTTCCGCAAACGCGCAGCGTGGAGAGAACGGGCAACCAGCAGGCAGAGCCCCTGGCGCAGGCGGCTCTCCCGGGATCGATGTAAGAGCATCTGTTCTGGCCAGCGCGGCACGCGGCATCGACTCCAGCAGCCCTCTCGTGTAGGGGTTCTGGGGCGCCGTGAGCAGTTGCCTGGTTGGCCCGTACTCGACGATCCGCCCGGCGTACATCACCGCCAACGTCGTGGTCAGCTCGCTCATGACACCAAGGTCGTGACTGATGACGATGAGAGCGACGTTCAACTCACGATTGAGGCGCTTGCAGATCTCCAGGATCTGTGCTTGCACGGTGACGTCAAGGGCAGTGGTGGGTTCATCCGCGATTATCAACTCGGGCGACGCGATCAGAGCGGTCGCGATCATGGCCCGCTGTCGCATGCCGCCCGAGAACTCGTGGGGGTATCGCCGCATCGCACGGTCTGGGTCCGGGATGCCGACCGAATGGAGCTGCTCCTGCGCGGCCGCCCGCGCCGCGCCGCCACGTGCCAGGCGATGGATGAGAAGGGGCTCCTGGACTTGGGCCCCGATTCTCAATACTGGATTGAGCGACGTCAGGGAGTCCTGGAAGACCATGGCGATCTGCCGACCGCGGATCTGAGCCAGACGGTGTCGGGAGGCTGCGCGAAGATCCTCACCCTTGAAGCGCACGGAGCCGCTGCCGACCCGAACGCCACGGGGCAACAACCCGGCCAGCGCGGAGACGGTGAGGGTCTTGCCGGAACCTGACTCGCCCACGATCCCCAGCACCTCGCCCGCCGCAAGCCGGAATGAAACGCCGCGGACGGCCTCGCGGGTCCTGGCCGAGTCGGCCGACTCGATGGCCACGTGCAGGTCGTCGACTTCGAGCAGCGGGGTATCGTCTGGCATGGCTACCTGCGACCTCTGACCCAGGGATCCATCGCGTCGCGGATTGAATCACCCAGAAGGTTGAACGCAAACACAATGACGAGGATCGCCAGACCCGGGAAGGTTGCCACCCACCACTGGTCCATGACGACCGCGCCACTGGCGACCATTGATCCCCACTCCGGCGCGGGTGGCTTGGCCCCGAGGCCGAGGAAGCTGAGCGTCGCAAACATGAGGACGGCGCGGCCGATGTCGAGGGCCGCCAGGACGAGCAGGGTGGGAAGCACGTTGGGCAAGATCACACGAGCCAGGATGCCTCCCGAGCGGCGCCCCGCCGCCCGGGAGGCGAGCACGTAGTCCCTGTTCTTCAGGTCCAGAACCATGCCCCGGCTGACTCGCATGTAGGACATCCACCAGACCGTCGTCAGCGCGACAACGCCGTTGACGAGACCGCCGCCGAGCGCGGCCGCGACGGCCATGGCCAGCACGAGTACAGGGAAGGCAAGGAACATGTCGGTGATGCGGGACAGCACCTGGTCGACGAGACCCCCGATGAAGCCGGCCGTCGCACCCACAGCCGTCCCCACGCTGGCGCCGATTGCAACCACGACGATCGCGGCGGGCAGAGACTCGCGGCCACCGAATATGGTGCGGGAGAAGATATCGCGACCCAGCTGATCCGTGCCGAAAAGATGGTTCAGGCTCGGCGGCGCGAGGCGAACGTCCAGCTGCTGGCGGAGGGGATCCGGCAGCCCCAACCAGGGTGCAAATGCAATGGCGGCCCCCATGACGACGAGGATGAAAAGGGCCACCGTGAGCTCGACGTTTCGCAGTGCGTGCAGCACGCGCCGCGCCATCGTCCGGCCCAGAGGTTCCGCACCCGGGCTGACAGCTGCGCCGCCCGCTCCGCCCTGGTCCGTTGCCTGAATCATGTCTGTGACACCGTCATCAGGGTGCGAACCCGCGGGTCGAGCATCCCATAGGCAAGGTCGACGGCCAGGTTGATGAAGGTGTAGACGATGCCGAATGTCAGCGTCACGCCCATGATGGCGGGAAAGTCGGCAGACAGCGCGGCCTCGTAAGCGTAGTGGCCGATCCCAGGCCAGCCAAAGATCGTCTCTACGAGAATGGCACCGGTCAAGAGATCACCATATGCCAGGCCGATCATGGTCACGACTGGGATCTGGGCGTTTGGCCAAGCATGGCGCCAGATGACCCGCCGCTCCTCAGCCCCCTTGCCGCGGGCCGTCTGGAGATAATCCTGGGGCAGAACCGCGAGCATGTTGGTCCTGGTGACACGAGTCAGCATCCCGATGCTCCAACACGCCATGATCAGCGACGGAAGCATCAGGTGGTTGACTGCGTCCCAGAAGGTGCCGAATTGCCCCGCGATTAGGGCATCAACCGTGTACAGCCCGGTCACGGTCGGTGGCGGAATCACGCCGACGCTCAGGCGGCCGGGGGCTGGAGCGATTCCGAGGTGCAGATAGAAGATGTTGAGCGCCAGGAGCGCCAGCCAGAAGATCGGCATCGCGACGCCGACGAGCGTCACCAGCCTGATCACGAGATCGACGAGGCCCCCTCGCCGGGTCGCCGCCAGGATGCCCAGCGGAACCGAGACGGCGGCGCTGATCAGCATCGTCATGGTCGCCAACTCGATGGTCGCCGGCATGTAGTCGAGAAGGTCGTCCAGGACAGGACGATGGGTGTAGAGCGATGTCCCGAGGTCCCCATGGAGAAGGTTGGCGAGGTACGTCAGGTATTGGATCGGCAGCGGTTGGTCGAGGCCCCACTTGGCGCGAAAGGCGGCCACGACGGCGGGATGGTCGGCCGCCTGGTCGCCGATAGCCGCCACGACGGGATCGACCGGAATGGTGCGACTGACGATAAAGGCGATCACGGTCATCCCGAGCAGGAGCGGGATCATCAGGATCAGGCGGCGAACTGCATAGAGGATCACGCCGAGAACCTCGACCAGACCGTAAAGGCCGGCGGGCGGCCCACCGTTGCCCCGCCCGCCGGCCTTAAGACTTGGAAACTAGGCTATCACGCCAGTTCGATGCTGCCCACGTCAACGAACCAGACCGGATCGGTCTGGATGGACTTGATGACATCCGAGCGGATGGCGACCTGATAGTTCATCCCGAACAGAGGGCAGAAAGGTGAGTAATCGGCCATCAGGGTCTGCGCTTGGGTGCACAGGGCGTTCTGCTGGGTTGGATCCATGGTCGCCTGGGCCTTAGTGGACAGATCTTCGATCTGCTTCGACTCCGGTGAGAAGGACGCCGTCCAGCCGTGCCTGGGCCCGCTGACGTGACCGTCGGGAGCGAAGGTCGGCAGGAAATCCGTCCAACCCACGTAGTCGGCGCCCCAGATGTGCATGTCCGTGATGGACTGGCCGGCCCGGAACTGCGTCGATTCGTCGTTCGACGTCTTCGGGTCGAGGTTGACCTGGAGCCCGACGGCCCCCAGGTCGGCCACCAGCTTCTGGGCGATGTCGTCCGGCTTGATATTCCCATACAGCTGGTCGTTGGCATAGGTCATCTTGAACGCAAAGCCATTGGGGTTGCCTGCGGCCGCGAGCGCCGCTTGCGCGCGCGCGACATCCTGCTTGGGGCGCGTAGACATCGGCATTGCGTTGGCCAGCCCCTGCGGGATGATGCCTGGGTAGAACGAACCGCCGCCCTGGTAGATCTGGGCCATGCCGTCGTAGTCGATCGCATACCGCACCGCTTCCCAGTTCTTCGGGTTTGCGAAGTGCGGGTCGTTCTTCACGTTCATTCCCAGCCAGACGAAGCCCAGGGAGTTGAAGGTGAGGACCTTCACCTGCGGATTGCTCGCCAGGCCGGCGGCCAGATCGGGCGTCATGTTGACGGCGATCTGAGCGTCGCCCTTGACCAGCATGTCCCTCTGAACCGTCTGGTCGGTGGTGAACTTGAAGACAATGTTCTCGAAGGGTGGCGTCGGTCCCCAGTAATAGGGGTTGCGGTGCATTGTCAGCTGCGAGCCATGCGTCCAGGCATCGAGTATGAAGGGCCCGCTGCCGACTGAATGCTGGTCCAACCACGCCTGAGCGGTGTCTGTCTTGTTCGCGTCTGCGGCGTCAGTCGCTCCCTGCGCCGTCATGAGGGCTTGATTGCCGATACTCACGAAGGGCGACGTCAGGATGTTCAGAAGGTCAACGTTGATCACGCTGAGCTTCATGGTGACTTGCATGTCACCGGTCTTCTCGACCGAGGACACCGCATCCTGGAACCACGACGTGTTGCCCTGGAGGTTCTTGTGCCGCTTGAGTGAGAACACGAGGTCGTCGGCGGTCGCAGGGGCGCCGTTCAGGAATTTGATGGCCGGGTTCACGTTGAACACGTACGTGAGGCCATCAGCGCTCACCGTCCAGTTGTTGGCGAAGTCCCCGATCACGTGGTCGTAGGCAGAGCCCGGGAAAGTCACCAGTTGGTCGTACAGTGCCCGCAGGAATATCGGGACCGTAAGCTCGTTGGCGCTCTGCGGGTCCAGGGTTCGCGTGTCCCCTTCCTGGACCGCCACGACCAGGGTGCTGAGCTTCTGGGCCGCGGAGGGCGCCGCGGAGGGCGCCCCAGTCGGCGCCGCCCCGGTGGGCGCTGCAGCAGTGGCTGTGGACGTGCTGCTGGAGCAAGCGTCGATCGCGGCCGCCAGGGCCGGGGGAATCGCCACTGCCAACGCGGCACGCTTGATGAAGTTCCGTCTGGATACCGACAGACGCAACCACTCATCGAATGGGTCGGAGCGATCCGCCATCTTGGCTCCTCGCGACACCCAGCCCAACGGCGGAAGAGCCCCGCAATCGCCGCGCTCTAACCAGCCAGAGTCCCTGGGCCTTCCTCGGCGCGCGATGGCATTCTAGACCAGCCGCGCAACCCGTTGTCAAGAGTCTCTAGCAGACTGTATACTGTTGACGCTGGTCCTCAGGATTGTCCAGGGTCGCCCTCGATGATGGTCTGGCAGCACGAGGCACCCGTCCGAGGTCGGCTGGCTGGGCGTGGACATTCAGGCTTTGTTGGCGGTGTGAATGATGTCCTACCCCAACTCGGGCGAGACCGGGGCGCACGCGATCGTGGGCTCCACACGGGACTGGCAGGAAGCGTTGCCGGCGGGGCGAGCGGCCGCTCCACGATGAATGCGCGACGTCGGCTGTCGCTCAACCCAACTTCGAGCTGACGCGGCAAAGGGAGAAGGACATGGCGACAGACCACCTCATGCCACGCGACTTCGGGCTGTCATGGCCGATCATCGTCCGAGCGGAGGGCATCCGTTTGTGGGACGCCGACGGCAGAGAGTACATCGACAGTGTGTCGGGCTCCGCCTCCGTCACGAGCGTCGGGTATGGCCGGCGCGAGGTGGCCGACGCCATGTACGAGCAGGCCATGCGAGTGCCTTATGCCCATGACATGGAGTTCCACAACGAACCGGCGAGACAACTTGCCGCGAGAGTCACCGCCTTCGCCGGAGGAGACTTCTCCCGAGCCGCCTTCTTCTCGAGCGGCTCAGACGCGATCGAGAGTGCCGTCAAGCTCGCCCGCAACTACCACATCCTGAACGGCGAGCCAGAACGCCAGGTCGTCATCTCCCGGAAGCGAAGCTTCCACGGCGCCACCTTGTTTGCGCTCGCGATAGGTGGCGTGACCGTCCGCAAGTCGCGCTACCTGGGATACATGCCGGCCCAGACTGCCCAGATCTCCGCGCCGTACTGCTACCGTTGCCCCCTTGGGCTCAAGTATCCAGATTGCGGGCTCGCCTGCGCGCAGGAGCTTGAGCAGTTGATCCTCGAGCTCGGCCCGCAAAACGTGTCGGCGTTCATCGCGGAGCCGGTCGTAGCCGCTGGCGCTCCTGGACTTACGCCGCCGCCTGGCTACTTCGAGGCGATCGGGCAGATCTGCAGGCGGTATGGGGTCGTCTGGATCGCCGACGAGATCATCACGGGTTTTGGGAGGACGGGCCGGAACTTCGGCTATCAGCACTGGGATGCTCAGCCAGACATACTCGCCGTCGCGAAGGGCATCTCGGGTGGCTACGTCCCCCTGTCCGGAATCGTGATTTCTGACCGCATCGTGCGCCCGTTCCAGGAACAGAAGGGGCGCTTCGTCCACGGGCTGACGTACCAGAACCACCCGGTCGCCTGTGCCGCCGCCCTCGCCGTCCTCGACATCATCGAGCGAGAACAACTGGTCGAGAACGCGGCCATCCAGGGCGCCTACCTCGAGTCCCGGATGCGAGAACTCGCCGCCCGCCTGCCGATGGTCGGCGAGGTGCGCGGCAAAGGCCTGCTGTGGGCGATGGAACTCGTCCGCGACCGCAGCACAAAGGCGCCTTTCGAGCGGTCGCTGCGGCTCGGCACACGCATCTTGGAGCGAGGATTCCAGAACGGCCTCGTGATCTACCAGAGCGGGGATTCATTCGCTCATGACGAGGTCTTCATCAGTCCCCCGCTGGTCGTCACCCGCAACGACATCGACGAGATAATGAACCGTTTCGGCAGGACGCTCGAAGAGGCCCAGGCAGAGGTCCTACCGGCCGCGTCCGCGGGCTCGGCAGGCAACGCGCTTTCTGCCTGACTTACATTGGACCACGACGGTGCCGTTCGGGATCCGGACAGGGCCGTCGCCCGACTGGCTGACAGGCAGGGTTGGCAGCGGCGGGCAACGACCGCCGCGGACAAGAAGTTGCTGGACAATGACCTGGAGCTGGGGCGAAACGGCCCGCTCGGGGCAGCGAGTCCCTGGCATATCGATCTGAGCGAAGGAGATCTTTGATGGAATACCGTTCAGTTGGGGCGAGTGGCCTCATGGTCTCGCCGATCTGCCTCGGGACGATGAATTTCGGTGAGCGCACAGACCTGGCCGAGGCGGGACGCATCGTGGCATCGGCGCGGGACGCGGGCATCAACTTCATCGATACCGCCGACATGTATGCGCAGGGGGAATCCGAGCGGATCGTCGGCGAGCTCATAGCGTCTGACCGCGAACGCTGGGTGCTCGCGACGAAGGTCGGCAACAAGATGGGAGAAGACCCCAACCATCGCGGTGTTGCCCGCCGTTGGATCATACAGGCCGCGCGCGAGAGCCTCCGACGCCTCCGCACGGACCGCATCGATATCTACTACACACATCTCGACGACGAGGAGACGCCCCTCGAGGAGACTCTGCGCGCGCTCGACGACCTCGTGCGCGCAGGCGACATCCGGTACATCGGCCTCAGCAACTACCGCGGCTGGCGCATTGCAGAGGTTGTTCACCTCTGCCGGGAGATGGGCGTCCCGCGCCCAATCGTCTGCCAGCCCTACTACCACGCATTCAACCGCCAGCCAGAAGTTGAGCTCATTCCGGCCTGTGCGCACTACGGCCTGGGGGTCGTCCCGTACAGCCCGCTCGCCCGGGGGATTCTCAGCGGCAAGTACGATCCCGACGCGGCGCCGCCGGCCGACACCCGCGCCGGCCGGGGCGATTCGATGACCAAGCGGATGCTGGCGACCGAGTGGCGACCCGAGTCGCTCGCGCTCGCGCAGAAGGTCAAGGCGCACGCGCAAGCGAAGGGGATGACGACCGGGCAGTTTGCCCTCAACTGGGTGCTGAACAACGCTCTCATCACCGCCGCTCTTCCCGGGCCACGCACCCTGGAGCAGTGGGACGAGTACCTTGGCGCGCTCCGCTTCCGGCTTGACGCCGAGGACGAGGCGTTCGTCGACCAGTTGGTCACTCCGGGGCACCCGTCAACTCCCGGCTACAACGACCCGCTCTACCCCCTGCGTGGCCGGATCCCTCGGCCGCTATAGTATCGGCTCAACGGTACCTTCAGCTGGAGGACTCGGCGCTTCAAGTTGAAATCGCACCGTATCGTCAGGCAAGGGCTCTGGCACGAGGTCGCTGTCCGTCTCCGCCAGGATATCTCCAAAGGAAGGCTAGCTCCCGGGACGCGATTGCTCGAAGGCGACCTGGCGGATCGTTTTGGCGTGAGCCGCGGTCCTGTGCGCGAGGCACTCCGCGAGTTGGCCAGGTCGGGCCTCGTCGTCGGGCTCCCCAACCGGGGAATGTTCGTTTGCACTCCATCAGACGCCGATCTCGAGGAGATCTTCGTGCTCCGAGAGGCACTCGAGAATGCGGCTCTGAGACTGGCGATTACGAGGTTGCTGCCAGAAGATGCCGATAGGCTCAGCGGCATATTGCGTGGGATGGAAGCAGCTCGCGAACGTGGGGACTCAGCCGCCCGGAAGGCGCTCGACCTCAGGTTCCACCGCGAGATCTTCGTGATCGCGGGGAGCGCTCGCCTGCTTCGCTCGCACGATGATCTCGTCGCTGAGATGGACCTGGCGACGACCAACACCAAGCCAAACTGGAACGACGACATCTACCCACCCGAAGCGCTCCATAGCAACATCCTCGACGCCCTGCTGGCTGGCGACGAGGACAAAGTGGCCGCGGCGGTCCAGGCGCACTACGCGTGGACGGATGACCGGCTGTTCGGCACGTCCGAAGAGGACGCGCCCGGCGGCAGCGTTGGCGCGTCCTCGGCTCGCTCCAGAACACGCGTGCGTATGTCCCAAATGACCGGTTGACTTTCACAGCGAACGTTCGCGTCGACACTCCTCTGGGGAACGATTGGGAAAGGTAACCGTCGGCGTCGGCGCGGCCGTAGCCAGGGTCCAGACTCTGATGGCTCTTCCCGGGCCAGCCGACCGATGTCGACAGCAGGCGGAAGCCCCGACCAGGAGCGAGCAGCGCAATCTGGCCCGGGCATGGCGCTCATGACCTGCTGCCGCGTCCTCCTCCCGAGGACTCGTTGGTGGGATTGGCGCTGCGACCTGTGCAGCGCTCGCTCCAGGACGTCCGGGCGCTGGCAGCTGGAGAGGTGCCGTTCTCCTCGTAGAGCACAACGTTCGTGCTCCGCTGAGTGCTGCCGACACCGCCTGTTTCATGCGCCCCGACCAGATCCGCCGCGATTCCGCGGAGTCCTGGCTGGCACGGGTAGCTGGTGGGACCTTCTCTGATCGGAGGGTGGGCAATGGCGCGGATCGGACTCTTGAGCTTCTCTGACGGACGCGATTTCGTTCGCGAGGAAACGGATCCGTTCGTGGCCGAGGTCGAGCAGAGAATCGAGCGCAAGTTCAAGGGGGGCGGCCACGAAGTGCGACGTGCCGGCAGCGCGATCTGGTCGAACGAGACTGCCGTCCAGGAGGCGCGAGCGATGTCCGCCTGGCGGCCGGACCTGACGATCTTCAGCTACCCCGTCTGGGCCCTTCCTGATCTCACGATCCTCGCGGCCCGGGAAATCCTGGGACCAGTAATGCTCTTCTCGAGCACCGACCCGAAGTACCGGGGCCTGACCGGAATGCTGGGCGCCGCGGGAGGGCTCGAGCAGGAAGGCCGGCGCCACGATCGTGTCTGGGGCGACATCGAGGATCCCGCCGTGTTCACCCGGATCTCGCAGATCGCGTGTGCGGCCTTCGCCGTAAGGCGTCTCGAAGGTCAGACTTTCGGCCGTATTGGCGGTCAGTCGATGGGCATGTACACGGCTGTCAACTCACCCGATCGGTGGATCTCCCAGTTCGGGATCGATGTGGAGGAGATTGACGAGTGGGAGATCGTCCGTCGTTCGGAGGCCGTCGACCCTCACCGAGCGCGTGCTGGGCGAGGGTGGCTGGAAGCTCATGCCACCGTTCACTATGACGGCAAGAGACTGACGCCGGATCTGTTGGAACGGCAGATCCGGTTCTACCACGCCGTGCGCGAGCTGATTGACGAGCGGCACCTTGACTTCACCGGGATCCAGGGTCAGCCGGAACTCACGACGCATTTCTGTACAACCGACATCGCGGAGGCGTTCCTGAACGATCCGTACGACTGGGAGGGACCGAAAGCCGTTCACGTCTGCGCCTCCGAGGCGGACATGGACGGCGCTCTGACGATGCAGATCCTCCACGGCCTGTCGGGAACGCCCGTCCTGTTCGCAGACCTGCGTCACTATCACGCAGATCGAGGTATCTGGGACCTGTGCAATTCCGGTCAACATGCGACCTGGTTCGCCGCACGGTCGCCCGATCCGGCCGAGAATCTGCGTCGTGTCCACCTGTATCCGGCCGATTTCCACTTCCCCGCCGGTGGCGCATCGGTCCACCATCTGGCGGCTCCGGGTGCCTTCACGTTCGCCCGACTGACGCACGTCGGGAGCCGCTGCCGAATGCAGATACTGCGTGGCAGGCTCGAGCAGTACGACGCTGCGACAAACACGATGCTCATGGGCCAATCCACGTTCACGTGGCCGCACGCCTTCGCACGTTTCACCGCCTCACAGAACCAGATCCTTGCCCGCTTCAGAGCCAACCACATACACGCAGTGCCGGGGAACTTCATCCCCGAGTTGCGCGCCGCCTGTCATATGCTCGACCTTGACGTGGACGAGATCGGAGATCTTGAAGGCTGATCGCCGGCCTGGTTTCGAGGATGTCGATGGCGGCCCGAAATCAGGCCGATCCTCCCCACCGTGGACCGGGTGAGCGAACCCCGGGCCGCCCTGCCAACCGGACATCGGTCCAAGTGATCGGCCGGGCCGGCTACGTGCCGCCACGGGCATGGCCGCAAGGGTCGGCGGCGTTGTAGGCTCATTCCGCAATGGCTTCGAGTTCGGGCCGCGTCCCGCGGTATGCCGGATCGCCACGCGACGTTGGGCTCGCCGTGGGCCGGGCGCTCGGCGCGCGCCTTGAGGCGAATATCACCCGCTACCTGCGCGAACGTCCGCAGGGTCCGGACGCACTGGATCTGGACGAGCTGCGCCGCGGTGCGATGCCCTGGCTGCGCACGCTGCCCGAGCGATTCCAGGACGAGCTGGAGGGCCTGGCAGAAGGCGCGAACGTGTCGATCCAGCGAGTCGCCGAATGGAACTACGTCGAGGCATGCCTGGGCGACGGCTGCAGCGCCTTCGTCGGCCACATCGACGGGCACGCCTGGGTCGCCCGGAACAACGACATGTTCGTGCCCGGGATCTGGGGCCACGCGACCGTCCGTGAAATCGGCGGCCGGATCCCTACGCTCTGCTTCGGGCAGGAGGCGGACGTCTTCACGGCGACCGGCGTGAACCGCGAACGTCTGTGGCTGCACCACCAGGCGCTGGCCACGTCGGACGCGCCAGGACCCGGGCACCCGCACCTGTCGGGCTGGGTCCTGCTGACCGACATGCTGGAAACCTGCGCGACCATCACCGAGGTCGAGGCCCGCCTCGCCCAGGTCGATCGCGACGAGGGCATGCTCCTGTTCGCGCTGGACGGGAAAAGCGAGGAGTTCGCGGTCCTGGAATGCGGCTGCCGCCGCCATGTCCGCAGGGCATCCAACGGCACCTGGATCGTCGGGACCATCACGCCTGCGCGCTCGACGAGCCGGCTCCCGAGGGGGACTCGGGATCGCGCCACGCGCGAATGGAAGCGCTGGCAGGCGACCTGTACAGCCGCGAGACGCAAGTCACCCCACCCCGGGACCTGATTGCGATCCTCGCCGACGAAGGGGTCGAGCGGCGGGGCGGCCGCCTGTCGACGGTCTATGCCACCGTGGCCTGCCCCGGCACCGGGGCGCTCTGGTTCACGTTCGGCGGTTGCCCGGCTGCCAGCCGGGGCAGATGGAGGTCCATCGCCTGGCCGTGGACCTGGACCGGAAGGGACCGCTCAGCCCTTCGGTGAATCGACAAGGCCAAGGCGGTAAGCCAGCGTGGCTGCCTCGACGCGTCCCACGACCCCGAGCTTGCCCAGGATATTCGAGACGTGGACACCGGCGGTCTTGTCGCTGATGAACAGCGCCTCGCCGATCTGGCGGTTCGTGCGTCCGGCCGCCAGGAGGGCGAGGACCTCCAGCTCGCGGCCTGTCAGACCGAACGTACCAGCCTGCGGCGACGGCTCGGCGGGCTTCGAGGGCGCGACTTCGAGCTCGACCCGTCCGCGCTGGGCCAGCCCTTCGATCTCGTGGCGGAGAGGCAGGGCCGCGAGGGAAGTGGCGATCGCATGAGCGGCCCTCAGTGGGGCCTCGGCCTGCTTCCGGCCTGACGTGCTCCCGAGCAGCGCCTCGGCCTCGCGGTACAGGGCGTACGCCTGTTGGTATCGCACGCCCAGGGCGTCCCAGGCCGTGGCCACGGCCGCCCACCGGGATGGGCTCGAGCGTCCCTGAAGCCTCGTGGCCTCCGCCTCGCAGAGCGCCAGGTCCGCTGTCGCCATCGAGGCCGCGGCGGGGCGCCGGCGCAGTGTCGAGTCGCACAGGGCTCGCATCCGCTCGAGGTACGCCCGGGCGATTGCGCGCGCCGTCTCGATTTCGCCGTCGACATGCCGGCTCCGCGCGAAGGCGGCCAGCTCAGCCTCGGCGCGCAGACCCCCCGCGTAGAGGGCACCCAGATCATCGACGTCGGCGAGTTCGTCGAGACCCGCGAGTCGCTCGAGCCCCCTCGCCACGGCCGCGCGGGCGCGCAGGGGTTCGCCCCGCCAGATCGCCAGTTCGGCCCGCAGCTGGGAGGTCATGGCGACCCATTCTGGTTCTCCGCCACGCTCCTCGAGCCTCTCGACGCGGTCGAGCCGCTGCTCGGCCTCGGACAGGTGGCCTCGCCCGATGTCCAGGGCGATCCGAACCCCATGGAAGAGGAAGGGCCTGGACTCCGTCTCATCAGCCCCGGCGAGCCGCGCCCGTTCCAGGACCTGCTCCGCGTCGTCCCAGCGACCGAGGGCGTGGAGATCGAAGGCGGCTCCCGCCAGCAGATCGGGGCCCGACGCTGCGGCCGTCCTGACCAGCCCGTGGCGCTCGGCGTAGCTGAACCCCTCGAGGTTGGTGGCGGCAGATTCCTCGAAGCGCTTCGCGCCGATGGCGTAAACGAAGCCGAGGGTGTAGTAGGCGCGGATCACCACCTCCGGGGCACCGATTTTCAGGCCGATCGCGCGCGCCCGGAGGCTGTCCGCGATCGCCCCGTCAGCATCGCCGAAGTAGGCCCGGCAGTTCGCGCGCGAGATGAGGGCGTGGGCCTCGATCTCGGCTGAGCCGACGAGGTCGGCGGTGGCGATCGCCTCGTCGCAGTACGGCGCAGCGTCCTGGGGGTGGCCATAGATCACCAGGCAGCGGCCGAGCTCGGCGAGAACCCGGGCGCGGGCTTCGGTTGCCGGATCGGCCGGAACGATGCGGCCGCCTCGCGGCAGGCGGCGATTGCTGCGTCAGCGGCAGCCACATCGGAGGAGTAGTGGCCGAGGCGCTCGTAGAGGAGCCCGGCGCGTCTCGGCTCGGCAGCCGGATCGACCAGGCCCAGGGCAGTCCGAATGTGGGCGATAGCACGGGATGGGGAGCCCGCCGCCTCCGCGCAGCGCGCTGTTCGCTCCAGGAGCTCCACACGATCCAGGGTGCTGCTCCCTGCCGCATTCGGCACACGATCCCAGAGCTCGAGGGCGCGCTCGTACTGTTGCTGCGCTTCGGCGAAGGCGTACGCCCGCTCCGCCGCCAGGCCAGCCGCCACTGCAGAGTCGAAGGCGCGCGGCACGTCGTGGGCGGCCCACCAGTGGTAGGCGATCTCGGCGGCCCGCCCTGCATCGACTGCCGGGCCGCTCGCCTCGGACAGGGCCGCGCATACGCGGCGTGGAGCGTCGTGCGCTCACCCGGCAGCAACTCCGCGTACAGCGCCTCCTGGACCAGAGCGTGACGGAACGCGTACCCCTCGGGCGGATTCGCGGCGGGCAGGACGATCTGCCGGTCGACGGCCTCCCGCAGGGCGGGCACCATGGCGGCCTCCGACGTCCCCGTGACCGCCGCGAGCAACGAGCCTGAGACTCTCAATCCGCCGGCTGCGGCGACCCGGAGGAGTTCCTGGGTCGGTTCGGCGAGGGCCGACAGGTGGGCGATCAGGACCTCACGCAGCGAGTCGGGCAGCTGGTGGCCGGTGGCGCCTGCGGCCAGCAGCTCCTCGGCATAGAAGGGGTTGCCTTGCGACCGGCCGTAGATCCGCTCGACGAGGTCGAGGCCCGGCTCGGTGCCAAGTATGCCGGCCAGCTGGGTCGCCAGCTCATCGCGGTCAAGGCGCGGCAATTCGAGCCGCTCCACGCGACCCGACCGCTCGAGTTCGGCGAGCACACGCAACAGGGGGTGTCCGCGGTGCAACTCGTCGCTGCGATATGTGGCGAGTATCAGGCTCCGGCCCTGCCGGAGGGTGCGGATGAGATAGGTCAGCAGATCCAGCGTGGACCGGTCCGCCCAGTGGAGATCCTCGATGACCAGCATGAGCGGACGCTCGGCGGCGAGCCGCGAGAGGAAGCCCGCGCAAAGCTCGAAGAGGCGACCCTGGGTCGAGCGGCCGGTCCCGTCGAGCGTCTCCGCCGGCTGGCCCAGGGCGGGCATGAGGCGAACGAGCTCAGGCCTGCCGGCCCCGAGGAGCTGCTCGAGCGCCGCCGGCGAGAGCTCCGAGGTGAGGCCCCGCAGCGCCTCCACGAATGGCGCGAACGGGAATGCGCCCTCGGAGAGCTCGATACATCCTCCCGCCAGCGCGCGGAATCCGTCCGCGCGGGCCGCCCGGACGCTCGCCTCAACGAACCGGGTCTTTCCGACACCGGCCTCGCCGGAGATCAGGACGGCAGAAGAGCGGCCCTCCAGGGCCGCTCCGAGCGCGGCGCCCATGCGGTCGAGTTCTGCCTTGCGGCCGACGAAGATCGGGCTCGTGACCCGGTTGGCCATGGGCTCAATTATGTCAGGCATGAGTCCCCGTTCCATTGGTGTGCACGTCGGACTCTGCCGATCGTCGTCTTCGACGCGCGGCGCTATCCGACGAATTCGCAGGTCGGACGGATCTAGGTCAGGCCCCAGCCGATCAGATGCCACATGGCCAGCTGCGCAGTGAGCGCCACGCTCAACACGACAAGCGCGGCATACCTGAATCGGACCGCGGGCTTCCGCCAGGCCCTGACCCAACCGGATGCGGTCAGGAGGACCAGGCAGCCGGACGCGACCGCCAGGGCCAGGGGCAGGTGCAGGATGAGCCGTTCGGCGAGTGGCAACTCGAGCCAGCCGAGGAAACCGGAGTCAACGAGCCTCGGTATGAGGACAAGGAGGGCAATTGTCCCGAGCGCGAGCACTGCGGTGAGCGTCGCGGCGACGCCGGTGAGCAGGCGCCACCCTGGGTGGGCTGGGGCCTGCCCTTCGGCGACTTCGGTCCGTCGTCGGCGCCGCCGGATCGTCGACACCATGGCGGCGCCCAGCCACCACAGCGCCACGAGTGCCGCGGCAGCGAGCAACGCCCATTGCCAGGGCGCGGGGCCTCCAGTCAGTCGTATGAGCTCGAAATTGCGCCAGGTTGGCTGCGGTCCGCGGAGGTCCAGCGTCTCGCCGTTCCACGCAAGGAAGAGGCCCGGCTCGATCTCGGTCAGTCGGTAGCGATAGACGGTGCCGCTCTCGTTCGCCTGGAAGTACGGCACGCCGGACTCGACGAAGAAGCGGTCGGGCGTGCCCACAGGAGTGATGACCCCCCAGGCCCTGATCGTGTACTCGGCCGAATATCCGGCCCAGCGGGTCGACTCGTCCCTGGACGGCTTCATTGCCAGGCCGGCGATGCGATGAGTCAGATCATCCGGTGCTACGTACTGTCCGTTCGGGTCGGCGACCGGAGCCAGCGAGGGCAAGGCGTTCAACCGGGCCTGATAGACACTGCCGGGCTCATGCACTAGGTCACTGAGAATGGATAGCGCGAGGTCGCCCTGGAGGTGGTGATCCGCCGAGTTCGTCAGGACCGCGATGCCGATCTGAAGCTGTGGTGCCCACCACAGGTCCGACAGGAAGCCGAAGCCCCCGCCGCCGTGGTCGAAGATGTCGGCATTGTCGCCTTTGTACCAGGTGGATCTGGAGACGCCGAGCGCATACCCGGCTCGGGCACCGGCATTGGGCGCCGGGACGGTTCGCTGCTCATCGATCATTGCCGGGCTTAGGATCGTCTGGCCGTCGATCGACCCACCGTTTAGCTGGAAGCGCAGAAACCGAGCCAGATCGGTCGCGCTCGTGTAGAGCCCGCCAGCCGCCGTCATCGGCACATCCACCGGAATCACTGGCAACGCACCCGAGTGACCCAGGGCGCGGTTGGTGCGCGCGCGGATTTCGGCCCGATTGAACGTGCTGTCGGTCATGCCCAGAGGCGCCAGGAGCTGATCGCGCATCACCGTCGCGAAGGGTTCTCCGTAGGTCTTCTCGAGGATGTAGCCGGCCAGGTCTATGCCCAGGTTCGAATACGCATAGCCGGTCCCCACGGGGAATCGCAGCCACGTGTCCGAGATGCTGGCGACGTGCGCGTCGAAGTCGCCGGGGTCGAGCTCGTCGTTGTTGCCGATGGGTGCCTCATGCGTGAAGCCGGCCGTGTGGCTCAGCAACATTCGCACCGTGATCTTCCACTCCGGGTGCTCCTCGAAGGCACTGTGAACGGTGAAGTCCGGCAGGTAGGTGGTAATAGGCACGTCGAGGTCGAGACGGCCGGCCTGGACGGCCCGCATCACCGCCGTCGCTGTGAATAGCTTCGACATGGACTGGACGCTGAAGATCGTGTCGGTCGTGACCGGAGCCGACCCGTCGCCGTCCACGTGACCGAATCCTTGCGTCCACAGAACCTGGTCCCCGTCGACGAGCGCAACGGCGAGGCCGGGGATGTTCTGTTCGGCCATGAGCTCCGGGATTTGCTCCTGGTATTTGGCGATCACCGAAGCCGCGTCGTCGGCGGCTCGCGCCGACGAGGGAGTGCCGAACGGAAGGGCAAAGGCACCCGTCGACAACGCGACGCACGCGACGACCGCCACGGGCAGGAACTGAAGTCTTCTCGGGTTCATCTGTCTCTCCTCGTGAGTGTCGTCACAGCCGACGTCGCGGATGCGGCGACAGTAGAAGCTCTGGTTCGTGTTGGGCCAGCCTCGCGGCCAAGCTGAGACACCGGTCGGGCGACGAAGATTCGGCTCAGGCACTGGCCACCATTTCCAGCTCCTCGGCAGGCGCGTGACCGTGAACTGTCGAGAGGCCGTGGTCGCGAACCAGGCCGTCGCGCATCCGCACGACGCGGTCGCAGGCCTGGCCGACCTCGGGATCGTGGGTGACGATCACGAAGGTCTGGCCATGCTCTTCGTTGAGCCGGCGCAGGAGGCCCAGGACGTCCCCGGTGCGCTCCGAGTCGAGGTTCCCCGTGGGTTCGTCGGCGAGGACCAGGCGAGGGCCGTTCACGAGAGCACGGGCGATGGCAACTCGCTGCTGCTCGCCGCCCGACATCTCCTGCGGCCGGTGTCCCGCCCGGCCGGCCAGGCCGACCATGGCCAGGGCGTCCAGCGCCGCCGACCTGGCCTTCGAGGCCGGCACGCCGGCATACTGGGTCGCCAGCATGACGTTCTCCTGGGCGGTCAGGGTCGGCACCAGGTTGAAGTCCTGGAACACGAAACCCATCTCGCGGGCCCGGATCCGGGTCCGCGCACCGTCGCTCAGGTGGGCCACGTCGCGGCCGTCGAAGGTGAGCTCGGGCCGGGGACCACCGTCCCGGTCGGGTGCGTGGAGGAGACCCAGGACGTGCATCAGGGTGCTCTTGCCCGAGCCTGACGGGCCCATGATGGCCACCATCTCGCCGGGCTCGATGCTGATGTCCACGCCCTTCAGGGCGGCGACGTCGTTGGTTCGGCCGAGACGGTAAGTCTTGCGGAGGTTGCGGCCTTCGAGAATAGACATTGGAGTCACTCCTAAGTGGGTGCGGGTCATTCGTAGCGGAGCGCGCTGACCGGGTCGAGGCGCGCCGCGTGGAGCGCCGGGACGAAGCCGGCCAGGGCCCCCAGGACCGTGGAGAAGACGACGGCGGAGACCGCCGTGCCGGTCGTGAGCTGGAAGAGAACGGTGCCCGAGCTGCGGCCGGCCTCGTCGGCGAAGCAGACGACCGCGGCACCCAGGACGAGACCGAGCGCCCCTCCGATGAAGCCGATGAACGCGGACTCGGTCACGAACTCGCGGACGATGCCGATGCGGCTGGCGCCGATCGCGCGCTTGATGCCGATCTCACGCGTTCGCTCGGCGATCGACATGTACATCGTGTTGATGACCGACAGACCGCCGACCACCAGGCTGATCAAGGCAATGCCGACCAGGATCGCGTTGAGCACGGACATGGCCGACCCGATCTGCTTGTCGAAGTCCTTGCCGGTCATCGTCGAGACGTCGGAGATGCTGGAGTCGATCTCGGCTGCCACGGTGTTGGGGCTCGCCCCCGACTTCAGATAGACCGTGAAGCCGGTCGCGATCGTCGCGGGGTCCAGCTTGTCCGCGACGAGAGGGGGCAGCGTCTGCAGATAGAGACGCTGAGCCTGGACGAGCGGAACCAGGGCCTCGTCATCCGGGGCGGAGAGCGTGGGCGCGAGGATGCCGACGACCGTGAAGGGCACGCCCCGGAGCTCGATGGTGTCGCCGACGTGCTTGTCGAACTTGAGAGCCAGGCTCGATCCGAGGGTGACTACCTGGCCCTGGTCGTCGGGAGAAAGCGCGCGGCCCGACGAATACTGGGTGAAGAGGGTCTCGCGGCCCTGATCCCGGCCGGCGCGAGCGCTGGCGATCATGTCGGGGACGCTCATGGACACGGTGCTGGCGTCGCCCGAGAGCATCATCCCGACCTCGGGCAGAACCACGTCTACGCCAGGCTGGGCCGCGATCCGATCGCCCAGGGCGATGTCCATGGGACCGCCGATGCCCATGAAGCCGCCCTTGGCACTGACCATCACCTTGTCGCGGTAGTAGTCGCTGCCGCCGGCGACGAGGGCGTTGATCTTGTTGGCCATGGAGCCGAAGACGACCAGCGACCATATGCCGATCGTTATGCCAAGGATGGTCAAACCCGTCCGAACCTTGCAGCGGCCCAGGTTGCTCAGGAGCTTCATCTCACTATCCCTCAGTCACCGCCGCCGGCATCGGGGCCGACGAAGTCGACGGCATCTCGGCCGCCAGGGGCCTCTCGTCCGAGCAGGCTGGACGGCGCGGGGTCCAGCGCTGGCGCCGGAAGGTGCCCGGCGTGCAGCGCGGGTGTCGCGCGAGTCGCTCCCCGGCAGCCTCGCCCCGACGCTCGGCCAGCCGCCGCTGGATCATCACGAACTGCGTGGTTGAGTCCACTGCTTCCTCCTGTATCTCGTGCTGTCGGCCGGCTGCCGACTGAGGTCAGCCTGCGGCTAAGGAGGAGGCGCACACATCTGGAGACCTCGGTATACGGCGAACTAAGGCCTCTTCATTTCTGCGGGGCCGGGCAACCGGGTCTGGCAGCGTGGGGCCGGGTCGGCCGCCCCGATTGAACCCGCGATCCAACGTTCGGAGGGCGTCTGGGGTTCGATCCGAACCTACAGTCCGGTGGTGACCGGCACGGCGCAGGCCCTGCTCATTCAACGGGACCCGCCCGCGCAGGGTGACCCTGTTCCGCGGCCCGGCACCCCCGGTGACGTTCTGAAAGCGCTGATGCCGTACCTCCAGCCAGCGCTAGATCGACTCAAGGCGAGCGTGCTCGACGCCCTCGCCCGCCTCAAGACGGGCGAGAAGATCACCACCGCCGCCGTAGCCGCGCCGATCGTCATCCTGCCCCTCACACAACCCGGTGCCCGTCGCCTGGCCCTCGATCAGCTCGATGGCTCGGACATCACGTTCGGGGTCATCCCGAATCTCCAGATTCGGCCGAGCATCGGCGATGGACAGGTCCGGGGCGGCACCGTCACCTACGACCTCGCCCCTGCGCTCCGAAAATGGGGGATCTTCTAGCCTTCCGAGCGAAAGTCCTCGTCGAGGGTCCGACGAACTTGGTGTCCCGGTCGTGGATGAGGAACCGGATAGCGGCGGGGCGAGCATTTGGATTGGGCCGAGGTTCCTGAACTGCCCGGGGACCCAGGCCGCGTCGGGATGCACACTCGATGCGCTCAGGTGCATATGCCTGCCCCGAGTTCGATGAACAGCAGGACATAGAGGGTCCTGAGCCAGGCGGTCTCGACGGTGCTTCGATCAGATGGTGGAATCCGTCGGTCAACTTGGCTGAATCCTCGACGTCAGACATTCCTCTGCCTTTGCCCAATGGCGAACATCGCTGCGACGATTCCCCGCCAGCTTCCTGATTGGCCTTCTCCCCGGTGGCCTCATCGCGCCGCGCCACCGCGTAGTACCCTGAGCTTTCGGCAAGCCCACCTACGGGAGATCAGCATCGGCTTCCTGAGGCGCCTCCTCGGGGGCGGTCGACCAAACACCCGCGCGGAGATTCAGTCGGGGGCCGCCGACGGGGTGACGTCCGACTCGGAGAGCGTGGTGCCGGGCGAGCCGCTTGCGGCTCCGACCGCGCCACCGCGCGGCGCGGTCGCGGCGTGCCCGTACTGTGCGGCGCTGCTGGATCCCGCACCCGAGCGCGGGCGCCTGTGTCCGCGCTGCAGGCGGCGGATCGTCGTCCGCCGGGTCGACGGCAGGCGCGTGCTCCTCACCACAGAGGCGCTCCACGTTTTCGAGGCCGAGCGCGACCGCGAGACCAAGGAGCGCACCTGGACGAGCGAGCGGCGTCGCTGGCTCGCACTCGCCAAAGGCGTGTCGGCGCCGGTCAACCGGGTCGCGCGGCTGGGCGCGATGCCCCCCTCGGAGGCAGTCGTGGCGGCATCGAAGGACCTGTACCTGACCGCCGCCGAGCGCGCCGTCCGGACGGCACGGCGGGACAAGCGCTGGGACAGGGTGGCAGGGATCAGGCGCGAGCAGGCGGCCGCCCTGTATAGCGCGTCCGGCTCCGCCATCCCGCCTCCCGACGAGGTCGTGACGCTGCACCGTGCGTGGTCGGCGGCAGCGCTGCGCTCGCTCGCCGGGTTCGGGGCGCAGGTGGAGCTGGTCGCCGTCGGCTGCTGCGCGATCTGCGGGCGCGACAACGGGCGAGCGTTCCGCATCGCGGCCGAGCTGCGCGCACAGCGCCTTCCGCACGCGGGCTGCCCGAAGGGCCTGTGCCCCTGCGACTGGTGGCCGCTGCCCGATGCGAAGGCGCACGGGCGACCCGTTCGGCGCCGAGCTACGCCCCACGCCGGCCGGGTGCCCGCGCCCGTGGCCGACCCGGCGGCCGGGCCCGTTTCAGCCGTCGAGCCTGACTCACCATCCGAGCGGGGGCCCGAGCCCTAGCCCTTGGGGCGAGCGGGCAGGACGGCAAGCACAATTGGCCAGGCAAGTTGGACGGCCATGATCGCCTCGCTCTGGATGGCCGCCTGGCCGGGCAACGAGAGGAGCTCGATGCCGAGAACTTACCAGATGAACAGTCGTGGTCAGGCGCCGACCGGCTGGCGAACCAGCGCCACCGTGGTTCGGCCGGGTTGCCACTCGCCGTACTCCCACGAGCTGAAGCCGCGACTCCAAGAACAACTCCCCTTTGGGGTTCAGCCCCAGGTGATCACCAGCTGAGGTGGATTAGCCCCGGTGCGGCTGGAGTACCTGTTGGTGCAGGTCGTCGTCGTGCTCTCGGTCGCGTCTTTGACGAGGAAGCCGAAGTTGCTGCCGGCGTAGATGGCCTGAAGCAGGGTTGTCACCGTCCAGCTCACCCAGCCAGCCGCCGTGGCCGCCGTCGCCGGCGTGCCCGTGGTCGCGGGCTGGTTCGTCCAGGTCACGCCAGTCTCCGTCCAGGCGGCCCCGACCTGGTAGGCCTGACACGTCCGCCCGGTCGTGGCCGTGGTCGCGTACAGCCGCAGTGTCGCCGCAGTGATCGCGCAGTGGGCGGCCAGCGTCGGCAGGATGAACGTCACGAGAGTGCGCTGGTTCTTCGACAAGAAGAAGGATGCGGCCTGCACGTTCAGAGTCGTGGCCGTGCCGTAGTTCGTGCCTGAGTTGGCCTGACCCGGCTCGGCGGAGTCGAGGCCGTTGTCTGGAGTCTGCTGGACCCGCCTCCCTCAGGAGGGCCCAATCGTCTCCCTCACGGGCCAGCCAGGTCTTCCTCGCCGATGGGGCGCCGCCGCGGTGGGTGCGACGGGGATGCACTGGAGACGACAGTCGGCCTTCATCCGGTCGTCGGCGAGGCGCAGGGCGTCAGCGAGGCGTCCTCCAGCGATCGGCTGCGCGAAGTGCAGGGCGGCGGCGAGGCGTCCTCCGGCCATCGGCTGCGCCCAGCCGATCGCCAAGCGGACGGCAACCCCGCTGGCCTCGAGCCACATGTCGGACGCTGAGCGCACCCGTTCGACGTAGTTGATCGCGGCCACTTCGTCCGTTTCGGGCAGCATCGCGACGAGGCGCATGCGCCCGGTGCGGGCGAAGAAATCGGCCGCGCGGGCGCTCCGCCGCATCGTCGCCGCGACGGTCAGGATGAGCCGGTCCGCCTCGTCCTCGCCGAGCATTCCGGCGAGTGCATCGGGGCCCTCGAGCTCCGCGACGACGATTGTCACCGGGCGGCCGTAGCGGGCGAAGCGGCGCTCCTCGCGGCGGACGACCTGGTCCCACGTCCGACGGGAGGCAAAGCCGGTCGCCGGATCGAAGAGTGGCTCGTAGGCAGCGTCGTCGTCCGCCTCGCGTGTGCCGTCAGCCTTGACCGGCGGGTGGAGCATCGACCCGGCCTTCGGGTCGTTGTGCGGCGGGAGTGGCCCGGAGGGAAGTCGGGAGTCGGAAGGAGCGCGGTCGTTCAGGTCAGCCACCTCA
>JBEKVD010000017.1:0-43127 GCA_049514315.1 Candidatus Limnocylindrales bacterium | reverse complement strand
CAGATCATCACGTCATTTGCCACGATCATCGGTGTGCTGGCGATGATGTTCTGGATCAGCCCCATGCTGGCAGTGATATCGCTCCTCGTGCTCCCGACGGCCGCCATCCTCACCACGCTGATCGCGCGCCAATCTCAGAAGCAGTTTGCCAATCAATGGACTCGGACCGGGGTTCTCACCGGCCAGGTCGAGGAATCCCACACCGGCCACAGCATCGTGAAGGTCTTCGGCCACCAGGATGACGCGATCCGCCAGTTCGACGAAGAGAACCAGAAGGTCTACGAAGCGAGCTTCAAGGCGCAGTTCATCTCCGGGCTCATCATGCCGGTGATGACGTTCCTGAGCAACCTCAACTACGTCGCCATCGGTGTGCTGGGCGGCATCCAGGTGGCGAACGGCACGATGTCGCTCGGCGACGTCCAGGCGTTCATCCAGTACTCGCGCTCGTTCACGCAGCCGATCACGCAGGTCGCCAGCATCATGAATCTCCTGCAATCGACGATGGCATCGGCCGAGCGCGTCTTCGAGCTGCTCAACGAGCCGGAAGAGGTGCCCGACGCGGAGCCGCCACAGGTTCTCGCTGCGGCAACCGGCCACGTCGCCCTCGACGAAGTGGCGTTCCGATATGAGCATGAGACGCCCCTCATCGACGACCTCAGCGCAGAGGTCCGATCGGGCGAAGTGCTCGCGATCGTCGGACCGACCGGCGCCGGCAAGACTACCGTCGTCAACCTGCTGATGCGCTTCTACGACATAGACTCGGGCACCATCAAGATCGACGGCATCGAGACCCGGCAGCTGACCCGCGATAACCTGAGACACACGTTCGGCATGGTCCTTCAGGACACCTGGCTGTTCGGCGGCACGATTCGCGAAAACATCGCCTACGGCCGAGAGAACGCCACGGATGACGAGATCATCGCCGCGGCCAAAGCGGCACACGTCGACCACTTCGTCCGCACGCTCCCCAACGGCTACGACACGGTGATCGACGACGACGCCTCGAACCTCTCGCAGGGCGAGAAGCAGTTGCTCACGATAGCTCGAGCCTTCCTGGCCGACCCGGAGATCCTGATCCTCGACGAGGCCACGAGCTCGGTCGACACCCGGACCGAGGTGCTGGTCCAGGCGGCAATGGCACGGCTGATGAAGGGACGCACGGCGTTCGTTATCGCCCACCGCCTGTCCACGATCCGCAATGCCGACTCGATCCTAGTCATGAACCAGGGCCACATCGTCGAGCAGGGCAGCCACGACGAGCTGATGGCCCGCCGCGGCTTCTACTACGACCTCTACAACTCCCAGTTCGAAGAGGCCCTCGCGGAGGCGGTATAGCCCTCTCGTTCGATCTGGCAAGCAGAACGGCCGGGCGACTCGCCCGGCCGTTCTCGAATCTTGGGCCCGCGGCCGTATCGACGCGCGCCGTCGACCGCCCCGAGCGCGGCGATTGGCCACCGAGCGAGCAGGCTGCGTGGCGACGGCGACGGCCGCCTGCCCCGGGCGCGGCGCTGGGCGACGGCCAGATCAGCGGATGCCGGGCGACCGCGTGGGCAGGCTGCGTGGCGACGGCGACGGCCGCCCGTCGCCGGGCGCGGCGCCGGGCGCGACGGCCGGATCAGCGGATGCGGGTGGCTCGCTGGCAAGTTTCTCATTATCAGCCGGGACAATGCTATGCATCGCAGGAGGCTTCACAAAGAACCGCGAAGGCCACACTGGCCCCGTTTCGCTGTCGAACTACGCTCGGGTCCCCGCCGCGGGACAAACGGATTGCATTCGCCTCCGATCATTGGCTGCCTATCATCGCCACGGGTCAAGTTGAGAGGCGGGTTCGAGCGACTAGCCGCTTATCATCGCCGCGGGCGAAATTGCGGGGAACCGCCCCAGATCCGGCCGAAGCGCCACTAGGAGCCCAACCACCAGGGTCGGCCCGGCGCATTCGGCAGCCGCATCGCCCCAGATCCGGCCGAAGCGCCACTAGGAGCCCAACCACCAGGGTCGGCCCGGCGCATTCGGCAGCCGCATCGCCCCAGATCGGCCGAAGCGCCCGCTCGAGCGCCACCCCCGGCGGGCTCGGCAGCGGCGGCGCCCCGAATCCGGCCCCGGCGCGCTCGGCAGCCGCATCACCCCAGATCGGCCGAAGCGCCACTAGGAGCCCGCCCGAGCGCCACCCCCCGGCGCGCTCGGCAGCGGCGCCCCGAATCGGGCCCGGGCGCGCTCAGGAGTAACCTCAGCCGATGCGCCCGTTTCGGTTTGCCGTTCAGCAAGGATCCGCCGCGAGCGGCGAAGCCTGGATGGCGCTCGCACGTCGCGCCGAGTCTCTCGGCTACGACGTGCTCGTTATGCCCGACCACCTGGGCCGCCAGCTGTCCCCGTTCTCGGCCCTGGCGGCAGCTGCGGCGGCCACGACCCGGCTTCGCCTGGGAGCGTTCGTATTCGCGAACGACTACCGCCATCCCCTGATCCTCGCCCGCGAGGCCGCCACACTAGACTTCGTCTCGGGCGGACGCTTCGAGCTTGGGCTCGGGGCAGGCTGGATGATGCGCGACTACCGCGAGCTCGGGATGAGCTACGACCCGGCGGCCCGGCGGATCGATCGACTGGAGGAAGCCATCCCACTGATCAAACGTCTCCTCGCCGGCGAAACGGTCACCCATCACGGCGAGCATTACCAGCTCGACGGTGCGTCGGCCGGCGTGAAGCTACTCCAGAAGCCACGACCGCCGCTGGCGATCGGCGCCGGTGGACCGCGGATGCTCAGGCTGGCCGCGCGGGAGGCCGAGATCATCGGGCTCGTCCCAGGCTTCGACGCCCGCGGCCGAGTCCGGGTTCGAGGGGCAACCGAAACGGCCACGGCCGAGAAGATCGCGCTCATCCGCCAAACGGCCGGTGATCGATTTGAACGATTGGAGATCAACCTGTGGCTGGGCGACGCCGGCCTGGTCGGTAGCGGCAACTCACTTGTCGGGTCGGCTGCGGCTGCCGCTCGTTGGGCCCCAACGGCGATATACGGGAGCCCGTACGTCCTGTACGGCACCCTGAGGTCGGCGCGCGAACGGCTGCTGCGGCGCCGCGACCGACTCGGCATCAACTACTACACCGTCCCGAGCCACGCCATGGAGTCGATGGCGCCGCTGGTCGAAGGGCTGACCGGCAAGTAGGCGCCCGGCTGGGTGTCACAGGCCGAAGAAGCAGAGCAGGCCCGAACCGAAAGCTAGCCGCGCCAGGCAGGCTGGGGCGCGCAACAGGCCGCGCGCAACAGGCCGCGCCAGGCAAGCTGGGGCGCGCAACAGGCCGCGCGCAACAGGCCGCGCCAGGCAGGCTGGGGCGCGCAACAGGCTGGGGCGCGCACCCGGCCCGCCACACAGGAGGCTGCGGCGCGCGCACCCGGCCCGCCACACAGGAGGCTGCGGCGCGCAGCCGCCACGCTCCTCCTTCCGGTCCGCCACGCGGCCTGGCACGCCGCGGGCCGCGCACGCGCCGTGGTCCGGCGCTCGCCGCCGTACCGCGGTACTCTCGGAGCATGACCGAGCCCAACCCACGCAGCCCCGTCGATCGATATGCAGAACGACTCGCCGCGTGTCGCGCGGCCGTCAAGGAACGCGGCTTCGGGGCGCTGCTCATCGGCGTAGGACCGGACCTGCGCTATCTCACCGGCTTCGTCGGCGAGCCCATGGAGAGAGTGACCCTGCTGGTCGTGCCGCGAGAGGGTCCCGTCCGGTTCCTGGTGCCACGCCTCGAGGCCAGCAAGGCGACTGCCGCTCCCCTGGTGGCCGCGGGTGCTGCCGAGGTCGTCACCTTCGAGGAGACCGACGATGCGGCGGCGCGTGTCCCCGAGCTGCTCGGCCAGGCCACAGCGGCTCCAAATGCGGCCATACGAGAACCTATCGGGCTTTCGGATCGCCTCTGGTCGATGCACGTGCTCGGCCTTCAGAGAGCTCTGCCGGGCCGCCGTTTCGAGTCCGCCGGCACGGTGATGCGCGATCTTCGCCAGGTCAAGGACGCGGACGAGGCCCGGCTTCTGCGCCTGGCGGCTCAGGCAGCCGACCGGACGGTGGACGCGGTCGCCGCCGGACGCCTGGTCGGCCGGACCGAGGCCGACATCAGTCGCGAGACAAGAAGCCGCCTGATCGACGAGGGGCACGATATCGCCGACTTCGCCATCGTTGGGTCGGGGCCCAACGGTGCCTCGCCGCACCACGATGCCGGCAGCCGCGTCATCCGGGGCGGCGAGCCGGTGGTCCTGGACATCGGCGGGACGCTGGCCGGATACCTGAGCGACACGACCAGGACGATCTGGGTTGCCGGCGAGGACGGCATCGAGCCTGAGCCCGAGTTCCGGCGCGTCTACAACCTGGTCCGAGAGGCAGCCGTAACGGCGACCGAAGCGGTCCACCCAGGCATCCCGGCCGAGCGAATCGACGCAGCCGCCCGTGCGGTGATCACGGCCGGGGGATACGGCGAGTACTTCACGCATCGCGTCGGCCACGGCATCGGGCTGGAGGTCCACGAAGACCCTTACATGGTCTCGGGCAACACCACGCCGCTGGGACCCGGCATGGCCTTCAGCGTCGAGCCCGGCATCTACCTGCCGGGTCGCTGGGGCGTGCGCCTGGAGAACATCGTCATGTGCACGGAGGCCGGCAGCGAGGTCCTGAATCGCTCGAGCCTGGACCTGCGGGTCGTCCGAGGCTAGGTTGGCGGATCTCCCGACCAGCTGCAGCCGGCTGCCGCCGGCCGGCGCGCGGGCGAACATCCAGAATCCCGCAGCCGGGCCCGATCCTGCTGCGCCGGGCCGCCGCCTCCGAGGGCTGGTCGAGTGGGACCCGAATTCATGACTGGTGGTTGGGCCGAGCCGACGCTACGATCACACCGTCGATCCCAACTGCGATCAAGCCCGTTCCAAGCGGGTCAGGAGGTTCCGATGGGTTCGTGGCGCAAGGCCTGCGGGCGATTCGGTGCCGTAGCCCTCGTCGTCGTCGCGGTGGCGGCGTGCAGCAGCTCTGGCCCTACCTGGCCGTTGTTGAAATCGGCGGTCTCCTCCATCGCCTCCCCGCGCCCGATCGTGTCAGGCCTGCCGGTGGTCGTGCCCAGTCCGTCCGGAGGTTCGCCCACGCAGGCGGTCCCCTCCGCCGGGCGGGCAACGGCCGCCGCCGTGACCGTCGACCAGATAACCGCCGACTACACCTACAAGGACGAGCTGATAACCCCGATCGCCCACCTGTACGGGACCTTTCTCGACGACTTCGTGATCGTGACCATCAAGAACGCGAACCCGTCCGCGGTGAAGGTCGTCGTCACGAGCCAGATCAACGGCTATACCGACCAGGCCACCGACACGGTCAACGTGGATGCCAACGGAACCCAGGAGGTACGCCAGAACCCGCGCCTCACGACCGCCGCCATCGACGGCCTGAACAGCCAGCACCAGGCCGACCTGCACGTCACCGTTGCATACCTCGAAAGCGGTCAGCCGCGCACGGTGCTGGACCAGACCAGCGAGACCTTGATCACCTCTCGCGATGACTTCCCGTGGTCGATCAAGGGGTTCACCCAGCAGGAGAACTACGACCTCATCGCCGCGATGGTCACCCCGACGGACCCCTCCGTGGAGGGCCTGATCCGGGATGCCGCCAACTTCGACCCGAACCACGTGATGACGAGCGGCTACGACACTGCGGACGACTCGAACGGCACCGTCTGGCAGCGCCTGGCGGACGTCTGGCAGTCGGAGACGGCCGACTTCAACCTGACCTACATCAGCACGCCGATAACCTTCGCGTCCGGGTCCTCGCAGCGGATTCGCCTGCCCGGTGAGGTGCTGGACACGAGCAGCGGTAACTGCATCGAGCTGACCCTCACCTATGCCTCGGTGGTGGAGGCCCTCGGCATGCAGCCGGCGATCATCATCATCCCAGGGCACGCCTACGTCGCCGTCCGGCTGGATGACACGGGCAACTCCTATTACTTCATCGAGACGACGATGATCGGCCAGGCCACGTTCAAGGAGGCCGCGACCGAGGGAAGCACCGAGTGGACCGACGCTCAGCCCCACGTCGCCGCCGGCGAGACGGACTACGGCTGGGTCGACGTCGCGTCGGCGCGGCAGGACGGCATCATTCCGATCCCCTGGCGCTAGCTCGCCGCGGCCGTAGCCGCAGCGTTCTTGAGCGGGGATTCCCTCGAGGCCCCCCGGGTCGTCCGACCGCATGTCAGCCGTGGCGGAACGGGCGGCCGAGGTCAGGCGGGCGGCCTCGGCAGGTGGGTCATGCCAGCGGGCGCGCGGCCTGCGAGCAATGGGTCATCGAGGCCCGGCACGAGTGCGCCGTCGGCGACTAGTCTAGGCTGGCCCGGTGGCTCGGGGACGGCCCGATGCTGTTCGGCTCGTCGAGACAAGGAGTGCGGACCCTGAGAGAAGGCTGTGAAGCCGCCCTTCCATGGGGCGGCATGAGCTGCGCCGCGGCCCCGATGTCACGGTGAGCGACGGATTTGGCGGGGCCGGGGAGTCGCGCCCGGAAGCCGGGGAGTCGCTGCCGGAAGCGGGGGAGTCGCTGCCGAAAGCCGGGGAGTCGCGCCCGGAAGCCCGATCTCCTCATGTCCTGATCATCGGCGGTGGCGGCACCGGCGGCGCGCTGGCCCACGATCTGATCCTGCGCGGCCTGCGCGTGACACTGGTCGAACGGGGCGAGGTCACCTCCGGGACCACCGGCCGGCACCACGGCCTGCTCCACAGCGGCGCCCGCTACGCGACTACGGATCGTACGGCGGCAATCGAATGCATCGGGGAGAACAGAATCCTGCGGCGTATCTGCCCGGGATCGTTCGAGGAGAACGACGGCCTGTTCGTGGCGATCACCGACGAGGATGTCGAATTCGAGAAGCACTTCCTGGAATCGTGCTGGCAGTGCGCCGTGCCAACCGAGCGCATCGAGCGGGAACGGGCATTGCGCATGGAACCGGGCTTGAACCCCAACCTGCGCTTCGCCATCCAGGTCCCCGACGCCACGATGGACGCGATGAGAGTGCCGGTGCGCTTTCTCGCGACGGCCCGTCGTGGCGGCGCGGACATTCGCCCCTTCACCGAGGTCGTCGCCGTAACGATGGCCGGGCGAACGGTCACCGGGGTAGAGGTCCAGGACCACGCGGCCGGCCGCGGCTACGAGATCGGGGCGGACGTCGTGGTCAACGCCGCGGGCCCGTGGGCGGGCAAAGTGGCAGCCCTCGCAGGCGTGGCGGTGCCCATCGTGCCCTCGCCCGGAGTGCTGGTCGCGCTGCGAGGCCGCCACTGCAACATGGTCCTCAACCGGCTCCACCCGCCCGGCGACGCCGACGTCGTCTTGCCTCAGCGACAGGAGACCGTAGTCGGAACGAGCTCATGGGTCGTCGACGACCCGGACGATCTGACGGTCCCTGCCGAAGACGTGGAGGCGATCGTTCGGGGAGGCGCGGTTCTGCTGCCCGCAATCGCCGGGGCGGAGAGACGATCGGTCTGGTCCGCCGTTCGGCCACTCGTCGGCCAGGCCGGCGCCGCGCCTGGAGCCGTGGCCGAGGCCGGGGACGGTCGTGGCCTGGCTCGAGAGTTTCGCTGCTTCGACCACGCCTCCGACGGCCATCCCACTGAAGGCTTCGTCACAATCGCCGGTGGCAAGGCCACCACGATGCGCGCCATGGCCGAGGCGGCGGCCGACGTCGTGTGCGCAAAGCTCGGATGGGTCCGGCCGTGTCGGACTGCCGGGGTCGTGCTCCTGCCTCACACGGCCTGGTACTCCACGTGAGCGCGCGCAGAGTCCGCGTCGGGCTGGCGGCCGAGGCCGCCCCGGCTGCGGAGGCAACCCCGGCCTCGCCGGTCACCCCGGCTGCGGAGGCAACCCCGGCCTCGGCGGCGGAGGCCGCCCCGGCTGCGGAGGCAACCCCGGCCTCGCCGGTCGCCCCGGCTGCGGAGGCAACTCCGCAACGTCCTCCAGCGGTCCGCCTTCACGTCTTCCGATCCAGGAAAGACGATCGCAAGGGCCATTTCGACGACTTTGACCTCGAGGCTGAGCCTCAAACCACCGTCCTGGACGCGCTGCTGCAGGTCCGGCGCCGTCAGGACCCGTCGCTGGTCGTCCGCCACTCATGCATGCACGCTTCCTGTGGGACCTGTGGCATTCGGATCAACGGGCGCGAGGCGCTTGCTTGCGATACGAGGATCGCAGATCTGCCGACGGGGAGGCCGGTCAATATCGAGCCGCTGGCGAAGCAGCGTCTCGTTGCCGACCTGGCGACCGACATGGTCGACTTCTACGCCAGATTCGAGACCGTCGGACTGCCGCTTACGTGCGCTGCGGAGATAGGCGACGATGTTTCCCCTCCGGGAAGCGTCAATGCGTTCGGGCGTTTCGAGAACTGCATCGAGTGCGGGCTGTGCCTGTCGGCCTGCCCGATGGCCCGGCTGAATCGCTCGTTCATCGGACCGGCGGCGCTGGCGGCCGCGGCGCGCTTCGTCGACGAGCCACGTGGCGGCGAGCTCGCTCCGGTGCTCGACCTCGCCTCCGAACCGGATTCTGTGTGGGGCTGCCACGACGCCCTGGAATGCATGGCGGTCTGTCCCTCGGCCGTCGACCCCGCCACGGCGATCGCGGGAATCCGCCGACGAATCGCCGTTGATCGCGTCAAGCGGCTCCTGGGCTCCTGGGTCTAGGCGCGAGACGGCATCTCAGGGCCGGCTGATCTCGCCGCTCGTCGTGTCATCGCCGGAGCCGTGATCGGCCCTGGGAGCGAGGGCTCGGCCGGGAGCCTCGTGGTCGCCGGGACGGCCCGATGAACGTTCATCTCGCGGGTGGAACTGATCAGTTTCCGCCCGGGTTCCACCGGCAACTGCAACGGTCCCGCCTTCGCCCTCTGTTCAATCCATGACGTCTGGCGCCCTGCCGATTAGGCTAGGCGGGCCAACGCCCACCGGCGCGGGTCCAGACCGAGGACCGGTCCGCACCTTAGGTCAGCCCGAGCAATGTCGGCCCCCGAACCCCTTTCCGGGACGGCCCACGCGGGCACTCCCAAAGATGGGTGGCCCTTCGTTCGGAGCGGGTCGGCGACGAAACCGCGAACTCTGGTCGTGGGCGCCGGTGCGGTCGGATCCTTCCTTGGCTCGCTTCTCGGGTGGATCGGTCACGACGTCACGTTGATCCGAATCTTCGAGCCAGACTCGGATCGGCCGCTGGTGCTGGTCCGTCCGGGCGGATCCCGGCTCACCGTTCCCGTCCATCGATTCACGCGGACCGAGGATGCGCCCGCCCCCGACCTCATCGTCGTCGCGGTCAAGATGCCGGCCCTGCGCGAAGCGCTGGCGCCGACGCTGCGCTGGCCCGACGTGCCGACCCTGACCGTCGAGAACGGCATCGGCGCAGAGGCTATCGCGGCCGAGCTCAGGCCGGCGGCCCCCCAGCTGGCGGGGTCGTTGACCGCGCCGATCCGGCTCGCGTCGGAAGACGAGGTCGTCTGGATGGGTCGGGGAGGACTCGCGCTCGCCGCCGCCAGCGAGTCGGCCCGACCCTTCGTCCGCGGCCTGCTTGCCGACTTCGGCCGGACCGGGCTGCGCGTTTGCGAGCGGCCGGCGGCGCCGCCCATGAAGTGGTCGAAGCTGCTGGTCAACCTGATGGCCAACGCGACCGGCGCGATCCTGGACATGGATGCGGACGCGATCTACAAAGACCCGCACCTGTACGACCTGGAGCGACGACAGCTCCTGGAGGCGCTCGCCGTGATGAGGCGGTCGGGCATACGGCCGGTCTCGCTGCCGGGCGCACCGGTCCCCTGGCTGGCCCGCGGCCTCATGCTGCCGGCCTGGCTCGGCCGGCCGATCATGACCCGAGTCGTTCGTGGAGCCCGTGGCGGCAAGGCGCCGTCGCTGCGGATCCACGTTCGCTCGGCCGCCCCGGACGCGCCATGTGCCGAGACGACCGAGGCCGCATGGATGAATGGGGCCGTGGCCCGAGCCGGCGCAGATCTGGGTGTGGCCACGCCGGTCAATTCCCGCCTCGCCGCCCTCGTGGACGAGGTAGCCACCGATCCGAAGCGACGGGCCTGGCTGAAGGGCCGGCCCGAACGGCTCCTGGCCGAGCTGGCGGGGGGCGGCACCCCTGGCCCTTCCACGGCGGGCCGGGGCGCACCGGGCGGCGCACCCCCCGCCTGAGCCACTGGCCCGGCGCTCCTGCGCAAGATTCGCGAGCCTATACTTCCCGGCGATGCAGAACCCCGACCTCGTCAAGGTCGCCGTCGCGCTCATTGCCGGCTACCTGATCGGCGGCATTCCGTTCGGGATCATCGTGCCACGGCTGATCGGGGGGCCCGATCCCCGGACAATCGGAAGCGGCCGAACGGGCGGAGCCAACGTATCGCGGGCCGTGGGCTTCCGCTGGGCGGCAGTGTCCGGTCTGCTGGACGTGACGAAGGGTCTTGCTGCGGTGCTGCTGGTCATCGCCATCGGCGGCGGGCCCGTTCCGCAGGTCGTGGCGGCCCTTGCCGCGATCGTCGGCCACAGCCGATCGCCCTTCATCGGTTTCCACGGTGGCCGCGGGATCGCCCCCGCTACGGGCGGCGCGATCATCATCGCCCCGATCATCCTGGCCGCGATCTTCCCGGTGTTCGTGCTCACGATCGCGGTGACGCGCATCTCCTCGATCGGATCGCTGAGCGCGAGCCTCATCGGCGGCATCGTCATGGTCGTCATCACCGCGATGGCGCCGCTCCCACCCATCTACACGGCGCCACTGCCGCCCATCTACTTCGTCTACGGCGTTGGCGTGCCCGGCCTGATCTGGCTCTTCCACGTCGACAACATCGAGCGGCTCCTGCGGGGCGAGGAGCGGCGCATCGGCCGGCGATCTGGGGCCTGAGCGACATCGAACCGGACCAGAGCCGAGTCCGCGCCCGACGACCCGCTTCAGTACGCGGCGTCCCAGGAGCCAGGTCATCCGCCACTCCGGCGGCCAGGCCGATGCGCCGGACCACGCCGAGCTGCCCCAGGCCCGTCGCCACCGTGCCCGCGCCGGGGCGAATCGGAACGCCTCGCGCCGAACCTGGCATCATTCACGGCCTAGGGGCTCTCAGGGAGATGTCGCTCTGTCGATGGACCGCGCGTCAGCCGGCGGCCCGGCACGGGTAATCGCCGGCCTGGCCGCGCTGCAGGACCTCAGTGTCCTGCTCGAAGGAATCGAAGACCTCAGGTCCCAGCGAGGAGTCTGCCGCCAGGTGCTGGAGGCGCGACGCAAGCTCCTGGGGCCAGACCATCCGACCACGATCGAGGTCGAGGCTCGCCTTGCTGCCATCGCCATGGAGCTCGAGGAGTTCCTGGTCGCCCGCGACTCGTACACCGTCCTGATGGAACGCTGCGAGCGAGTTCTCGGCCCCCGCAACCTCGACACTCTTTCGGCCGTCCACGGCCTGGCTGTGGCCCTCTCGTACATGGACGAGCCGGGTGCGGCGCGGCCGATGTACGAGCGCGTGTACAACGGGCGCCGCAACGCCCTCGGCCCAGACGACCCTTCCACGCTCAGCGTCCTCCACAACCTCGGCCTGGCGCATCGTGCCCTCGGCGACATTGCCGCCGCCAGGGCCACGTTCGAACAGCTCCTGAACACACAGCGACGGGTGTTCGGCCCGGAGAACATCCTCACGCTGCGGACGATGACCTACCTCGGGGGCGTGCTCATCGACATGGAGGATTACGCTCGAGCATGCGAGGTACTGGCCGAACGGGTCGATCGCAGCCGCCGCATCCTGGGCGCCACGCACGCAGACACGCTCGACGCGATGTTCGGGCTCGCCCGGGCGCTTGTCGGGGCAGGAGATCGAGCCTCTGGGCGCTCGCTCTCAGAGCAGGCCCTGGCCGCGACGATCGCCACCTTCGGCCCGGACGCCCCCGAAACGATCGCGGGAATGACCCAGCACAGCCGTCTACTGCTGCGGCTGGGCGATGCCAGGGCCGCGGCCACGGCCTACCGGACCCTGTTCGACAAGCTGACCCGGCTCAATGGGCCGGAGGACGTCGCCACCCTGGACGCGCTGGCCGGGTTGGCCGACGCGGTCGGTCGCGGTGGCGACCACAAGCGGGCCCACGACCTCGACGTGCAGTTGCTCGATCGCCGTCAGAAGATCCTTGGCGCGGAACATCCGGCAACGCTGTGGGCCGTCGGCGACCTCGCCTGGAACCTCGAGCAGCTGGGGGACCTGAGCGGCGCCGCGGCCCGCTTCAGCGAGCTTGCCGAAGCTCGCACGAGGACCCTCGGCCCCGACGAACCGGACACGGTGTGGACCATCCAGGGACTGACCCGCGTCCTGAGCAAGCTGGAGGCGCACGCTGATGCCCGGCACGCCTATGCCCGGCTCTACGAAACCCAGGATCGCCGCCTGGGTGCGGAGGCCGCGGAGACGCTCGACGCACTTCGCGGTCTGGCCGGGGAGCTCGCCAAGGTCGGCGAGTTCGAGGCCTGCAGGCGGGCCTGGGCGCAGCTCGTCGAGACCCACGAGCAGGTGCACGGCCCAAAGGACGAACGAACTCTCGACAGCCTGGTGTGGCTGGCAGGGGCGCTCGAGGGCCTTGGCGACGAGGAAGGGGCCCGCACGATCTCGGAGCGGTTGGCCGGCCCGCTTGGGCGCCTGTACGCCAGCAGCACCGATAACCTCGGCCCTGACGATCCACACACGCTCAACCTGGGCCACGGCCTGGGCCTGACGCTGGAGCGGCTGGGGCAGCTGGAAGCGGCACGCGTCGCATACCAGACCACGCTCGAGGGCTTCTTGCGGGTCCAGGGCAAGCGCGGCCGGGCGGTCGCAGTCCTGCGTGGTCGCCTGGCGGACATCGCTCTCAAGCTCGGGGACCCGGCCGCCGCTCACGAAATGTACGGGCAGGCGATCTCGAACATGCGAAAGCAACCCGGCCCCGAAGACCCCGACACGCTCGAGATGGTCGGCCGCGACGCGAACGCCCTCATGGCGCTGGGCAAGAAGATCGCCGCTCGCAACCAGGCCAGGGCCGTGGTGGACGGCTACCGTCGAACCCTGGGCGAGGAGAATCCGCTAACCCGAAGAGCCCAGTCCCGCCTCGACGCGATGCTACCGGACCGCCGCCGGCGCAGCGCCGGTCGTTGACGTGCGCCCTGCCTTCGGGGGCCGCGCTTGGCCCACAAGGGGGCAACGCTCAGGCCACACCGGGGGCCGCGCATGTGGCCGCGCCCGGGGCCGCGCTTGGGCCGCGCCCGGGGCCGCGCTTGGGCCGCGCCCGGGGCCGCGCTTGGGCCGCGCCCGGGGCCGCGCTTGTGGCCGCGACGGGGGCCGCGCTCGGCCCGCGTTCAGGCCGCGACGGGGGCCGCGCGGGGGGCCGCGCGTGTGGCCGCGCCGGGAGCGCCAAGCTCAGGTTTCCGCTCAACAAAAGCCCGGGCAATGGTAAGCCGCCACGTGCCGAAGGCAGGCCCCTCCATCGACGCTCGAGTCAGCCAGAAGCGGCTATCTCCGCCCCCACCTCGGGCGCGACAGGACCCGGGCGGCCGCAACCGCCCGTCCTCGGGCGATGTCCAGCTGGTTATCACTTCCCCCGGGAGTATTGAGTGAGAATCGCACGGGCCGGCGAGGGCCGATGGGGATCGCCCGACCCGGTAGTGCTCGGGGGCTCGGTAGCTCGGGCTTCCGACCGCCCGCACCGGTCGCGCGAGCCGGCGAGCGCCGGAGGGGATCAGTAGCTTGCCTTGTCCAGCCTGACCTTGCCCTTGAACTTCCAGTAGATGAAGCCCGTGTAGGCGAGGACGATCGGCATCCCGATCAGCGCCACGATCAGCATCATCGTGAGGGCTGTGTCCGATGAGTGCGCATTGTCGACCGTCAGGCTCCGAGCCGTGTCGACGGCGGGCACGAGGTTCGGGTACAGGGCCGTGCCGGCCGTGGCTGCGAGACCGACGACCGTCAGGCTGGAGAAGAGGAACGCCCGCCCGTCCTGCTTGAACCGAATGGCCAGCAGCATGTAGAAGATGACGTTGGCCGTCAGAAACGGACCTACCCAGGCCAGCGGGTCGCCGAAGTTGTCGAAGACGCGCGGGGCGTCGATTCGGGCGATCATCGTGGCACCGATCCAGGCCACGAGAACGACAGCCAAGGCCGCCACCCGGGCCCACCGCGCTCGACTCTGAAGCACTCCCTCCGTCTTGAGCACGAGCCAGGACGACCCTTGCAGGACCGCCACTCCCAGGCTCAGCACGCCCACCGAGAGCGCGAACGGATTCAGCAATCCGGTCAAGCCGCCGCGGTAGGCGCCGTCGGGATCGATCGCAATGCCGCGGAGCACGTTGCCCAGGGCAACGCCGAACAAGACCGCCGCCGCCGCCGACCCGACGGAGAAGCCGACATCCCAGCCGAGTCGCCACGCCCTGGCGGTTTCCTTGCCGCGGAACTCAATCGAGACGGCCCGCAGGATCAACGCCCCAAGGAGCAGAACCATCGCGAGATAGAACCCGGAGAAGACGGTGGCGTACACGAGCGGGAAGGCAGCGAAGAGAGCGCCGGCCCCGGTGATTAGCCAGACCTCATTGCCATCCCAGACAGGGCCGATGGCGTTCAGAACCTGGCGCCGCTCGTTGTCGGTCCGCGCCACGACCAGGTGGAGGGCTCCGGCTCCGAGGTCGAAGCCGTCGAGGATCGCATAGCCGACGAGGAGGAACCCAATGAGCAGGAACCACACGGTCGAGAGTTGCATCTCAGCGGTCCCCATCCTCGTCTGCCTGTCCCGATAGAGAGGAAACTGCCGTCGGTGATGTCCCGGAGGCTGCGGGAACCACGGCCGCGCCGGTCTCGGGGCCGCGACGAATCTCCCGCGTGAGGCCGTAGATCCACAGCAGGAAGAGCAGCGCGTAGAGCAGGACGATTGCGACAAGCGAAATGGACACGTCTGTCGCAGTGACCGATGGCGATGTCCCAGCCGAGACCATCATCAAGCCCTGCACGATCCACGGCTGGCGCCCAACCTCTGCCGTCATCCAGCCGACTTCGACAGCGAGGATCGGCGCGGGCATCGCCAGGACGGCAAGACACAGCCACCAGCGCTGCCGCTCGATGGAGCGGCGCCACAGGAGGAACACGCCGATGAGCATCAGCAGCATCATCAACACGCCGAGCCCCACCATCAGGTGGAAGCTCAGGAAGGTTTCGGCCACGGGCGGCCAGAGCGAGGGGTCGGCCTGATCGAGGCCCTTGATCAGGCCGTTCGGATTCAGGTCGGACATCGCACTCAGGCCGTATGGGATCGAGATCCCGAGCCCGGTACCTGTAGCACAGTTCTGGCTGGGGGGCACGGCAATGATCTCGAGCGGTACGCCCGTCGAGGTGGTGCAGACGCCTTCCATGGCCGCGAACTTCACGGGCTGGTTGGCCTGAACCTCGCGCGTCTGGAGGTCGCCGGTGACGAACATGGCTCCGGCCCCGATGAAGGCGATCACGATGCTGAGCCGGAGCGCAAACGACGTGACGTCGGAGGCACGTCCGCGCAGGACGTACCAGGCGCAAATCCCCATCAAGAAGAACGCACCGACCACCCAGCAGGCCGCCATCGTGTGGAAGAAGCGCGGCAGGGTCGACGGATTGAACACGGCCTGGAAGAAGTCGACCAGCTGGGCCTTCTGCACGCCGTTCGAGTCGGTCACGATCTTGAAGCCGGCCGGGGTCTGCATCCACGAGTTGGCGACGAGGATCCAAAAGGCCGACAGCGTTGTCCCGAGACAGACGAGAAGGCCCGCGATCCATCGAACCGTGGATCCGACCCGGTCCCGACCGAACAGGACTACTCCCACGAAGGCCGACTCGAGGAAGAAGGCGAAGATGCCTTCTGCCGCGAGGGGAGCGCCGAATATGTCACCCACGAAGCCGGAGAAACGCGACCAGTTGGTGCCGAACTGGAACTCCATGACGATGCCGCTGACAACGCCTATGACGAAGGTGACGGCGAAGAGCTTCGTCAGAAAGACCGACAGGCGGTCATAGACGTCGCGACGAGTCCACCAGCGGAGCGTCTCGACGATGGCGATCAGCCCGGCCAGTCCTATCGTGACGGCCGGAAAGATGAAGTGGAAGCCTATTGTCAGGGCAAACTGAAGGCGATCCAGCTGAACGACGTCCAAGGGACACCCTCCTCGGGCAACGGGTCTGTAGCCGTGACCTCTCCTTGTCCATGGCTGCGGCAGCGGCCGTGGCTTCAAACGGCAGCCGCCGGACGGGAGTTGCTGGTTCAACATTAGGCCATCGGAAGCCGCCTGGCGTGCCCGTGGCGCCGTTCGGAACGGAGAGGATGTCCGGCCCACCGCCTGAAGGAACCCGCGATATTGGCGATGGGCGGCGTGCCCGCCCCGGATGGGGCGAAGTGGACGGCCCGCGGTGCGAAGCTTCCCGCGCACCGGGATCGCATACGTGTTACAACCTCGGCGTGACCAGCCTCCGCGCCCGGCTCCACATCGAAGGGCAGGCTCGCCGCCCTGGGGCAAGAACGCGAATCCCGCCCGTATTCGTCCTGGCCGTTTTCATGATCGCAATCATCGGGGGCGGGCTTCTCCTCGGCTCCGTGCTCGCCGCAGGCCGCGGCTTGCCGGCGACGCCCGGTCTTCCGGTTGGAGGCGGCACGCCTTCGCCTCTCGCGAGCTCGTCCGATACGGCGCCCTCGCCGACGCCCAGCGCGGCGCCCGCCACTTCGACCGCGGACCCGGTACCGACTCCGCGCTACGCCGGATACGCACCGGCTTCTCTCCTCACCGGATACGTCTGGCCGCTGGTCAACGCCCGCGTCACGCTCCCGTTCGGGCCGACATCGTGGGGCGAGTTCCTCGTCAACGGCCAGCTCTTCCATGACGGAGTCGACATGTCGACGACGTGCGGAGACAAGGTGCACGCCGCCCACGATGGCGTCGTCCTGGCGGCTGGACGTCGCTACGACGAGTACATCGGCTGGGTGGGGGACGTAGCGCCCTACTACCATCTGCTCGACACGAAGGGCTGGTGGAACAGCCTGCCGATCGTGATCATCATCGACGACGGGGACGGCTACCGCAGCATCTACGCTCACGAGTCCGCGGTGACGGTCAAGCCGGGTCAGCACGTGATCGCCGGCCAGGTCATCGGCTACGAAGGAGCCACGGGCAACGCCTCCGGTTGCCACGTCCACTTCGGCCTCTTCAGCCCGATGGAAACGGACGAGTTCCAGCTCGAACCGTCGATCGCCAAACGGCTCCTCCTGCCCGCTTACGAGATCGCCCGCATCAACCCGCTGCTGGTCCTGCCGTTCCGCTGCGAAATCGAGGAGATGCGAGCCCTGCGGCCGGCCGAGGCGGCGGCCTGCCCGGCCCTGCCAACGCCGGTTCCTGCGGCGAAGCCGAAGCCGACGGCCCAGCCGACCGTCCTGCCGGCCTCTCCTCCGACCGCCCCACCCTCGGAGGTTACGACGGCATCCCCGCCGATCTAGCCTGAGTCCTATCCGACCACCGACCCGGCAGGTCGCCCTGACCGGTTCTCCAGGCCGGCTCCGCGCCTACTCTGCGCGCCGGTACCGCCGGGCCACGAGCGCGTAGGCAGGCAATCTGGCGAGCGACGCGCTGAGGGGCGCGGCCGGTGCGCCGTCCCGGCCGACGACCGCCAGCAGCGAATCTGTGGCCGTGGCTTGGGCTGGGCGGGCATCGATCTCCGCCAGGTCTGCAGTCACGCGCCCCGGCACTTCCGGACCGAGCGCTGCCTTCACCTCTGCCTGCACTGCAGCGCGTTCACCGGCCTCGTAGGCCCGCCTCACCTCGGTTTCGGCCCGCCAGCGCGGCCGCCGCAGCAGGATCGCCTGCCACGCCCGGCCGACGTCGGAAGTAACCGTCCCGTCGCCGGGCACTGGTCGGTCGGACAGAGCCTCACCCCGCGCCCACAGCGCCGCCTGGTGGAGAAGAGCGTACTCGTCGAGGTCCGCGTAGTGGCCCAGGTCGTCGGCCGGCGAACCATCGCCGAAAATCGCCTCGATGCTCGGCCGGAAGACCTCCGCCATGTCCAGGTCGATCGCCCGAACGGATCGGTGGAAATAGACCTGCTGGTACATGAAGAGACGGGCCGTCAGAAACATCTCGAGCGCGCTAAGGCCGGGTTCGTAGAGGGAAAGCCCGCCCGGCCCGACGAAGCTGTAGCGGCGTAGCCGCTCGACGTCGACCGGTCCGGCAGAGACGCCGGTGAGGTAGGCGTCGCGGCGCACGTAGTCGAGGTTGTCGACCGTGAACACGCCGGACAGGAGGGGCTGGAGCAAGCGCAGCCAGCGCGGCATGGACGGGTCGGCCAGCGGAGGCTTCGAGATCAGGAACGAAAGCCAGCGCGGGTCGATCGATTCATCGGAGCGCAGGGCGTCGCGCCCTGGGACGGCACCGGGAGCCCGCCGGATGGCACGGATCGTCTCGCCGAGCTCACGTTCGACGATCAGCTGTGAGAGGTCCTCGTGAGTGAGGCTCTTGTGCGTCCGGCGCGGGTCCACCGGCGCGCGGAACTGGCACAGGACGTGCTCGTCGAAGAAGTGGGCGAAAGGCCCATGTCCGACGTCGTGGAGAAGCCCCGCCAGCCGCAGCGTTTCGACGACCAGGCCCTCGGAGGGGAGCGAGGCCGCGGACTCGACCGCCGCGGACTCGACCGCCGCCGACTCGACCGCCGCCGACTCGACCGCCGCCGACTCGACCGCCGCCGGTTGGACCGCGGCCGGTTGGACCGACGCCGGCTCGACCGCCGCCGGCTCGACCGACGCCAGCGCCCTGATCAGGCTCGGGTACAGGTGGCGAGCCCAGAGCCCGGCTTCGTGCATCACCCCCAGGCTGTGGGTGAACCGGCTGTGCTCGGCCGTCGGGAAGACCCAGCGCGCGCTCTGCAGCTGGCTGATGCGTCGCATCCGCTGCAACCAGGCCGAGTCGAGCAGGTCCCCCTCGGCCGCCGCCTCCTGCGCCAGCCCCAGCCTTCGCGCCCGATCCGGCGTTAGCCGCTTGGTCAGCTCGATATAACCGTGGATCGGGTCGCTTACCAGGTTTACGGCCCACATCTGCGGGTGGACCGGGCCGCTTGACGGCGTCGCGGCGCCATCGCTCGCCGACCTCGACCGCGCCGTCCCGTCCTGCATCGTGCAAGACTATCCGAGACGCGCCTGGGGGAGAACGCCGCGGCGCCGGCTTGACAAACCCCCCGGGCCCGGTGTCGCGGTGGCTCCGTACCGGGCGGCGGCTTTGTGGAACGTCGCCGCGACCTCGGCGCGCAGCTCCGGCGGCGCGAGGACCTCGACCCCGGCGCCCCACCCCAGGATCCAGCGCCGGATCTCGATCGTGCCCGGGACCCGCGCCCGCCAGATCAGGGACCCGTCCGCTTCGCGGGTCACTCGCTCCGTCGGATGCCACGTCGTCTCCGCCACCAGGATCGCGATCCCGGGGTCGAAGCGAAGCTCTACCTCCACCTCTTCCTGGTCGGCGATGACTCCCCAGGCTCGGTCGAGCCCCTCCTGCACCCTCGCCGGATCGGGCGGCTCGAACGTCTCCGGAGCGAGCGACATCTCCAGGATTCGCTGCAGCTTGAACGTCCTCGTGGCGCCCCGGGACTCGTCGAATCCGATCAGGTAGAGCGCCCGCGTCGTGGCCGAGGCTTCGAGCAGGTACGGATGCACCCGCGACCGGCGCGGCGGCCGGCCGGGACTGTACGTGGCCGGGTCGTACGTGATCTCCACTACCCTGCGCTCGGCCCAGGCGCGGGCCAGGAGCCGAAGGTGGCGAGTCATCCGCTCATCCGGCGGGCGGCTGGCAAGAACGCCGATCGTGCGCTCGAGATGGCGGGCCACGGCCGGCGGCAGGATCTCGGCCAGCTTCTGGAAAGCCGCGGCGGTATCGGGGTCGTAGCGATCGGCGAACTGCGCGGTCAGGCGTGCGGCGAAGAAGAACGCCACGGCCTCGTCGAGAGTCAGGCGCAGCGGCGGCAGGAAGGAGCCCTCGACGATCCCCCACCGCCCGGCCTCGCTCCACACCGGGATGCCGATCTCACCCTCGAGGGCCTTCAGGTCGCGATACACGGTCCGACGCGACATGGCCACGAAGCCGGCAATCGCGTCGATACGGGCGCCCTCCGGGTGCGCCGCAAGGTACCGAAGAACCCGATAGAAGCGGGCCAGCCGATCGCGCTTGGCGGTGTCGAGCGAGTCTGTCGGGGGGATCATCGCGGCTCGATCAGGTCTGAGGCGGCGAGACCGAGACGGGGGAGCCTCGATCCGTCACGGTCATTCGAACCGAAACGGTCGCCAACAGGCCGTGCGGCAGGATGCCTTGAGAGCTGCCATCTACGCTTCCGGAGACCATGCCGACCTCGTTATCGCCGAACACCCAGAAATCCAGCTGACCCCGCCAGGCGGCCAGGGTGGCGGTTCCGGTCAGCCATGCGACCTGCGGGAACGACGCCGCGAACGTTGGGCCGTCCACTGCCACCCTGCAGTGCCGCGCCCGCGCCCCATCCACGTATTCCAGGCCGCGGTCCTCGGCCGTCGCCCGGTTGTCCGGCGACAGTGCATTTGCGAGGACTGTGACGTCGAGATCCTGGCCGTCGGTCGCCTCCGGTCGCACGACCGTCCAACTCCGACCCGGCGAAAGCGTCCAGGCCGAGGAACCGATCCTGACTGCGCCGTATTCCCCAAAGAGGTCGCTCCGCACGACCTGGGCCGTCCACGAGAGGTCTGAACCGGATCGAACCCCGGACAGGTTGACCGTCCCCGCGGATCGGCCGTCTACGTCCGCCCAGAGATCGATCTCCAGGCTTCCCGTACCGCCAGTCACGAAAGCGCGATCGCATTCGGGCGGAGTGAGATTCGCCGCAGTCGGGCCGAACTCTGAATGGGCGGCAGGCATGTTGCTGAGCGCCGCGTTGTCGGCCAGGCTGACGGCGGCGAATATCCCACCGATGATCGACGTGGCGGCAAGGGCGAACGCGAGCGAAACCGCGAGTCGGCGCTTGCCGATGCCTGCCTCGGGGATGACCCGGCGGCCGAGGCCGATGCCAGCGAAAAGACTCGTGGCCAGGAGCGCGAGAGCCCAGGGATAGATGACCTCGAGCGAGGGGAGGAGCGGTTCGGTGCCGCCCTGGATGACCTGGCCGGTTACCGCGGCAATGGACGGCACGAGCATCAGGGCTGCGATCAGGCCCAACCAGAAGACGCCGGCAGCACCTCTATCGCTCAGCACCAGCGGCGGCCAGACGATCGCAGCGACGCTGATGAGGAGAGGCAGGGATGCCGCAACTCCGACCAGCAGGTCGACGGGACCGCCGGGACGATAGGCGATCAGGACGATACCGCCGCCCGCAGCCCAAAGAACCGTGAGGGCGACGGCAAGAAGCCGCAACTCGAACTGGCGGACACGCACGGGGGCAGTCTAGTCCGCCGACATCGACACGCGACACCAACGTGTCACGTGCGGCACCCGGGTTTCCCGCTGACGTCGCGGCGTGGTTGCGGTCCCGCAGGCACGGCTCGGCGCGTCTCCGTCACCGGGAGAGAGCGGCCCCGGGCATGCCGAGCTGGCGGTGCCGCCGACAGCGGGCACGATCATCGCCTATGGCCGGACCTCTCGTCACGCTGACCTCCGACTTCGGGCTGAACGATGCCTCGGTCGCGATATGCGAGGGCGTGATTCTCGGCATCGTCCCGGGCGTTCGGCTGCTCGACATCAGCCACGGAGTCACTCGCTACGCCACTGCGGAGGGCGCGGCGCTCTTGTGGGCCGCCCTGCCGCACATGCCGGTCGGGGTCCACATGGCGGTCGTCGACCCGGGCGTCGGGACGGGCAGGCGGCCCATAGGCCTGCGGACCGGCCGAGGCGACTTCCTGGTGGGCCCGGACAACGGCCTGCTCCTGCCGGCCGCCGACCGGCTGGGGGGAGTGGCGGCCGCACACCTGCTGGCCAACCCTGCCTACCGGCTGGCCGACGTCAGTCGGACCTTTCACGCTCGCGACGTTTTCGCACCGGCGGCGGGGCATCTCGCCTCCGGTGTTCCGATCGAGGCCTTCGGCCCTGCCCTGGCGCCCGAGTCGCTGGTCCGGCTCGGCCTGCCCGAGCCGCGCTCGACCGACGGCGCCCTCGAGGCAAGCGTCAGCCTGATCGACGCTTTCGGCAGCGCGCAGCTCCTCGCGGACATCGCCGATCTCGAAGCTGCTCTTGGGCCGCTCCTACCCGGCGACGCGCTGGCCCTCGACGCGGCCGACGACCACGGCGTGGGCGATGGCCGCTCCATCGAGCTGCACTGGCGGCGGACCTATGGAGAGGCCGCAGCCGGAGAGCCGCTGCTATGCGTCGACTCATACGGGCGCCTTTCCGTGGCAGTCAACCTGGGGGACGCAGCGGCGAGGTTCGGCCTGGCGGTGGACCGGAGGCTGCGCATCCGCCGCCGCTGACGGGCGCGGCGATGCCCAGCGGGCGAAGCTGTGGGCGCGCGTCGCGGCTGCCCCGGGTGGCCGAACACGGTCCGTCCATGCAGCGGCCCTCAGCGGTGGGCGCTGCGGCCGCGCCAACGTGCTGCCCCCTGGTGACCGACTTCGCCGCACAAGAAGGAAACGCCCGAAGGAACCTCCTCGCTGCGTGAGCGTTGATGTCATCGCTGCCGCCAGCAGACGTTCGGCCCCTTCAGGCGTGCAATTCACGCTATAGATACGCCCTCCCCCTTTCAATCGGGTTTTCCACCTTACTCAGCGTTCAGCCCGAGACTTGTCCACCGTCCGCCCACCGATGGGGACAACTCGACGGCGGATCGAGCACGAGACCCGGCGACGTCCCATCGGCGTCCGCCCCGGCATGCGGAGCCACCGATTCCAGGTCGTGTGGCGGCGACCACCCGACAGGCCGCCGAAAGCGTCTCCTAAGCGCCCGTGCCAGCTTCGAAGCGGAGCCGCGGTGCCATGGCGGAAGGCGCATCGGCGCGCGTCCAGGACGCATCCGCCAGCGGCGCGACGAAAGCGTTGGACAGCATTCGAAGTGTCCCGGGCGAGACGCGGAAGACTGCCCCGTCTGTGCCGGCGGCAGCCCAGACCCACTGGTAGGCGCACACATCCTGGTCCATCAGGATGCGCACATCCCGGCTGTGTCCAAAGGGCGGAATCCCGCCGATCGAGTATCCGGTGAGCTCCCGTGCCTCTCGGGCGCTGGCCCGTCGAATTGCGAACTCGCCCGTGACCGCGGCCAGCAGAGCGAGATCTACCCGGTCCTCCCCCGAAACGAGGCACACGAACGGGATCAGTCGGCCATCGGGGCGCGGGGCTACGAAGACCAGCGATTTCACAATCTGACCGAGCTCCGCCTCGACGGCCGCGGCGGCCTCCGCGGCGGTGTGGGTCGTGGCGGGCAGGAACCGAATGTCGAGCACGACTCCCTTGCGGGAAGCCACATCGACGACCCGTTGAACTGCTGGGTGGAGGCGTTGGGTCACGTCCAGGAATCCGCTAGGTGCTCGACATCGGCGCTGCTGAGGCTATCGGTTGACATGTCCGGCAGAACAGTGGCGGTCCGGGAGCACCTCAGGTTGAGGAACCTTATCCGGCACACACGCCAGTCCCTACATGATATTCGGCGCAGATGTCGATTTGGATGCATGGAACCGAACAAAGTTTCGAACCCGAAAGATGTCCCGGCCTGCGCACCACCATCTTCGACTCGCGCCCTTCGACTCGCGCCGGCGTCGAGCGCGCCCGGCGGTCCCGGTCCGAAGGACATCCCCTGCGCTGCCAACCGGCCGGCTCGCCAGCCTCGGCCCGTAGGTGTACAGTCGAGTGACAACAGAAGACGGACAGGGGAGCGCCGTGGAGGCGCTGAGAGTGCGGCATGGATCCGCAGACCCTTGGAACCTGATCCGGGCCATACCGGCGCAGGGAGTCCAGATCGGTGCACCTCTGTCGTGTCGATGGAGGTGCTCTTGTTTGGTGGCACTCGTGCCTCGAGGCGAGCACTGGTCGTCGCCGACGGCGACGTGCCGAGCTCCGAGGCGCTCGACACGGCCTGGCCGGGCTGGGATCGCGGCGTCGATCTGGTGGTGGCGGCGGACGGGGGCTGGGACAAGGCCGAGGCCCTCGGTCTCCGGCCGGACCTGCTCGTCGGCGACGCCGATTCTTTGCCTGAAGCACGTTTCCTGCAGCTGGCCGCCCAGGGCGTGGCAATCGAACGGTCGCCCAGAGACAAGGACGAGTCGGACGCAGAGCTGGCCATCGTCGCCGCCCTCCGGCGCGGGGCAAGCCACATAACGGTCCTCGGGGCACTGGGAGGCAGGCGCTTCGACCACGCCCTCGCGAACGTCGGCCTGCTCGGCCTGCCGGCGCCCGACGAAGCCGATGTCGAGCTTCTGGACGGCAGCACGCGGGTCCGTCTGGTCCGCGCCCCGGCCGCTGGTGGGCAGATCGTGCGCTGCGGCCTGGCCGGATCGGAGGGCGACCTCGTCTCGCTGCTCCCGCTTGGCGCGCCGGCCCTGGGCGTCACCACCGCTGGCCTGCTTTACCCGCTCAGCGACGAAGACCTCCCGCCCGGACCGGCGCGAGGCCTCTCGAATGTTCGGATCGCAGCCGAGGCGAGTGTCACGCTCCGCGGCGGCAGGTTGCTGGTTGTCGAGACGAGGAAGGTGGATCCAGGTTAGGAGGATCAGCTGACGTGAAAGGTGAAATCCCGACAGTTGGAACATCCGAGTTCGCCCGCTGGCGGACCGTCGACATCGTCGTCGTGGCACTCCTGGCGACGGCATTCGGAGTGGTGTTCTTCATCTGGAACAACTACGTTTGGGTGTGGGCCAGTGGAGCGGGGTACCAGGCTGCATCTCTCGTCACCGGAGCGTGGCTGCTTCCGGCTGTGGTGTGTCCGCTCGTCGTCAGGAAGCCGGGGGCGGCGCTGTTCGGGGAGATGGTCGCCGCCTTCGTGGCGATGCTGCTGGGCAACGCCTGGGGCATGGACAGCCTTCTCTCCGGGGTGCTCCAGGGTGCGGGCGCTGAGCTCGTCTTTGCCTTCACTCTCTATCGAAGGTGGGGTCCGATCGCGGCGGTTCTCGCCGGCGCCGCGGCCGGCATCGGCGAGGCGATCCACGACACGACGATCAGCTACGCCGCTTATGACGTCCCCTATCGCGCGGTGATCGCAGGCGTTGAGATCTTCTCGGCGGTCCTGATCGCCGGGATCGGGAGCTGGTTGCTGGTTCGAGCTCTTCGGCGCACGGGGGCCCTCGACGCCTTCGCGGTCGGCGAGTGACCGACCCTCTCGGGCCGGTCGCCATCGAGGCGGCGGACCTCGGCTGGACGTATGCAGGTCGATCGCTGCCGGCCCTGCAGGGACTGACCTTCCGGGTCGAGCCGGGGCGGGTCCTGCTCGTCCTGGGCCCGTCGGGCTCGGGCAAGAGCACTCTCGCCCGGGCACTGGCCGGTCTCGTGCCGCACACTCTGCCGGGCCGCTGGCAGGGTCGCCTGCGCGTAGGCGGAATGGACGTGGCAACAACGCCGGCCCGCTTCCTGGGCGAGCGGGTCGGGCTGGTCTTCCAGGATCCGGACAGCCAGCTCGTCATGGCCCGTGTCGACGACGAGGTTGCCTTCGGCCTTGAGAACCGCGGCTGGCCTCGCTCGTCCATGGCGGCACGGGTGCCCGATGCCCTGAGCCGGGTTGGACTGGCGGGGTTCGAGCGCCGGGACTCGGCCACCCTGTCCGGTGGGGAGAAGCAACGCCTTGCGATTGCAGACATCCTGGCCGCAGGTCCATCGCTGCTCGTCTTCGACGAGCCCACGGCGAACCTGGACCCGCCCGGGATGCACTCGACGCTGGCCGAGCTGGCCCAGCTTGCGCGGCGGCGAGAGCACACCATCGTCCTGGTGGAGCATCGCCTGGAGGCGGCGCTGCCGCTCGCCGACGACGTCCTGCTCATCGGCGAGGACGGGCGCCAGCTCGCCTTCGCCCCAGCCGGCTCCGTTGGGCCGGACGCAGTGGATCTGCTGGCGCGGAGCGGAGCCTGGGTCCCCCAGGCCTGGCAGCGAGAAGGAGGTCCGTTCCCGCCCGCAGTTCGGCATCGGACCGCCGGCTCGGCGGCGCAGGTTCTGCAGGCCTCGAAGCTTCGAGTTGCCTACCCGGCCGATGGAGCCGGCACGCGCCTGGCGCTCGATGGCGTTTCGCTCCAAGTCCGAGCCGGGGAGCGTGTCGCCCTCGTGGGGCCAAACGGGGCCGGCAAGTCGAGCCTGCTGTTCGCCCTGGCGGGCCTGCGACGGCTCGATGCAGGGACGGTGCGGCTCAGGACCGGCCCGCGCAGCGGCGAGCTCGCCAAGGTCTGGCGCGACCCAGCCCGGCTGCCATCCGGCGAGATCGCCGACCAGGTCGGGATCATCTTCCAGGACCCGGAGCTCGGTTTCGTCGCCAGGACCGCCCGTGCCGAAGTTCTCGCCGGCCGGACGGCCGCGCGGAGGCGTCGGCCGGGCCGCGACCGCCCCGGAGGTCATGCCGCCCCGGATCCCAACGCGGTCCTCCTCCGATTCGGCCTGGGCACAATGGCCTCCGAGGACCCGTTTCGGATGAGCCAGGGCGAGCAGCGGCGCCTCAGCCTCGCAGCCGTGGCCCTGCGGCCGCCGGCCGTGCTCCTGCTCGACGAGCCGACATTCGGTCTCGACCAGCGAGGCACGGACGCAGTGCTGAGTCTCCTGGACGAGCTGCGAGCGGCCGGCGGGGCACAGCTCCTCGCAACTCACGACCCTCGACTGCTGCCCGCCTGCGATCGCGTGGTCGCCCTCGATTTGGGCCGGATGATCTTCGACGGAACGCCCGAGGCTTTCCTGGCCGCGCCCCCGTTCTCGCCCGCCGAGCCCTGGCGCGGCACCTCATCCGGGCTCGGCCCGGCCGGAATGGAGTCGAGCAGGGGATCCCACCGATGAGTCTGCTGCCGGCGCCACTCGCGCCCGTGCGCCCGGCGTTCCTGACGAAGGTCACGCCGGCCGCCCGTCTCGTCGCGGGGTTCCTCTGGATCGTCGCGGCCGTGGTGACCCTGGACCCGGTCGTGCCCGCGAGGCTGGCGATCGCCGCCACCGCGGCCCTGGTTCTCTTGTCGGGCCTGCCTCTGCGGCGCATCCCGGGTCGCCTGGCTCCGCTCGGCTTCGCGATACTGAGCCTGACCGCGTTCTCGATCCTGCTGTCCGGATCGAATGCCGACCGGGGCCTCGCGGCGGTCCTGGAGCTTGGCCCCGTCCGGGTGACCGGTCCCGCGATCGCCGCCGGGCTCGCCATCGGTCTGCGCGTGGTCGTGATCGGCTTGACCACGTTGCTGGTCGTCGCCACGTCCGATCCTACTCGCCTGGCCGACTCACTGGTCCAGCAGTGGCACGTCCCCGATCGCTTCGCCTACGGCTCCCTGGCCGCCCTCCGCGTGGCCCCATTCATGGCCGGCGACTGGGCCGTGATCGGCGCGGCCCGGCGACTGCGAGGCCTTCAACCCCGCGGTCCGATCGGCCGCACCCGCGACGCCGGCGATCGCATCCTGACAATGCTGGTCTCGGCCATCCGGCGGGCGGAACGCCTGGCCCTGGCCATGGATGCCCGCGGTTTCGACAGCGGCATCCGGCGAACCCACTTCCGCGAGCTGCGCGTCGGCTGGCGAGATTGGCTGACGGTCGCCATCGCCCTTGCCGTCGCGGTTGCCGCAATCGCCCTGCCCCGCTGAGGCAATCCCATCGCGGCCGCGCTAGCCTATGGCCATGAGCGCATTGCCGAAGGTGGGAGAGCTCGCCCCCGATTTCGAGCTCCGCGACGATGCGGGCAGGCCTCATCGCCTGTCCGACCGTCGAGGCCATTTCACGGTCGTCTACTTCTACCCGGCCGACGACACTCCCGGCTGCACGAAGGAGGCGTGCTCGTTCCGCGACAACGATGCCGCGTTCAAGGAATCCGATGCCGAAGTCTGGGGCCTCAGCCCGCAGGGCCCCGCGAGCAAAGCCGCGTTCCGGGCCAAGTACGGGCTGCCGTTCACGCTCCTGGCCGACGAGGACCACGCCGTTGCCGACGTGTACGGCACGTGGGGCGAGAAGACCAAGTACGGCAAGACCTACATGGGCGTCTTGCGGACGAGCTTCCTGGTCGGGCCGGACGGCCGCCTGGCTCAGGTCTGGCCCGCGGTGAAGCCGGAGGATCACGCAGTCGAGGTCCTCGCCGCGCTGGAGGAGGCCCGCGCCATGCCGGCCTGACTTGGCCGGGTCGACGCGCTGGCGACAACGCCGTAGCGCGGCGATGGCCTGACGCCGACCAGTACCTCCTGGAGCGGTCCGTGTACAGTGCCGGACGAGAAGAGAGACTTCGCGCGTGGGGGGAGACGAGCGAAGCCTCTGCCGGGATGATAACTCTCGTCTGCAGCTTCGAAGGGCAGCCGGGGGCGCACGAAGGGGCGCATCGGTGAATGGCGCCCTCCGACAACACGGTCAAACGGGCAGTCGAGGCGGACACATGGCAGACGAGAGAGCAGAGCCCCACACCTGGCGACCGCGCCGATTCATGGTCATCGTCGGCCATCCGGACGACGCCGACTTCGGTCCTGCGGGTACGGCAGCGGCCTGGATTGGCGCCGGCGCCGAGGGTTGGCTGGTCTGTTGCACGTCGGGCGATGCCGGCGGCGAAGACCCGAACCTCGATCCCCTGGAGCTGGCCCGGGCACGAGAGGATGAGCAGCGCAAGGCGGCGAGAATCGTCGGCTATGCGGGCGTGACTTTCCTCCACCAGCCCGACGGGAACCTGGTCAACGATCTACCGCTCCGCGAGATGCTCGTCAGGGAGATCCGAACGTTCATGCCGGACGCGGTCCTGTGCGGCGACCCCGAAGTCGTGATCCACAGCGGCGGCGGAGTCAACCACACGGACCATCGAGCGGCCGCCATGGCGGCCGTCGACGCCGTCTACCCGGCGGCGCGCAACCCCATGGCCTTCTCCTGGCTGGCCGCGAACGGTCTCGCAGCCCACCGCGTTCGCCGGCTGTACCTGATGTGGTCGAACCGGCCCGACGTTTGGATCGACGTAACCGCCACGGCCGACCGCAAGATCGAAGCCCTGGAGTCGCATGCGAGCCAGCTCCACGACCCGGCTGCGGTCTTCGCTCGAGTGCGCGGGCGGCTTGCGGAGCAGGGCGCGAGTATCGGCGTTGCGGCGGCCGAGGGCTATCGCCTTGTCGTGCTCGAGCCGGATCCCGACGACGGGGCTGAAGGCCGGGAAGCGCCGACCGCCGACAAGCCCGGGGACTGACTCGCCCCATCCGTCGCGTGATGACAGGCTGCGGTTCGCCGCAGCCTGATGCCCTTCGGCCGGCGTCCCTCAAAGATTCGTGGAGAGCAAGAGCGGCCGAACCCGGGGCCAGTCGTTCCAGAGGTCCGTCAGGAACTCTGCCCGTCGGCCCAGGATTCTGAAGAGGTCGCCCAGGGTGAGAGCGGGCGCCCTGGCCGCAATGAACGTGTCTCCCAGGACTCGAACTCCGGCGAAGAGCTGTGCTGCTTCATCTGCTCTGGGCCAGTAACGGACCCTTACAGGAAGTAGCCCGGCCTGACCGACAGCCAGGGACAGGTCCCATTGGGTCGGCACTCGCGCGTCGGCAAAGCCGCCGAAACCGTCGTAGCGGAAACCGAGCGCGGCGAGGCCTCGCGCGACCTCGTGGGACTCCTTCCGGGTGAACTGGCTCCAGAACGGTTGCCCTGCCGGCAACTCGATGCAGGCGTCGTCGATGGCTGAGGCAACCACTGCATCCACCAGGTTCGAGAGAAGCCGCTGCCAGCGGCGTCGGGCCGTCGAGTCGGCGCCGGCCAGCCGATCGACCAGAACGCTCATCGTCCCGCCATCTCGGCGCATCAGCCGAATGATCGCCTGGGGCTGCGGGGAGCGAAGGTCGATGACCTGCCAGTCGGTCGAGAGCCGGCCCTTTTCCGGGCCTCGCCCGACTTGCGTCGCCGGCAACGAGGCGGCCGGAGCCAGCGGCGGGGGCGCGTCGACGGTCGGACCCGACACTTCCGGCGATTCGACCACACCTGAAGGCATCGTCGAGACCTCGGTCGCCTCGGTATCAGGCCCCCCCTGGGAGGCGGCCAGGGCCTCACGGCAGGCGGCCATGGCGGCATCGGCCATGCCGGCACTGGCCTCGGCCAGGTCCGACAGTTCTTGGAGCCGTCCAAGCAATGCGTCTGAGGCTTCGCGCTCGTGCCTGACGCGCGCCTCGGCTGCGCTGCTCAGGGCGTTGAGCCTCTTGATCTCGGACAACCAGTTGTTTGCAGCGGTCTCCACCTGTCCCCGGGTCTGCGCCGCAGCAACCGCGGCCCGAAACGACCGATGCGCATCATCCTTGGCTGCGCGCGAGGCCGCGGGGTCGACGGCAGCTTGAGCCTCAGCCAGGGCCGCCGACCGCATGTCCAGAAGTCGCCTCGTCTCCTCGACGCGGGCCGCCGCCGCATCGGCCTCCCGTCGGGCAGCCTCGGCGAATCGGCGGCGTACGTCCACCAAACGGGCGCGACCGCCGGCCGGTGCGCCGGCTTCCTCTGACATCGAAACCGGCATCGCATCCGGACCGTCGAAACCGCTCCGTTCGCCGCTCAAATGAGGTTCTCCGATCGACAACAGGCTGCCCGATCCGGGAACGAGTCACACCCGCGCAAGCCCAAGGGAGTCATTCCGCCAGGAGGAGCTCCCGCGTCAAGGTCGATCGGGCGCGCCTCGGGTTCGTCGAGGCCTCATCGAGACCCGGGCTTGACGCCCAGCTATCAGACTGCCTCGGCAAACCCGTCGTCGATACGACGCCTGGTTGCGCCAGGCGCGAGCGAGCCGGGCGACCGGTGGACCGTGAACGCGGCGCCAATCACCTGGGGGCGGGCCCGGCCGCGCGCCGACCGCGGTTGGTGCGTCGCTCAGGTGTGAGAAGACCGACGAGGAGTCCATCGCCGTGCTTTCGAACCGCGATCTCGACCTGGGCCTCCGCAGCCACTCGGAGAAGGCGCTGTCGGATGGTGATCGCCTTCTCATCCGGATCGAGCCGGACTTCGAACACCTGCTCCGGTCCTTTCAACTGACCGATGAGCCTCTTGAACTGGCGTTGCTGCTGGGCCCGCTCGAGAGCGGCAGGGCTCAATTCGCGCGGCCGCGGGCTTCCTTTGTCCATCAGCGCCGGATCGGCCTTTCTGACCGTGACCATCTCTCTCCCCTTTTTCCAGCTCACGACGGCAGTGATGTTGAGTCGCCGGACCTGTGAGCGATTGCACCTCGACTATACGCTCTTCACGTGACACGGCGAGGGGTTTCTTCAAGAAGTCCGTCACGTCAGCTCCTGTGGAAATGTGGGCGAGCGGCCTCGAACGACATCGACCTCTCGCGTCGGTGGACGATTGAACGACCCGACGACTTGCCCAGACGGCGTCACCTGGGTTCGTTCCGAGCGAAGCTCATCCGCACGGTCGGCACTCCGTCGCGACGCTCCGGCCTCCCGCAGTTGCGTCGTGCATTGCACGACCCAATCGGGTGGCTTCATCCGGGCGGAACAGGGCCGCCCGCCTCGACGCTCCGGGCCCGGCCCGGATAGACTTCCCAGGCGTCCTCTTGAGCGGACGCCTGGCGTCGCGCAGGCGCTCGGCGTCCCGGCTGGACGCCATCGCCCCGAACGGGCCCGTCCAGGACGCGTACAGCAGGTGATATCGCGATGAAAGTTGGCGTCGCCAGGGAGACCGCGCCGGGAGAGCGCCGCGTCGCGCTTGTTCCCGAGGCGGTGGATAAGCTGCGGGCCGCCGATCTGAGTGTGCTCGTCGAGCGCGGCGCAGGCGCCGAGGCCTTCTTTCCGGACAGCGACTATGCCGAGGCGGGGGCCAGGGTCGCGACTGCCTCAGAGGTCTATTCGCAGTCCGATGTGATTCTTCGAATCCACCGCCTCACGCCCGCCGAAATGAGGCTGTTTCGCCCTCACCAGATCGTCATCGGCATGCTCGCTCCGCTGCTCGACCCTCAGGCCATGGCCGACCTTGCCAGCCTTGGAGTGACGGCCATCAGCCTTGACGCCATACCTCGGACGCTCAGCCGGGCCCAGGGCATGGATGCCCTTTCGTCCCAGGCGAACGTCGGTGGCTACAAGGCCGTCCTCGTCGCGGCCGAGGCCTTCGGGCGCTACTTTCCGCTGCTGACGACGCCCGCCGGCACGGCCAGGCCGGCCAACGTCCTCGTCCTCGGCGTCGGCGTGGCCGGTCTCCAGGCGATTGCCACGGCACGCCGACTCGGAGCCCAGGTCAAGGCCTACGACGTCCGGCCCGAGACTCGGGAACAGGCCGAATCGCTTGGCGCGCAGTTCATCACCCTCAAGTCGGCGATCGATGGCGCCGGTCAGGGTGGCTATGCCCGGGCTCTCACGCCGCATGAGCAGGCCGCTCAGCAGGAGGAGCTCAACGACGTAATCGCCTCGCATGACATCGTCATAACGACGGCGCAGGTTCCAGGCCGGCGGCCTCCGGTTCTCGTGACGGCCGCCGCTGTCGAATGTATGAAGGCCGGCTCGATCATCGTCGACATGGCCGCGAGCGAGCTGGGCGGAAACTGCGAGCTGTCGAGTCCGGGAATGGTGACGACGACCCCCAACGGCGTATCCATTCATGCCCCGTTGAACCTGCCGGCCTCGATGCCGACGGGCGCGAGCGCCTTCTACTCGCGCAACATAACCAACCTGCTCCTGAACTTCGTCAAGCTCGGCGAGCTTCGACTTGACTTCGAGGACGAGGTCACGGCCGCAACCGTCATCACGTACGCGGGCAAGGTGGTCCAGGAGGAGACAAGGAAGCTCCTGCGGTCCCCAGCTCGGGGAGGCGACAGGCAATGAACGTCAGTACTCTCCTCGACAACCTGACGGTCTTCGTGCTGGCAATCCTGCTCGGCTTCGAAGTCATCAGCAAGGTTCCCGCGACCCTGCACACGCCCTTGATGTCCGGGACCAACTCGATCCACGGCATCGTTCTCGTGGGTGCGATCGGGCTGGCGACGCAGGCCGACAACCCGCTGACTGCGGCCCTGGCCTTCGTCGCGATGGCCTTCGCAGGGGCGAATGTCGTAGGCGGGTACTGGGTCACCGATCGCATGCTCCAGATGTTCAAACGGCGCCCCGCTCCATCGACCGACAAGGCCGACAGGTAACAAGGGGATCGCCATGAGCGCAACCAACGTCGGCTACCTGGTGCAGGTCGCCTTCATCCTCGGGGCGGCCCTTTTCGTCATCGGCCTGCATCTGATGAATTCGCCCGCCTCCGCGCGGACCGGCAACCGCCTCTCTGCCGCCGGGATGATCGTCGCCGTCGCGGCGGAAGTCATCCTCGCGGCACAAAGCGGCGTCGGGCTTGGCAACTGGCTGATCGTCATCGGCGGCCTGGCCCTCGGTGGCGGCCTCGGGCTGAGGACGGCCCAAACCGTCGCCATGACCTCGATGCCTCAACTGGTGTCGGTATTCAACGCCGTGGGCGGCGGCGCCGCGGCCCTCCTGGCACTCAACGATTTCATCGCCCTCGACGGCCATCGGGTCCTGGCCGGAGGTGCTCCCGGCCTCGACGGCTGGCGGACCTTCTTCATCATTGCCGACATCCTTATCGGCTCCGTGACCTTCACCGGGTCGCTGATCGCCTCGGCCAAACTGATGGGCCGGATCAAGGGCCAGCCCATACTTCTCCCCGGCGGCCGGATCGTGTCGTGGCTCGTCGTCGTGTGCAGCCTCAGCGTCTCGATCGTGCTGATCATCGCCGGCGCGGGTGTCGTCACGTACGACGTGGGCGTTCTCAACGTGCTCCTGCTCGTGGCGCTCATTTGCGCCCTTGCTTTCGGCGTGCTGATGGTTCTTCCCATCGGCGGGGCCGACATGCCGGTCGTGATCTCCTTGCTGAACGCCTTCACCGGTACGGCCGTGTCGATGGCCGGTTTCGTCGTCGGCAACGTGATGCTGATCGTGGCCGGCGCCCTCGTCGGCGCATCGGGCGCGATCCTGACCCGACTCATGGCCAACGCCATGAACAGGTCGATCGCCAACATCATCGTCGGCGGCTTTGGGGCGGCCGAGGGCACGCAGGCCTCGATGACCGGCGTGGACGGGACCGTCCGCGAAGTCTCAGTCGACGACGCAGCGATCCAGCTGGCCTACGCCAGCAAGGTCGTCATCGTGCCCGGCTACGGCCTGGCTGTGGCCCAGGCGCAGCACGGCGTCCGTGAGCTTGCCGACCTGCTCGAAGCCCGAGGCATCGATGTCTCCTACGCGATCCATCCGGTGGCCGGCCGCATGCCGGGCCACATGAACGTGCTCCTGGCCGAGGCCAACGTGCCCTATCCGCAGCTCAGGGAGATGGACGAGATCAACCCGGAGTTCGAGCGGACTGACGTCGCTCTCGTCGTGGGCGCCAACGACGTCACGAACCCGGCCGCTCGAGCGGACCACTCCAGTCCGATCTTCGGGATGCCGATCCTCGACGTCGACAGGGCCCGCTCCGTCATCGTCATCAAGCGATCGATGGGCCGCGGCTACGCCGGCATCGACAACCCGCTGTACGTCAACCCCAAGACGGGCATGTTCTTCGCCGACGCGAAGAAAGGCTTGCAGGAGCTCGTGGCCGCGGTCAAGGCACTGTAGACGCCCCGCGTCGGGCGAACGCGGTCGTCCGCGAGATCGCCACCGGTACTTGGTGGGTAAGGCCCGACGGTACGGTTGGGCGATTGAGGATCGTCCGAAGCAGAGGGTACGTTGTCGCGGCTGCACGCGACATGCGCGGGCACATGAGAACCACCAATCAAGGAGTCGGCCGTGAAGGCGACGTTGCGACGTGTGCCATGGCTTGTCGTGATGGGCAAGCGCTGGTAGACCGGACCCACCCCAAGAAACCCGGACCCCGTCGTCCGGGTTTCTTGGTATCTGGGATCAGACGAGGGCGTCGGGCCCGCCCTACCCGCCGTCGGTCATCCCCAGGCGGATCGCGGCGGCGGCAGCCTCCACCCGGCCCGAGACACCGAGCTTGGCCAGGATGTTGCTGACGTGAACGGCCACGGTCTTGCGGGTGATGAAGAGCCTTCGGCCGATCTCGGGGTTGGTGCGGCCTTCGGCGATGAGGGCGAGGACTTCGAGCTCTCGCCTGCTCAGCCCGAAGTCCTGTTGCGCCGGGCGGCTCGACGGAGACACGAAGTCGGCCAACATGCCCGATTCCGAACGCGAGTCCGAGCGAGCGGCGCCTGCCGCGCCGCGGCTCGCAGGCGACCCGCCCCGTGCAGACGCACCCGATGGCGGGCCCGGGCGCCCGACCGGCCTGGCCGGCGGCGCGGCGGCCTCCATCCAGCCGTCGAGCGCCGCCTCGATCTGCTTGGGGAGCGGCAACATGGCCCGTCGCGCCAGTTCCGCAACGGACCGAAGCAGCGGCCAGGCCCCCAGCTTGAAGGCGGCCTCAGCGGCCGCGGTGAGCGGCTCGCGGGCCACGGTCCGGGTGGACTGGCCTCGAGCCCGATCGAGGAACGCCTCCGCCTCGCGCCAGCGCGCTCGGGCGGCCTCGTACGGATCGCCCAGCTCGGCCCACTCCAGGGCCAGCTGCCTCCACGTATCGGGCTCGTCTCGACCCTCGACACGGAACCGGAATGCGCGGGCCGTCCTGATCGCGAGGTCCGCCTGGCGTCGCGAGCCCGCCTTCGGGGATACGCCGCAGGCCCGGACCACGGCTTCGGCCCTGAGCACGACGGGCAAGCTGCGCTCCCGTGTCGCAGCGAGCGTCGCGAAGTCACGGCGACGGTGGGCATCCAGGGCGATCGCTGCCTCGACCTCCAGGTAAGTCGCAGCCATGCGTGCCATGAGCAGCCAGTCCTCGGTATCGCTGACCCTCAACCAGCCTCGTTCCGCGGACCTGTGCGCATCCACAAGGTCTTCCTGCCAAAGCCCGTAGGCAGCCGCGGCCTGGTGCGCCGGAACGGAGAACTGCGGGTCCTGGACCGTTTCGATGGCCAGGAGCACCTGGCCCAGGAGCCGCCCTGCTGATTCGCCGGCTCCCGTCGCCACCTCGAGCATTGCCAGGTTGAGGAGCGGCGAAAGGAACCAGATGCCCACCGGGCTCCAGCTCAGGGCGTCGAGGCAGAGCCGCCGACACTCGTCCCAGCGGCCCAGGAAGAACAGGGAATCGGCCGCGTTGGCCCGCAGGAAGTTGCCGTAGACCGTAGCCTGGCCGGCGCGTTCAGCCTCGGCAATGCCCTCGTAGGCGATGGCGATGGCTTCCTCGCGCCGACCCAGCAGGTCAAGAACGGTGGTCAGGTTCGCGTAGACGCGGAAGAGATCGTCGAGACGGCCGAGCTCCGCCACTTCGTCGCGGGTCTGGCGCAGCTTCCACACGGCCGGCTCGGGATCTTCGCCCCAGGCGTCGGCCACGGCGAGCGTGCACGTCGCGTGGAGCATCTCCTGGCGAGCGCCCGCGCCGACGAGAGTGGCAACGTCCACCGCCTCCTGGGCGCAGCGTTTGGCCTCGGAGAAGACGCCGTCCAGCATCCGGAATTGGGCGAGCGAAGCGAGCACCCTGGCGCGCGCGGCGGTGGGCTCCGGCGGCACCAGCTCGACGGCCCGGCGGTATGCCGCGAGCGATCCTTCATGGTCCCCGGAGGCGCGCCGGTAGCGGCCGAGCTGTTCCATGACGAGGCCGAGCGCCGGCCGTTCGCGCGGATCTTCCAGGGCAGCGGCCGCCGCCTCGGCGTAGGCCTCGGCCCGGGCGGGGTCTCCGGCAGCGAAGGCGGCCTCCGCGGCTCGAATGTGCAGGTCCGAGAGGCGGACCACCCCCTCGTCCGGCCGGACGATGTCGTAGAGGCCGAGGGCGCGCTCGTAGTGAGCCAACGCATCCGCTCCGGCGTCCATCCTCTCGGCGGCGGCCGCGGCCTCAAGGGCGGCGCTCTCCGCCTCCGCCAGCTCATATGCGGCCAGGTGGTGCGACAGCGCGGCAGCCGGCTGGTAATCGAAGTCACCTCCCTTTGCGGCGGCGAGGGCGGAGTGGTAGCGACGCCGCGTGCCCGGCAGCAGGTCGGAGGCAATGGCCTCGGCGATAAGCTCATGTCGGAAGCCGACACGCCGAACTGCCGCATCCTTCGCGGCCGTCCCTTCGGGCCGCGGTTGCGGGCCGGCACGGTCGTCCCGGCGCGTATCGCGGCCGAGCCGCTCGGGAGAGCGGCCGCCTTCCCGGCCGGCGGCATCGCCGCGCCGGCGCCGCATCTCATCCCGGCTGCCCTCCCGGCGGGGGCTTGAACGAGCATCGCGGTCCTCGCCCGTTACCTCGCGGGCCCCGTGACCACCTCCGCCACCGGGGCCGGTGCCGCCCAGGCCGTAGGACGGCTCGAGAGTCTCGATCAGGAAGTCGTGTTCCAGGGCCTCGGCAACGCCCGCGGCGATGTCCGATTCCAGGCCGTCGCCACGTTGTGGTGAAGCTGTGGAGCGGGGTGGCCGAGCCGGCGACCGGGCTTCGAATTCGGCCGCCATCGACATCAGCGTCGGCTCGGTAACGGTTGACCCCGCAAGGGAAAGGAGCCGAAGCACGCGACGGCACTCCGGCGAGCGCAGCGACGCCCGGGCTGTGACCAGACGGTTGAAGGTGCCCGCCAGCGAGACGCCCAGCAACTCACGCCTGGCGGCGAGCAGTTCCTCCGCGACGAGCGGGTTGCCGCGCGACCGCTCGGCAACCAGAAGCAGGGTCGTGGAAGAAGGGCGCGCGCCTTCGATCGCCTCGATCAGCTGGGCAAGCTCGGCCCGCTCCAACGGCCCGACTTCGACACTCGCTACCGAAGGCGACGCAGCCAGGGTCGACAGCGTGGACCGCAGCGGGTCCGACCTGAGCAGGCGGTCGGGCTGGTAGGTGACCACCAGCAGGACCCGCTGACCGCGCGTTACCCGAGCCAGGAAAGTGACCAGTCCCCGAGTGGCGGCGTCGGCGTGATGGAGGTCTTCCAGCAGCAAAGCGACCGGCTGCCGCTCGCCAAGCCTCTCGAGCAGCCCCAGCACGGCCTCGAACATCCGTGCCTCGCGCCATTCGGTGGCAGCGATCCGCGGCCGGTCGGGCAGCAGCTGAAGGTCGTTGAGGCGCGGGCGGAGACCGGGAACCAGCCGGGCGATGGCGTCGCCGGTTGGTCCCACGAGCTCGACCAGCGCGTCGTTCGGCAACGGCGCGAGCAAACGCTCAAGGGCGGCGGTCACCGGCGCATAGGGAACACCCGAAGTGGCCGGCAGCGCCACGCCGTGCACGGCCGTCAACGGCTGGGCCAGGGTCTCGATTCGCCGCCGCGTTTCGCCCAGGAGCCGGCTCAGTCCAAGACCCGCGGTTCCCCCAAGGACGATGGCGTTGGGCTTGCCGTCCGCCGCGCTCTGCAGCCCAACCGCGATGCGCTCCAGCTGGCGCTCTCGACCGACGAAGCGGTCGCTCCAAAGCCGCGGGTGCGGCGAGCGTCCGTCGAAGCGGCCATCCGCGCTGCTTCGGTCCAGGCTTGTCATGGTCACTCGTTCGGGCCCCAGAGCCGGCATCGCACTGCACTGCACGGCGCAGCGCCTCACTCGTCGGTTGAACAAGGGTAACCCGACGACGGGGCCCGAGGGCACCCGTTTCGTGGCGGTTCCGGCGCCGTTGCCACCGGTTCGCTCGGATGCGAGCAGTTCGCGCCCGGGCAACGGGGCCGCTAAGCTCGACGGGTGAGCCCCAGGCACCCGCGCAACACCCTCAACGAGCTATCGGGCGAGGAGTGGCTCTACTTCACCAAGTCCATCTGGGGAACGGCCTACCCCTCCGAGCTGGGTCACGCTCTGCGAAAGCGACACGGGGCCAACAAGCCACCCCGGCTGATGGCACGGCTGATCGAGTTCTTCACGATGCCCGGGGAGCTGGTCCTCGACCCGTTCGCCGGCGTCGGTGGGACGCTTCTCGGGGCGGCCATCTGCCGGAAACCGAGACGCGCTCTCGGTTTCGAGATCGAGCCGCGCTGGGTCGACATCTACGACGGGCTCCTGCGCGACCTGGCGGCCGAACGCGGCGGCCGTGGCCCCGCGCTGGCAGACATCGGTGCATCCGATCCCGGGGGCGAGCGAGGTTTCGACCCATCCGGCCTGGAGATGCGCCTGGGCGATGCGCTGGCCTTGCTGCCGCAGCTCGAGTCCGACAGCGTTGATTTCGTCGCCACCGATCCGCCGTACAACATCCAGCTGCCGATCACAATGTCCGGGGGGAGGCTCGCAGAACGGCACCCGAACCGTCGGACCGACTACTCGATGGTAACCGCGCGGGAGGGCGACCTTGCCAACAGCGCCGACTACGCGACGTTCCTCGACCGAATGGAGAATGCGTTCGCGCAACTCTTGCGCGTCCTCCGGCCGGGCCGGTATGCGGCCGTGATCGTCCGCGATGCCTACCAGGAGGGGCATTACATCTTCACGGGAACCGACCTGGCAGGTCGCGCGAGCCGCGCCGGCTTCACCGCGAAAGGCGACGTGATCTGGTACCAGGCCGGGACGCGATTGCGACCTTACGGCTACCCGAGCACTTTCGTCCCGAACATCGCGCACCAGCACGTGCTGATCCTGAGGCGGGAGCCACCGCGGGCAAGAACGCGCCGGTCGCGGGCGAAGTAGCGAGCGCCCCGGCCCACCGGGCTTGTTCGAAGCGGTCGCCGCCAGCCGAGCCGGGCAGCGGTTCCGGACAGCGAATGTTGCGGTGGCACGACGCGGCGTCGCTCAGCGGGGTCGGCGCTCTCCCTTCCACTCAACGCGGCGGCGCTGAGCGGCGGCACGAGGCGGCGGCGCTCAGCGGGGTCGGCGCTCTCCCTTCCACTCAACGCGGCGGCGCTGAGCGGCGGCACGAGGCGGCGGCGCTCAGCGGGGTCGGCGCTCTCCCTTCCACTCAACTTCGCCCGGAGGATTACTAAGTGGGCCGCGTACCAGCGTCGAGGCTGACCTTGGCCCTATGGAGGGATCTGCGCGGCCGTTAAGCCGCCAGAGACTAACTCGGCTTCAGACTGAGTCGTCTCACGGCCTGCCCCTCTACTTAGCAGTTCCCGGGGCGTTGTTGAGCAGAAGCAACGCGGAGTCGACCCGCCGGGCATCGATATCGTGGCGTCACCGCCCGAGTGGGAGCCGCTGGCGGTGCTGCCCCGGCCATCGCTCGCAGGGTCGAGGGTCGAAGCCCGAAATTCGAAGGCCGAGGGTCGAAGCCCGAAATTCGAAGGCCAAGGGTCGAAGGCTACCGCCGTCGCGGTGCCAGGAGCCGGCCGTCGACCCAGCCGGTCCACCCGTTCATGCCCCGAACTTGGGCCCACGCCCCGGCCTGCGCCAGGATGACGAGCTCGACGCCTTCCGACAGTCGGGCCACGGGTTGACGCGATGGGTCGGGATCGGCCCAGGCCCCGATTCCGCCGGCGGGCACCACGTGGGTCGGTGTCCAGACCGGGGCCGCGAAGAGGGGCGCCGGCGCAGGGGCGGGCGCGGGCGCGGCACCAGTCGGAGTCCAGACCGGGGCCCACGGAACTGGCGGCGCCACGCCTGCCGTCGGGGCCGCAACCGCCGCAGCCGGCCCCGCAGCAGGCCCACGGGCCGTCGAATCCCTGGCAACGGCCATGACCTCGGTGACGGCCGGCGGCGCCACGCCTGCCGTCGGGGCCGCCACCTGCGCGAGGGCAGGGATCGCCGCGAGCTCGGCACGGATCGACCGGATCTTCAGGCGTTGGGCGTCCAGCGCCGGGTCGGCCGGCGAATCGCTTCGGCTTCGGATCATCGCGTACTCGATCTGGGCAGCCTGCAGCCGGCCGGTCAGCTTCGAGCCGACCTGACCGTACAGCCGACCCGCGTCGGTCCGAGCCGAGCGCCTGGACATAAGGCTTCGGAGAGATCGGATCTCCTCATCGGTAACGACCGATGGATCGGGCTCGCCGGCGACGATCGACCGGAAGTTGGCTTCCTCGCTCCGGGTTGCGAACGCGACGACCACGCCGAGCAGGATCAGGAACGGCAGGCCCTTGACCGCCCCGTATTCGATCCACTGGAAGACGCTGGGATTGGCGCCGCCGGTTGTCTGGAGGATCGATTCCATCCACGGGGAGTTCCAGACGACATGAGCGGACACGCCGGCCGCGATGCACGCCGCGGCACCCAGAAGACGCTTCGGCAAGGGGTCTGCGCGATGGGTTACGAAGAAGGCGAACCCGGTCCCGGTCAGGCCGGTGAACAGGACGTGGCCGTACAGGCCGCCGCCCACCACCCGGATGAGGAACGTGTCGAGAACCGGGCCGGACTGGTCGACGGCGCCCGGCAAGGCAGCCACCGCGTTTATGAAGTACGAAACATCCTCGACCACCGTGAAGCCGAGCCCGACCATCGCACCGTAGACGAAGCCGTCCATGACCCCGTCGAACTCGCTCGAAACGACCAGGTAGAGAACCACGACGCCCATCAGCTTCAGCGTTTCTTCGACGCCCGGGCCGACGATGGCGGCGCCCCACTGTGCGGCGAAATCGGGCGAGGCAACCTTGCCCAGGACCGACAACCAGGCCTCGTTGGCATGGGCTGCCAGGCTGGTTGCGACCACGCCACCCCAGAGGACGGCGGCTGCCAGCATCGGCCCGGGCTCGCGTTCGAACAGGTCGAGCCGGTAGATGATGAGAGCCACGGGAACGGCGTAGATCAGGACGAGCGTCCACGACAGCAGGTAAGCCGTCGTCAAGCTGCTCATCAGCGATTGTTCCTGGACGAAGAAGTAGCCGCCGATCGCCAGCAGGGCACAGTAGAGCCAGAAGGCCGGCTGGCTCGGCTGGATGAGCGAGGCCTGTCTGCCCCAGCGTGGCGCCGGGGCCGGTTCGACTGAGGCCGTCATGCTCCGACTCCCACGCTCTGGATCATTGCCGAAACATCGTCAACGACCGGGTCGAAATCGCCTTGCGGCGCCGCGGCGACGATGACGACGGCGTTGCCGTCGACGACCATGCAGACCAGCTCGCCATCCACGATGCCCGATCGCTGGCCGGACGACACGGTCGCCTCGAACGCGACGTAGGTGGTGTCGTGGCCGCTGATCGAAGTCCGGTGGGCACCGCCGTAGCTGACCTGGGCCGAGCCGCCGTTGAGTGCCTGCTCCTGGTCGGACAGCATCGAGGCCGAGTCGCCCGAGTAGCTCGACGAGACGACCTCCGCGGTCAGAAAGGCGTCGGCCTTCTGCAGCTCTATGCCGGCGGAGACGCCGTCCTGCGACGGGGCGAGGACCCAGCCGGGGGCTGCGGTCAACGTCACCGAGCCGCCGACCGCCACCGTTCCGGCGCTTGGAGTCGACAGGACCGTGTCCAGTCCCATGCCGCCGAGCACGACCCCGGCGATGATCGCGGCCACCACCACGCTGGGCAGCCAGGGTTGTTGGTTGCGCCTGAAGACCGTCCCGGCAGGCGCCGGACCGGGCTCTGTCGCCGGTAAGGTGGCCGCCGCCGGCAGGGGCGCCGCGGCCCAGCCGGGCCGCGGCGCAACATCGGCTGCAGACCGAGCCGAGGGCGGTGGAGCCGGCGCCACGGTCCGATCCGGCAGCGCGGCCCAGTCGGGCGGAGCCGGCGGCACTTCCTCAGGCGATCCGGAGCTTCCCGCGGGCCCGTGCGGGACTGCCGCCTCAGTAGGGAGATCGCTCATCGGGTGACGGTCCTCAGGTCCGCGGTGGTGGCGTGAGCCCATCGTGAGGGGCCGCGCCGGACGGTCAACGGTCGTCTGGAGCCGCGTGGCGTCGCGGGAGTCTGGTCGACCGCGGGTCTGAGTTACCCGACGCCGGTCTTCTCGAGCGGAGGCAGATTTACCCCCTGGCAGCCGCCCAAGCCGGTGCCAGCAGCCCCGGGCGGGTCGGGGCTACGCCTCGGACGATGGCTTTAGAACACCAGCACCCGATCGCACTCGAGGGTCCAGGTGGTCAGCTCGGCCAGGGATGAGCGGTGGACGCCGTCTGTCAGTTCTGCCTCCGTGTAACCCCGGGCGTCCATGCACGTCCCACAGGCGGCGATCGGGACGGACTTCGCGACCAGGCCCTTGAGCATCCGTTCGAGGTTGTAGCTTCCCTCGGGCGTCTTCTGACCGCGCTTGGCGCAGCCGATTGCGTCGCCCATCAGGAA